>JAEERB010000218.1 GCA_016285615.1 Bacteroidales bacterium
CAAAGAACAGTCGTTCACCGTCATTTCGGGCGTTGCCATCGCCACGGCATTGATGCCGCCACTCTGTACTGCGGGCTATGGCTTGGCTACCGGACAATTCCAATATTTTTTAGGCGCCTTCTATCTTTTCTTCATCAACTCGTTCTTCATCTCATTAGCCACTTTCATTATGGTCAGATATTTGCACTTCCCGTATGTGCAATATTTAGACCCACACCAGCGCAAACTTGTGAAGCGGACCATCACCATTTTCGCCATTTTGGTTATTGTACCGAGTATCTTCATGGCCATCAATGTCATACGAGAAAGTAGATTCCAGTATCAGGCCAACAAGTTTGTCAAAGAGATACAGCTAACCGACATGTTTGAAGACACGCAGGTGCTTTCCGCTGAAAATGAATTTCACCGCAATGGCTCGTGCATCCAGCTGTCGCTCTTCGGACGCGCCCTCTCACAAGACGAAATAAGCCAACTGCAAAATAAACTCGACGATTATGGCATCAAGAAGACCAAGTTGGAAATAAAACAGACTGGACATTCCATCAACATGGACGTGTCGGTACAAGCTAACATTATCGAGAATCTGTTAGCCAAGCGAGATTCCGTCATCGCCGAGAAGGATTCCATCATCCGGCTGATGGAGCAAGACATCACCCTGCAGAAACGTGTGGCCGACTCTTACGAACAGATAGCCTGCGAGATTGCCCTACAGTTCCCGTTTGTCAAGAACTTCTCTATCGACAATTCGGTGCAGGTGGATGTCAAAACCACGAAGGCGAAAACCTTCCCCACGCTGATTGTCACCTACAATGGAGACCCCTCCGATGAAGATAAGCAACAGTTTTTCAAATGGATAAAAATCCGTTTGGCAGTCGACAACCTGCAAATTTTGGAAAGATAGAAGCTGGCACGATTTTTGTAGGGACATCTTCATATTTAAACTCACACTTATGGGAACATCGAATGCTAACTTTATTGACCTTGTAAGAATCTATTTCCGCTCGGGTAACGGCGGTGCTGGCTCGGCGCATTTGGCACGCGAGGCACGCAATCCCAAGGCCGGACCCGACGGCGGCGACGGCGGCAAAGGTGGCGATGTCATCCTGCGCGGAAACCGCAACTTATGGACACTCTTACATTTACGTTACACCAAGCACATTTTTGCCGAAGATGGCGAGAATGGCGCTGCCAAGCAGTGCTTCGGTCGTGATGGCAAAAACGCCATCGTAGAAGTGCCGTTAGGCACCATCGTCAAAGACCCCGAGACTGACGAGCTGATTGGCGAAGTGCTCAATGACGGCGAAGAGGTCATCATCATGAAGGGTGGCCGCGGCGGACAGGGCAACGTCCACTTCAAGACCGCCACGCGACAAACGCCCCGCTTTGCCCAACCCGGCGAACCCGGCACCGAAGGCTGGTTGGCCTTAGAGCTGAAAGTGCTGGCCGACGTGGGACTGGTCGGTTTCCCCAATGCGGGCAAGTCAACCCTGATTTCAAAGCTTTCCAACGCCAAGCCCAAAATTGCCGACTACCCCTTCACCACGCTCACGCCCAACCTGGGCATGGTAGCCTACCGCGACCACCAATCCTTCACCATTGCCGACATTCCCGGAATTATCGAAGGCGCCTCCGAAGGGAAAGGCATCGGCCTGCAATTCCTGCGCCATATTGAGCGCAACGCAGCCCTGCTGTTCATGATTCCCGCCACCTCGCCATCCATCAAAAAAGAATACAAAATTCTGCTCAAAGAGCTTCAGGCTTACAATGACGAGATGATGGACAAAAAAAGGATGATTGCCATCACCAAATGCGACCTCTTGCAGCCCGAGGAGTTGAAAAAATTGGAGAAAAAGGTGCCTGCCGATGTGCCGGTATTATTCATCTCTTCACACACAGGCATGAACCTTACCGAACTGAAAGACAAACTTTGGGTGCTGCTTCACTAGACAATAAAAAAAGCCGCTTTTCAGCGGCTTTTTCTTTATCTTCAAATTTCTTAGTTCAACGTGAAATAAGTTTCACCTAACAAATGATCATCGGTGAAAACTTGCACTACATACTGACCTTTGATGGCTCTGTCGTTATCGCGCAAATCCCAGAACAGCACCACATTCTCGGCTTGTCCGGTGTAGTTTACCACGGCCTTGGCAGTATATTGCAGGCGCTGACCTTCGTTCATAAAAGTATAAGCATCAGCAGCACCAGGCGTGAGCACCTTGCCCGAACCGGGGATGGCCACACGGCAATAGATGTTGACAGGACCGGCAGCGGCGAGTGAGTTCTCAGCCAGCGTAAGCGTAGTCTTGAATTTCTCCACCTTAGAAGCTCTGTCGGTAATCACTTCCACTGTACCTTTCGACTTGTAATAAACAGCGGAACCTTTGATATTGTAGGCTTTCAGGACAGCCGCCGCATTTATCTTGCTATTCAAATCCTCGTTATCCTTGGCCATAGCCTCTTTCTCCAGCTGCGTCTGTGCCAAAGTCTCCTTCACCTGCGTATTTTCCTCTTTCAGAGCCTGATTTTCAGTGTAGAGTTTATCTATTTCTGAAACATACTCTTTAGCAATGTTTTGCAGACGAGCGAGTTGTTTCTTAATTTTTCTGTAATCGGCTTGAGAATTAATCAACGCCTTGATTTCTTCAGCATTGGCCATGATGATGCTGTCTTTTTCGCTCAACAAGCCCGACACATCCTCATATTGCTCCTTAATGCGATTGTGCTCTGCCATCAAGGAATTGAGTTCTGCTTGTAACTGGTCCTTTTCATTGACTGTCTGCACATATTGGTAATTGACTACAGGCTTGCCAAAGAAGGCGAAATAGATGGTCGTAACAAAAAATACGCCGGCCAAAATGCCTAAAACCATCACCCATTTTTTCAAGGGATTGGTTTCCGGTTGTTTATTTTCCATAGGAGTTGTTTCCATGACAAAAATTATTTTTACTTTTGTGACTTAGATATTGAACTGCAAATTTATAAAAATATTGCAATATTTATGTCAAAATTCATTTCGTTGATAAACAACGTATTATCCGTATTTTATCCCGACTTATGCGTCGGTTGCCAACAAGTGTTGCAACAAAACGAAAAGCATTTGTGCCTCGATTGCATGCTGCATCTCCCCGAAACCAACTACCACCTCGACCACAGCAATCCGCTCACGCTCCTATTTGCGGGCCGTGTGCCCGTCAAAGAGACGGCATCGCTGCTATTTTTCCGCAAGGGCACCCACGCCCAGCATATCTTGCACAGCCTGAAATACCGTGGCAACAAAGAAATCGGTGCCTTCTTGGGCGAATACTACGGACGCAAATTAGCTGAATCGCCCTTATATCAAGACATTGACCTCATCATTCCCATTCCTTTGCATCCCAAAAAGCTAAAAA
>JAEERB010000041.1 GCA_016285615.1 Bacteroidales bacterium
AATATCGATTATCTTAAGGTAAATCCTCTTGACACCGCGTTAGGTCTGCAAGGTCCATGTCCGGATGGCTGGCATGTGCCGAGTGAAAAGGAATGGACGCAAATGCTTAATTATCTGAATGGTTTTGAACGATTCAGATGCGATGGTTTGGAATACCAAATAGCCAAAGCCATGGCCGACACGATAGGTTGGAAGGAAAGTGAGGATAACTGTACAATAGGTTATGAACGTGCTGGCAACAATGCGGCTGGTTTTAACGCCCGTCCCGCAGGTGTATTGTTTACAAGCACTTATCCATTTTTGGAAGCAGGCTCCTGGTGGTCCTCAACATTCGACAGGTCACAGAATAGGGTAATTGGTATGTTAATGAGTTCTACTGGCACGCGTCCTAGCATTAATGCGTATTGGCGTGATTTAGGTATGGCCATCCGTTGTGTCATGGGTGATGGTTACACCATTCCCATGCCTATGGTTACTACCGGAGAGGTGACAGATGTTGATTACAGGACAGCCACTATTTCGGCTACGGTAGCCGATACCGCTGGAAAAGAGATACTGGCAACAGGCTTTTGCTACAGCGAGTATTACATTACTCCCAACATTAACAGTACAAGAGTGCAGGTAGAGATTGTGGATGGCAAGATGGTAGCCAACCTTGAGAAACTCAAAGCCAATTGCAAATACTATGTAAGACCATTCGTAGCCTTAGATGGTGGTGTGGCATACGGCAAGGTGGTTGAGTTTACCACAAAGGAATATATTGATGGAAAGCCCTGCAAAGGCCACGAGACGGTAACCGACTACGAGGGCAATGTTTATAATACAGTGGAGATTGGCGGTGTTTGCTGGACCAAGGAAAATCTGCGCACCAAGCATTATGCCGACGGTACCGAAATCCAGTATGGATGCTACTCCAACATAGCCATGCCCTACTATTATTATCCCGTTAATGACAGTACCAAAAAGGCTAAATATGGTTTACTTTACAGCTGGTATGCCGTATCAGCAAGAAACAATGTTTTTTATGGTGATACTGTTCAAGGCATTTGCCCTGACGGCTGGCATGTTCCTTCTGAAGCCGAATTGTATGACATGATGGACTATGTTAGCACTCAAGACAAATATTTGTGCAACTCTTACAATTATGTACAAGCATTGGCGTCACAATGGGGTTGGGAATATAGCTCCAATGGATGCGCAGTGGGTAATGACACATTGAATAATAATGCCACTGGTTTCTCATGGGTGCCAGCAGGTTACGCTGCTCCATCTACAAGCGCCAGGGAGTTAAATCGTTGTGGCTATTTGTGGACAGCCGACGCCTCTGCTTTTAAGCTTAATTATGCAAATAGCTATAGGGAAGCGCTTTACTCTGCTTCAAGCTATTCCTGCTACTCAGTGCGTTGTGTGTTGGGAGAGGGCAGTAAGACAACAGATCCAGAAGTGGTCATTGACAGCGTGTCAGCTGTGAATCCGAGCACCAGATCAGTGACTGTTTATGGTACACTGAAGAATACCGGCGGTGATTATACAAGAGTGGGTGTTGTTTGGGGCAAGACTACGAATCCCCAGATGGATATAGATCGTACTTATTGGAAAGGCGGTTCCTCAGAACCGGAGTACCATTTTCAAGTGGACGCCACTTACCTGGATTCAGGTTCCACCTATTATTTCCGAGCCTTTGGCAAGAATATGACAAATGTGTCTTATAGCGAACAGGTAGAAGTGAAGATCCCGTAAGTCTGAATGAATGATACTGCAAGGGCGCGGCATTCATGCCGCGCCCTTTTTTATGTTGTCACAAAAGTGCTTCTCTCTTATTTGATTCCCAAACCTTCGTACACGGCGCGGTGCACATGCAGGCGTATGCCGCTCTTAGAGAGTTTGTTAGGCTCCGCATCGGGATAAACGCGGTTGGAGAGGAAGATGTAGATGAGGTCATTGTCGGGGTCGCACCAGAAGACAGTGCCCGTAAATCCTTGATGTCCAAATGTTTTCTTGCTAGCGGCGGCTGGCAGGATAGAGCTTTTTTTCTCGTGACTCGGCGTGTCAAAGCCCAAGCCGCGACGCTGGCAGCCGTGCAGCACATAAGTGGAAGTGAACAGTTGGACGGTCTCCTTCTTGAAGAAGGTGATGCCGTTGTAAGTGCCGCCATTCATCAGCATTTGGAAGAGAATGGCCAGGTCGCTGACATTGGAAAATAGGCCCGCATTGCCGCAGACGCCGCCGAAGACAGCTGCTGTCTGGTCGTGGACATAGCCCTGCACCACCTGTTTGCGGAAGGTGCGGTCGTTTTCGGTGGGCGCTATGGTGTTGATATTGACGGTGCGATAAGGGTTGAAGCAGGTGTGGTTCATCTTCAGCGGGCGGTAGAAATGTTGCTCAAGGTACTTGTCCATGGTGGTGCCTGTCAGCGATTCCACCATCTCTTTGAGCAGAACAAAGCCTAAGTCGCTGTAAACGTATGTTTTGGCCCCCAATTTACAGTTGGCAATCTCTTTCTTGACGGCGGCAGGAAAGCCTTGGTGCATATAGACATCCTTGGCTATTTCGATGGTGAACTGGCCTCCTTTTTCGGGTCTTAGCCAAGCGGGGTCCCAGTTGTTGTTGGTAAGCATTTTCTTGTAGAAAGGGATGAAGGCGGGCAGTCCCGAAGTGTGGGTAAGTAATTCAGCTAGAGTAAGATTCTCTTTGTTAGAGCCCTTCAGGAAGGGGAGGTAGGTGCCTATCTTGTCGGTAAGCTTGATTTTGCCCTCCTCGTAGAGTTTCATCACCGCGAGGGTGGTGGCTGCCGACTTGGTCATGGAGGCGATGTCGTAGATGGTGCCGTCGGTAACGGGGTAGGTGGGCTCGTAGGTGTTGTGGCCGAAGTTCTTATGGTACACCACTTTGCCTTTGTGGATGGCGATGACTTGCGCACCTGGGAAGATGGTGTTCTTGATGCCGTTGTTCATCAGCGAGTCGATTTTGCGGTCGGCGGCGGCGGTCAGTGTGCTGAAGCCGTTGGGGTCGTTGAGAGAGTGGAGCTGGATGCCCTCTTGCAGTTTGAACGCCGGGGTGGCCACGGGCAGTCGCCCCGAGAAGGAGGCTTTGCCAAAAACAGCAGCCAGCACTCCTGCCACGGTTGTGGGGGTGGCTTGGTAGCTGACAATGAGCGCTTTGTATTTCGCAAAGGAGCCAAAACGGGTAAGCGAGTATGGGTTGGCGCCCACCGACAGGATGACGTCTTTGCTCTTCAGCACTTCCTGAATGAACGATACCGATTCCTGGTAGATGCCGTAGTGATAGTTGGGCAGCTGGTTGGTGCTCAGCATGGCTATAATCACTTTGGAATAGGGTGCCAGTTGGTTAAGCAGCACAGGATACTTGGCTTTCTTGATGGAGCGGTCGGTGTGCACATAGCCGATGCCGTACTGGTTGCACAGCTGGTGGTATTGTGCCGAGTCGCGGATGCCGCCAATGCAGAGCAGTGCCACTTTGCCGGCTTCTTTGGTGGAGAGGGGCAGTATGCCGTCTTCGTTTTTCAGCAGTGTGAGGCTCTTGGCTTCTATTTCGGCGGAGATTTTGCGTGCCGAAGCGGAGTTGGTCTTGTCGTAAATGTCTTTGGTACTCAGCGGCTTAACATGCTTCAAGCCTTTGCCATACTTGAACTTGAGCACCTTCAGGCACTTCTCGTCAATCAGTTCTTCGGGGATGGTGCCATTCTCCACAGCATTCTTGATAGCAGGGATGACGGTGCTCAGTGCGCCGGGCAGCAGCAGCACGTCCACGCCAGCCAACAGGGCTTTGATTTCGCCGTCGCCCACACGCGGGTAGTGGCTGCGCAGGCCGTTCATATCCATCGCATCGGTGACGATGATGCCGTCGAAAGCCATATCTTTCTGCAGCAGCTCGGTGATGATGGGATAGGAGAGCGTGGCGATGGAGTTGCGGGCGGGGTCAAGGGCGGGCACGTTGAGGTGCGAAACCATCACCATATCCACGCCGGCATTGATAATCTTACGGAAGGGAAATAGCTCCATAGAGTCCAGTTCCTGTCTTGTCTTCTTGATGGTTGGCAGGCTTGAGTGTGAGTCGGTGCCCGTGTCGCCATGGCCGGGGAAGTGCTTGGCGCAGGCGCTCACGCCGTTGTCCTGCATACCCTGCATGTAGGCGATGGCCTTTTGGGCCACAAAGTCGCGGTTCTCGCCAAACGAGCGGCTATTGATGACGGGGTTGTTGCGGTTGTTGTTCACATCGACACAGGGGGCAAAGTTGATATGGATGCCCATAGCCTTGCACTGCTTGGCCACTTCGCAGCCCATCTGGTAAATGAGCGAGTCGTCTTGCGGGTCCATCGCGCCCATCGTCATCTGACGTGGGAAGATATGGCAGCTGTCCAAGCGCATGGCCGGTCCCCACTCGCCGTCAATACCCACCAGTAGCGGTATTTTGCTGACTGCCTGGATGCGGTTGGTGAGGGTTATTTCGCGTATGGGGCCGCCTTGGAAAAAGCAAACGCCGCCAGGCTGGTACTTCTCAATCTCCTCCACCATATTGTTCTGGTACTCCTTGCTGAAGTTGGAATGGATACGAATCATCATCAGCTGGGCAATCTTCTCTTCCAACGACATGTTCTTCAGACGGTTTTCGGCCCACGCCTCTTCCGTTAACAACATCGACACATTGTCGCGCAGCACTCTGTCCAGATTATTCCCTTCCAATTGTGTGAGCAAGGAAAAACCGAATGTGTAGAGTATAACCAGTAGCAATATGATGATTATTTTTTTCAATGCCTTTTCTAATTTAGATTTAAGTTATTGATAAATAAATATTTGAACAAAAAACATTCTGCAAAAAGAACGCAATGCAAATTTATCATTTTCTAAAATAAAAAGTCTTTATTTTTAATCATAATGTAAACAATCCATAGTCAATAAATTTACGATTAGGCAGGGGCTTTAAAGTTTGCTTTTTCTATATTTTTGCAACATTGAGTCAAAGTATCAATACATTAGACCACCAAAAGAGCATGGGAAAGACGAAAACCATCACGAAAAAAATAGGCAAGGTGCTGCTGTGGATTATCGGCAGCTTGCTGGTGCTGGATTTGGTGGTGGTGGGTCTGCTGTTTGTGCCGGCGGTGCAAAATGCTGTGGTTGACTTTGTTACGAGCAAGATATCGAAAGCTTGGCAAAGTGAGATTTCCATCGGCCATATCTACATCACGCCTACTTTGAAGGTGAAGGCCGACAAGGTGGAGATTATGGATATGGAGCACAACGGCATGATTGTGGTGGACGATGTGTCGGGACGGCTCAAGTCGCTGGCTTTTTCGCCCTTCAGGTTGAAATTCTATGTTATTGAAGCTGATGGGGCGAGGGTGGTTATCAAGAAATACCGCGGTCACGATTCCGTGAACATCTCCGAGTGGGCGCAGAAGTTTAAGAAGGATACGCCAGGCAAAGGCTTTGTGTTCCAGTCGGATAAGCTGAAACTGACACATTCGTATTTTGTGTATGAGAACGAGAACATCCGTGTGCATCAGCCGCAGGATTCGGTGATGGACTACGCCTTTTTCGAGTTGGCAGACATCGATTTCTCGAGTCGCAACTTCTTGGTTGACAGGGATGATGTTTCCGCCAATATCAGCAAGTTGGCCTTTAACCAATATACGGGCTTCAAACTGCTGAATGCGGCGGGCAATTTCCGCATCAACAGCAAAGGGCTGACCTTCGACAGTCTTGCGCTAGTAACGCCCGAGAGCCGTATCTTTATGGACTTTGGCTTCTATTATGATACATGGAAAACCTACAGTTCGTTTGTCGATAGTGTCATTTTCAAAGCTAAGGTGCGTCCTTCGGTGCTGCAACTGGGCGATGTAGCCTGCTTTGTGCCGTCAATCAAGGGGATGAACAATATCGTCAAGATTTCTTCGGTACAGGTGGACGGTCCCGTGAATGCCCTCAAGCTGTCGGACATTAACGCCCACTACAAAGAGAAGACCGTGGTGAAAGGCGATTTGGCCATTGACGACATTACTCGCCACGACTCGTTGCGCTTTGATGCCGATATCCGCAGTTCCAATCTCAATATGAGGGAGTTGCATTCGTTTTTGCTGCCTAAGGGGAAAAAGATTCCGCTGCCCGACATAGTGACTTCGTTGGGCAATGTCAAGACCGATGTGGTCTATCAGGGCACCATGTCCGATTTCGACACACAGGTGTTGCTGGGTACCGCTCTCGGTCAGGTGGACGCCGGCTTTACCTTGCGTAAGCCTGACGGCACTTATACTTACGAGGGTGATGTGCGCACCGACGGATTTAATCTGGGTAGCTTTTTGAAGAAGGAGGATTTGCTGGGTTCGGTGGTGATGAATGCCAAAATCAAAGGCACAGCTCTGCCTAAGGAGCAGACCTCCGACTTTCTCTCGTCGGCTACGGCCACACTGACGGGCCATATTGCACGCGCCGATTTGGTTCACTATCCGCTGAGAAACGTGAAACTGAACGCCAAGTATGCTCACAAGAAAGCCGAAGGCACAGTTACCTCGGCCGACACCAACTGCCTCTTTGCTTTTGATGGTATGGCCGATTGGCAGCGGCCGTCGCCGAACTTCCAGGCTAACCTCAAAATCGACAACTTCGCCCCGGGACAGATCGTGCAACGTTATCCCAAAGTGGACAGCGCCACGGCTAAAGGGTTCAAGAAGCTCATTCTTTATGCCCAGAATAATCCTTCCTTTAACCTGAAAATCAATTCATTAGGATTGAAGATGCACGGCACCGACATCGATAATTTCAACGGCTTTGCACAAGCCGACACGCTGAAGTGCCGTGTGGACAACAAACGCTTTGACATTCAACGACTTCGATTGGTTGCCATCAATAATGAGCGTGCCGATCATCAGCTTATATTGACTTCCAACGTGCTGAACGCTTCGTTGAAGACCGACTACTCGCTGCGCTCGATGGCTGATGTTTTGAAGAGTGTGGCTTACCGCTATTTCTCGCAACTGCTGCCCGAAAAGAGCGAAAAGCTGAAGCAGTTTGAACGGACCAACAACATTGAGGAGCATTATCTCACCTTCAATGCCGAAACTTATCATCTGTGGAATGTGATGTCGATGTTCCTGCCCAACAGCTTTGTCGCTCCGAACTCCAAAGTGTTCTTCCAAGTCAATCCGCAAAAGCACCAAGACAGCCTGCTGGTATCGAGCCGCCGCATCATCATCAACCGGAAACTCTTTTTCAGGGAGGTGGAAGTGTCGGGCCACGAGCGTGCCGACCAGTCGTTTGTGCTGCATGCCAACTGCGACACCTTTAGCCTGGCGGGCAAGAAAAACAGGATGGATTTCAAGAATATTGGACTTCAAACCGATTTGATTAACAACCATTTAGAGTATAGCGCACATTGGCAGAATCCGGAGGTGATTTCCGACTACGCCTCGCGGTTAGCCGGTGAGGTGGACTTCAGCAGTCGCGACCACATTGTGGTGCGCTTTGACCCGTCGGAGTTGTACATCCGCGATGAGGCTTGGCATTTTGAGAAGAACAATGCTCTTCATATCCTCAACAAGAAAATCCGTTTCGACAATATGAGTCTGGCCACCAACCGCAGCCATATCGGCGTGGATGGCACTTACTCTGACGATATCAACGATTCGCTCACCATCGACATCAAGAATCTCGATATCTCCATCCTCAACTCGTATCTGCAACAGAGCGGCATGTCCTTCGGTGGTGATGTTTCCAGCAAACTGCGATTGGTGGTTATGGGCAAGAGCAAGGCCTACACGGGCAGGGTGATGATCAGCGACTTTGTCTTCAACGATGAGTATTTCGGCAATGTCTTCCTGTTGGCATACCTGCCCAGCCAGGGCGATGTCTTCTTCACGGGCGGCATCTCGAAGTCTGACACAACGGTCAACTCGGCGGTGGTAGAAAGTTACGACTATGCCGCTTTCCAGAACGAGAGCAACAAGTCGGCGAAGATCAACGGTTACTATAATCCTGAGGAGAAGGTGTTTAAGGTGTTTGCCAAGATCGACACGCTGCACATCGGCTTCCTGAGTCCGTTCCTCGCGTCGTTCAGTAATTCAATACGCGGACACGCTTCGGGCGACCTGTCGTTTATTGCCCGCCCCGACACGTTCTACTTCGACGGCAAGGTGAATGTACAGGACGCATATATGAAAATCGCGTTCCTTAATACTGATTATCACTTAGTTAACCAAGAAATCCTCTTCGACCGTGAGGGCATAAATTTCAATAATGTGGTCTTCACCGACAAGTTCAACAATCGCGGCACGCTGAAAGGACATGTGCTGCATCATAAATTCAAGGACTTTAAGATCGATTTGGATATACAGACGCCTAACCTGCTGGTTTTGAATACGCCCAAGAGTTCCGACGCTCCGTTCTACGGCGACGGCTTCGTGTCGGGCGAAGTCTCTATTACAGGTGATACGAAAACACTCTATTTCAAGGGGCAAAACCTTCAAACAGAGAAAGGTACGGTGGTTCACTTGCCTGTTTCGTTTGCCGACCGCACTTCCGAGTCGGATGTGATTTCGTTCAAGGTGGATCCTAACCGCATCGTGGTGGAGGAGAAGGAAGAGGCACCTAAGTCTTCCACCGAGATGGATTTCGACTTCTCGTTCGACATCACCCCGTCGGCTGTTGTTGAGTTGGACCTCGACCTGTCGGCCTTTACGGGCACCTTGCGAGCCAATGCCGCTGGCCCACTGCAGCTGACCTACAACGCGCGCAATGGCTTGAATCTGTTTGGCCATGCCGTCCTCTCATCAGGCACCTTCTTGATGACCATCAAAGACTTGATAAACAAGAGATTCTCGTTGAATCCTGGAGGTACGGTCATCTTCAATGGACCGCTAGACAATATGGTGTTGAATGCCAGTGCGGTATATTCCACTACGGCCTCGCTCAGCGACTTGATTTCTGCAGAGATGACCAATGCCAGTCTCCGCCGTCTGCCTGTCAAGGCCTATCTCAACCTGTCGGGCAAATTTATGGAGAACCCGGGCATCGGCTTCTCGTTTGAGTTGCCCAACACCACTACCGAGTTGTCGTCGCTCTTCTACAGCGCCATCGACACCACGAACACGCAGAATATGATTGAGCAGTTTTTCTCTCTGCTTGTGTTGGGCAAGTTCCAGGCCAGCAAGGAGTTGGCTTCGGCCACCACGACCACCACTCCCGATTTGGGACAAAGTGGCATCGGCATCCTCACATCTACCGTCAGCAACTTCTTGTCGAAGCAATTCAAGAATCTGAATATCAGTCTTAATTACCAGAATGCCGACTTGGACCATGCGGCCGAATATAGCGTAGCCGCCTCCACCTCGCTATTTAACAATCGAACGCTGATTGAGGGTAATGTGGGCTACGCCGATGATAAGTACAACTCGGGCAACTCGTCCACTTTCATCGGCGACTTCAGCATTGAGCAGAAGTTGAACGAGGCGGGCACATGGCGGGTGAAGGTCTTCAATGTCACCAACCAGTATAATCAGTTGACTTCCACCACTCCATACGCGCAAGGCGTAGCGTTGATTTACAAGCAGGATTTCAATACGGGCAAGGACATTGCCGAATCTTTCAAGGTGAAAAAGAAAGATAAAAACAAAAAGAAGAAGAAAAAAGAATCTAAAAAAATAACAGAAGATGAACAATAAACCCATCTTAGCAATCATTTTATTCTTGGTATTCCTGGGCTTTATGGCGTGGTTTTTCTCTGATGTGCTGATTTATGTTTTTCTGGCACTGGTGCTTACGGTCCTTTTCCGTCCGCTCACACACCTGTTTTCCAAAATCAGAATCGGCAAATGGCATTTCCCCGACGCCATTTCGGCAGCCCTCACTCTCATCATCATGGTGGGCGCCGCTTTTCTGTTGGTATTGTTTCTCGTTCCCTCGCTCATCAACGGATTCCGCGATTTGGTGTCGTTTGACCCTGAGAGTTTGTCGGCCTCTATTGGCGGCTGGCTAAAGGAGACAGAGATCTGGCTCAAGCAAAAGGGTATCTTGCAGCGCGACGACAGTTTATCTGTTTATATCACCTCGTATTTGGTTAGTTTGTTGAAGAACTTTAGTTTCGCCAATCTTTTCGGCAATGCCGTGTCGGTGGTGACGGCTATCGCCATTGGCACCTTGGCAGTGCTCTTTATGACATTCTTCTCGCTCAAGGATAATCGGATATTCTTCAAGCTGGTGCGCAAAGTGATTCCCATTTCCTATCGCGATAGCTATGATCGAATTCTGAATACCTCTATCGAACAGATTTCCCGCTATTTTATGGGTGTGGTGATGGAGATGATTATCATCGGCATCCTGGAAGGTCTCTTCTGTTATATATGCGGTGTGCCCAATGCGCTGATTATCGGTTTCTTGGGCGGCTTGCTCAATGTCATCCCTTATGTGGGTCCGCTGATTGGAGGCGCCATTGGTGTTATCATCGCTGTCATTAACCTGCTGGTGGCTGGTTTGATGGGCCCCGTTATTTGGATTACGGCCTTGAAAGTGGTGCTGGTGTTTGTGGGTTGCAATCTGATTGACAACTTTGTACTGCAACCGCTCATTTATGGCCACAGTGTGAAGGCTCACCCGCTGGAAATCTTCATTGTCATCCTGATAGGTGCTCAAATAGGCGGTGTGCTGGGTATGATTTTGGCAGTGCCGGCCTACACGCTGCTGCGTATCCTCATCAAGGAGTTGTTTGGAGAATATTATGGTACGGAAAAGCCAAAGGAGGAAACGCCCGTGGCTCAAGAAACGCCGCCAGAGGAACCCAAGCAAGTGACTGAAGAGAAAGAAGCGTAGCGATGAACATTCTGGATATCATTATATTAATCCCTGTGGCGTGGTTTGGCTTCAAGGGATTGAAAAACGGACTCATCAGAGAACTGGCCTCCATTGCGGCCCTTGTGCTTGGTGTGTGGGCCACCCTCCGTTTTTCCGACTATGTGGCTACCAAGTTGGGTAACACAATGGCTATCAAGGCGGTGGCCTTCGTGCTGACCTTCTTTGCGGTGCTGGTGGCCGTCCATTTTGCGGGTATCCTGGTCGAGAAGGTGGTCAAACTGGTCATCCCGGCATGGCTCAACAATATCTTCGGACTCCTTTTCGGTGCCGCCAAGGCACTATTGGTGGTCAGCGTACTGCTCTATTTTGTCACTATCGTCGATTTTAAGGAGATGCTGCTGAAGCCCGAAGTTAAGGAGAAGTCGCTGATTTACAAATACACCGAGCCTATAGTGCCCAGCATCATGCAGTATGTGGGGAAGGAAGAAGGGGCCGTCGATAATCCCAAATCCTGTTAAAACCCGTAGGGGCGTAGCGCGCTACGCCCCTACGACATATTTAAACGCATTTTTTTTCTTTAGGTATTAAATATTATTATATCTTTGCCGTGTTATAATGGTGAAAGATTTCCGTATGGAAATTCTTGAGAGGGAAACAGGTGAAAGTCCTGTACAGTACCCGCTGCTGTAAGTTTCATCCGTTCTTCGGGCATCCGTTTATGTCACTGTTGATAAGTCAATGGGAAGACGCCCGAGGAGAAACAAGTCAGAAAACCTGCCGTTAGCAAGTTGATTGTACAAAACTTCGGGAGATAGGTTTTGACAAACGGATAGGTTTCATCACGTTTTGTTTGCTTTATCCCGAAGAAGAATCGGAGAGGAGTTTATTATGAAATTTATGAAATCATATAATTGTTAAATCATTAAAAATCAACAGTATGAAAAAACTTTTATTTTTTGCAGTAATTATTTGCGCTCTTATTAGTGGGGTGCAGGCACAAAACGAAGATGCCACCATTTCTCCCGACAAAATCAAATTCTGGGTGGGCGAAGGCAGCAACCAGGCCGTGATGATCATCAGCTGGTGCGAACCCGCCAAGGCCTTGGCTTGGGGCTACCGCTTTAATGCTGAGAAGCTGCATCTGTCTACGATGTTGCACGACATTTGTGCGGCCGACAGCCGTCTGAGTTACGATGGTGAGGGCTTTGTTAACGAAATACGTTTTGTTCAAGGTCGCGACACTTTGGTGATAGAATCACGGTATGTTGCGCCAGAAGAATATGTTATGGTAAATTATAATGGAGGATACTCGGATGGTGTTGATTCACAATATTTTGCCAATGGTGATTATGTAAAATTCGGTGGGTATAGTTGTGCCGATAAAGATACTATGTGGGTTTGCACATGGACCACACCCGTTGAGCCGGTGACGGTACCTTTCGAGTACGATCAGACCGTGTATGATGGCATTGTTGGCACGGAAGGCTGCCAGGCCATCTTCTGTCAGGACCCCGCCATCGTGGGTTGGGCTACGGGCTGCACCGTTGAGCGCGGCTACCAGAATATGCTCAATGGCGGTGCACTTGTGACTTACGGTACGGATGCCGATGGCGTTGGTGCTGCCACCACTTCCACTACAGAGCATGTGGTCAGCTTGGGCGACGGCGGTTCGGCAGTGCTCACCTTCGAGAAACCCATTCAGAACAAGCCTGGCTACGACTTTGCCGTGTTTGAAAACTCGTTCAGCGACACTTTCCTCGAACTGGCTTTCGTGGAAGTAAGCTCCGATGGCGAGAACTTCGTTCGTTTCCCCGCCGTGTCGAATACACAGGCTGACACTCAGGCCACCGACAGGACGCCTATCGATGCTACCAAGCTGCATAACCTGGCTGGCAAATATCGCGTGGGCTACGGCACCCCCTTCGATTTGGAAGAACTGGCTGATAATAAATTGGTGGATGTCAATAATATCACACATATCCGTCTGGTAGATGTGGTAGGTTCTATCGACACCAAATATGCCACTTTCGACAGCCGTGGCCACATTGTCAACGATCCTTTCCCCACCGACAGCTACTCTGCAGGCTTCGACCTCTCGGGCGTTTGCGTGCTCGACGGCTGGACCCCCGGACAAACTTCCATCGCACAGTATGCTCGTCCTGCCTTGGCTATTTATCCCAACCCGTGCCAGTCGTACGTTGTTGTTGAAGCAGAAGCTGGCGAGGAAGTGGTGCTCTACAACCTGCAAGGTGCTGAGTTGCTGCGTCAAACGGCTAACGACAGCCGCATGACTATTTCGATGGGCAATCTGCCGTCAGGCATCTACTTTGTACGTTGTGCTGGCCAAAGCGCCAAGATTATCAAGAGATAATTTACAATTTATAATTGATAATGTACAATTTGTTTAGTATGAAAGTGTTAAGAGGAGCTTTTTTGTGGGTGTTGGCTGGTTTGATGGTTTCGTGTCATGAGCCGGAACCGACGCCCAAGCCGACACCGACGCCTGTGGACGGCGGCAGCTATCGTGGCATGTATATCCTCAATCAGGGTTTGATGAATTCAAACAATAGCACAATCAGCTATTTCGATTTCGCCACTGGTGAGGTGACGATGGATATGTTCAAGGATGTGAACCGCCGCGGTCTCGGCGATACGGGCAATGATTTGCTTCTCTATGGCTCGAAGATGTATGCTGTGGTCAATGTGTCCAATTTGGTGGAGGTGATCAATGTGGCTGATTGCAAGTCAATTAAGTCCATTTCAACTCCTGGCCGTCAGCCGCGCCACGCCATCAGCCATGCGGGAAAAATCTATGTTTCCTGCTTTGATGGCAGTGTGTTGAAGATTGACACCACCACCTTGGAAATCGAAGCAACAGCTACGGCTGGTGCGAACCCCGAAGGTATCTGCATAGCTAACAATAAGTTGTATGTGGCCAACTCGGGCGGATTGAACTTTCCGAACTACGGTCATAGCGTGTCGGTATTCGATTTGGGCACTTTCACCAAGCTCACCGACATTGAAGTGGGGCTCAACCCGTGTGGTCTGCAAAGCGACTATCAGGGCGATGTCTATGTGAACTCGATAGGCAATTACGGGGATGTGCCTCCACGACTTCAACGTATTGATACAAAGACTGATAAAATGGTGCAGACTTTTGATGTGCCTGTGACCAATTTCTTCATTCACGACCAAAATGCATACCTCTATTCGTTTGATTACTCAACACAAAAGAGTACTTTCCACGTGTTGAATGTTGCCACAGAACAGATTATCAGCAATAATTTCATTGTTGACGGAACCTTCATTGAAACACCTTATGGCATCGCAGTCAATCCAGAGAATGGTGATGTCTTTATTGGGGATGCCTTTATGAGTTTGTACGATGGCAATGTCTATTGTTTCAACAACGCTGGTCGTTGCCAGTACACTTTCGAAGTGGGGCGTAACCCTGGGACGATGGTGTTTGTTAAATAATTGGATGAGAAATAGATAGAGATGAAGCGCTGCCTCTTTCTGATAACCTTTTTGCTCTGTTGTTTTGCGGGCAGTTTGTACTCGCAGGAGGACACGGTAACAAAGGTGCATCATTTGAAAGAAGTGGGCGTGGTCGTTGAGAAGAATTCCGACAAGGGCCAATCGGTGCCCGTTCAGATGTTGCCTTACGAGAAATTGCAAACGCTTCCGGCAGTACAACTGTCTGATGCTTTGAAGTTTATGTCGGGCGTGGTGGTGAAGGACTATGGCGGTGTGGGTGGTCTGAAAACCGTGGCTGTTCGCGGTTTTGGGGCACAGCATACAGCCGTGGCGTACGATGGTGTGGCGGCCAGCGACTGTCAGACGGGCCAAATCGACCTGTCGCGTTTTATGTTGGGCAATACTGAGAGCGTGTCACTAAACAGCGGTTCCGACGACTATATCTTCTTGCCAGCTCGTCTTTTTGCCTCGTCTTCGGTGTTGAATATCAGAACAATAAGACCTATTTTTAAAGAAAATAAGCCTGTCAACCTTAAAGCCGAATTGGCGGGTGGCTCGTTTGGTTACATCTCCCCATCGTTGCTTCTTGAGAACCGAATTGCCAAACGGAAATCGGATGGAGAGCCGTTGGTAACCTCTTCTGTTTATGCTAATTATCTCTATTCCAAAGGCAATTATCCGTTCACCATCTATTATGGTGGTGCTGATGATAGCACCTCGACGGAGCGGCGCACCAACTCGGACGTTAGGGCGGTGAATGCCGAGGCCAACCTCTATGTCCATTTCAACACCCACTCTGAGTTGCAGTTGAAGGGCTATTTCTACTATTCCAATCGTGGGCTACCCGGACCAATAATCTTTTATACCACGCAGAGTGACAATCGTTTATGGGATAGAAACGGCTTTGTCCAAGTTAGTTATTTCAACTTTTTCAATGCTAAATTTGCCTATCAGGTGAATGCCAAGTTCAATGATGCCTGGCAGCGCTATTTGGACCCGCATTACTTGAATGAGGCGGGCAAGTTGGACAATGAGTACCGCCAGCAGGAGTATTATCTCTCCAATGTTTTCATGTACAAGCCGCATCGGACGGTTAGCTTGGCGTTGGCTAATGATTTGTCTTACAATGCTATGCAGGCCAATTTGCCCGATTTTGTGGTGCCGGGGCGTTTCACCTCGCTCACCTCGTTGTCGCTGCTGTTCGACAGTCGCCATGTGGATGTGCGGGCGGGCTTGTTGCACACTTTTGTGTATAATCACGTGAAGCGGGGCGAGGCGGCACCCAATGTGAACCGCTTCTCGCCGTCGGCCAGTGTGGTCGTGCGGCCGTGGCTCAGCGAGCATTTCTATGTCAGGATGTTTTACAAGAATATCTTCCGCTTGCCAACCTTTAACGATCTCTATTACAGAGATGTGGGTAGCGTGAACTTGAAGCCCGAAAATACACATCAGGTGGATTTGGGAATGGAGTACCGCAAAGCGTTCTTCGCAAAAAAGATGAAGACTTTCGTTTCGGCTGATGGCTATTATAACCGTGTGGATAACAAGATTATAGCCATTCCCGTTCGCAATCTCTTCTTTTGGTCGATGTATAACTTTGGCGAAGTGGAGATTGGCGGTGTGGATGCGCAGTTGTCGTACTCCTACCAGATTATTGAACCCGTGGCGATTGAGTTGACAGCCAATTATTCTTTCCAACATGCTGTAGATAAGACGGATAAGAATAACAAGATTTACAATCACCAGATCCCTTACACGCCGCGGCATTCGGGTTCGGGTGTCTTTACGGTGCGCACAAAATGGATAGATGTGGCCTATACGCTGGTTGTGTCGGGTGCGCGTTACAGTCTGCCGCAAAACACGGAGGCGAATTTTATGCCCGGCTACACCGACCATAGTCTGCTGCTGGCGCACGAGTTCGACTTAAAAAAAGTTAAAATAGGCTTGAAGTTCGAGATGTTGAACTTGGCGAACAAGCATTACGAAATTATCCGCTACTATCCCATGCAGGGGCGCAGTTTCAGGGGGCGGCTCACTTTGACATATTAGATTACCAGCCTTGCCCTTTCATTAAATATTTTGACACATAGTTCTTTACACCGTCTTCCAACGAGTGGAACGGCTTGCGGTAGCCGGCGGCGCGCATTTTGTGCATTTCGGCCTGCGTGTAATATTGGTACTTGTCGCGAATATCTTCCGGAATATCAATAAATTCGATATTGGGTTCGATTTTCATGGCCTTGAAGGTGGCATTGACGAGGGCGATGAAGGGGCGTGCGAAGCCGGTGCCCAAATTGTAGATGCCGCTCTGGCGCGGATGGTTCATAAACCAGTAAAGTGCTGAAACAACATCTTTTACATAGACAAAGTCGCGCAACTGTTCGCCATCCTTGTATTCGGGTATGTGCGAGCGGAACAGTTTCATCTGGCCCGTTTCCTGAATCTGGTGGAAGGCGTGGAAGATGACGGATGCCATACGGCCTTTGTGGTATTCGTTGGGCCCATAGACATTAAAAAACTTAAAGCCAGCCCAGAAGGGAGGTGTGGAGGATTGCTTGAGAATCCACTTGTCGATTTCGTTTTTCGACTTGCCGTAGGGGTTCAAGGGCACAATTTTCTGGATGGTCTCAACATTGTCGGCATAGCCGAATTTGCCGTCGCCGTAAGTGGCCGCCGACGAGGCGTAGATGAGAGGTATGCCGTGCATGGCGGCAAAGCTCCACATCCGGCGGGTGTAGTTCACATTCAGCTCCTCAAACACCGAGTAGTCGAATTCGGTGGTGTCGGTGCGGGCGCCGAGGTGGATGATAAAGTCGATATGGTGGGCGTTCTGCTCGGCCCATTTGAAAAACCGGTCGCGCTGAATCTTGTCCACATAGTGTTTGTTTTCCCAGTTGGGGCGTTTCTGTTCCTTGGTGAAGTCGTCCACCAGAATCAGGTCTTCCCGTCCTTGGCTGTTGAGTTTCTGAACCATACAGCTGCCGATGAAGCCGGCAGCACCCGTGATGACTATCATAGTTTGTTTTTTTTGCAAAGATAAGGCAGAAAATGGTCGGTTGCGCATATAGGTTTTCAAAAAACGAATATTGATGGTGTACGTAGAGACGTTTCATGAAACGTCTCTACAAGAAACAATCCCGAATTTCAAAAATTAACAATATATTTGCATTTTAATATTCAAATAAAGTGCAATATGTCTGAAGAATTATTTCAAAACCAATATCGCGTATCGTCTGTGCGTGCAGGTTGGCATGATTATAATGGTGGAATGTATTTCGTTACAATTTG
>JAEERB010000042.1 GCA_016285615.1 Bacteroidales bacterium
CCGATATGTAGTGAGTCGGCTGTCGGGTCGATGCCCACATATGCCGTCGTCATCTCTTTTTTGAGTTGTTCTTCCGTGCCGGGCATCATATCGTGAATCATCCCGCGCCAACGCAATTCTTCAACAAAATTCTTCATCACTATACTATTATTTCTATGCTTTATTTATAACAAAAAGGATTTATTGCATTTTAAGAATGCAAACTGCAAAAGTACAACATTTTTTTATGTTATAAGACTGCAAATCGCACTATTTGACCCGACAGCTATAACTCTGCGTGCACACCACATTGGAATTGAATGTGTTCAGCGAAACTGATGTTTGGCTGGCGGTCACCTCCATACGTTCGCAGTTGGCATTGACAACCACAGGAAAATTGGCACTCGACATGGTATGCGGCGCATCCACACGCCACTGGTGCAGATGACCTGCAAACATCAAACTAACCTTTGCTTTATTGAGAATAGGCACAAAAAGTTGCTCCACATTTTTGTTGCCTTGCCAGCCCTCTTTTTCGGGTGGAATATGAGCGAAAACGATACGAACAGCCGCCTTTTTACATGCATCCGACTTCACCACGTCCTCCAACCAGCGCGCTTCTTCACGCAGATACGGCTCTGAGAGCATACTGCCGCCATACTCAATGTCGCTATCGGGTTTATCTTCCCCCGTATCCAAGAAAATAAAAAAGAACTTGCCGTATGAAGCAGTATAATAAGGCTTTCCATTAGGCATATCCACATAGTTGAACCACGCTTGCGTATCCTTACCACGAAACTCGTGATTACCACGCAAGTTATACAACGGCACACGCCCTTCCAGTCGGGTGGCGGCGGTGCGCAGATACATTTCCCTGATTTTTTCCTTCTCACTTAAAGAACTCACCATATCGCCATTAAACACCACAAAATCAAGCTCATTCATTCTGGAGTCTCCCATCAGTTTATTCAATATCGAATCTTTCTGATGGATATCATTATAGACATCGAACCGAACTTTGTCGTAATCTGTTTTCAATGTTGTAAAACGATAGGCTTCCTTTTTAAAAACATCACTACCCCATGGCTGGGTGTATTCCACTGTACCGTAGCCTTTAAAGCTTTTCACACCTTTCATCATAATGCGATAGCGGTAGGTTGTGCCAGGCTCCAGGCCTTCCACACGCACATGGTGGATAGTGCTCATCACCTGATTGCCGAAACCGCGCAGGTCGTAATACTTCGGACGATCGGTATTGTAGAAATGGGTACCATCATCGGGAGCGAGTTCTACCCAACCAACGGCGTCCATATCCGACTCCCAAACAACCGTAAAGCCCATTGTAGTCGGATTTTGAATATAGGGGCCGCAAACAAGATCAACCTTTTCAGTAACAGTTTCTTGAGAGAATGTTATTAAACTAATAACCAAACAAATAGTCAACAATAAGTATCTCTTCATCTTCATAAACAATTATTAGCCGCAAATTTAGCCAAAAAGTATTAATTTTGCGCCCTCAAAAAAACGAACTATGAAAAAGGCATTTTTATTTCTCCTTCCCTTGTTATTTCTAACTATGATGGCCCAGGCCGCCTACCTTACCAATGTGCCTCGAACCGTGGTACAACCCAATGGCGACACGCTGCATTGCTTCATCTCGGGCGACGAATTTCATCACTGGTTGCACGACAAGGACGGCTACACCATCATCCAAGACAAACAGACTGGCTATTATGTTTATGCCATCCGCGAAGGAGAAACACTTGCTCCCACTTCATACATTGCAGGTAAGGTAAATCCCGCCAGCGTTGGCTTAGCTCCTTATCAAAACATTTCGGCCTCCTTATGGATGCAAAAGCGCGAGCAGATGGAGGCGCCCGCCCGCAAGATGGACATGTCATCCGTGGCCACTAAAGGCGAAAAGAACCACGGCGTTCTCAACAACATCATCATCTTTATCAATTTTGCCGATGATGGCGGTTTTGAGCAATCTTTTGCAGAGGTTAACCGTATGTTCAACGACTCGTCGGACAATGCGATATCCATGTATAACTTCTTCAAACAGATGTCGTTTAACCAGTTATTCATCCCCTCCCATTTCTTCCCTGCCCCTCAAGGCGACCAGGTGATGTCGTACACTGACTCTCACCCACGCAACTATTTTGCCGAGTACTCGCCTGTCACCAACTACATTGGCTACCAAAATGAAGCAGAGCGCACCGATCGCGAGCACGCACTCATTGAACGGGCATTGGCCTATATAGAGTCCATGATTCCCGAGAGCCTGGATTTGGACTGCGATGGTGATGATAAAGTGGATAATGTATGTTTTATTGTCAGAGGCGAAGTTGGAGATTGGAGTTCTTTGCTGTGGCCTCACAAATGGAACCTCTATTCGCGCGAATGCTTCCTTCACGGCAAGCGTGTCAGCACATACAACTTCCAATTGGACGGCACGCCCGCCTATTACAACACCTCGGTATTTTGCCATGAGATGTTCCACACGCTGAGTGCTCCCGACTTGTATCATTACGAAGATGCCTTTTCAGCGCTCTCACCCGTTGGGCGTTGGGACTTGATGTCCAACAACACCAATCCTCCTCAACAGACTGCCGCCTACATGAAATACAAATACGGCAACTGGATTGAAGAGATACCCACCATCACTACCAATGGCACCTACACCTTATATCCGGGCAACAGCGACCGCAAGGACAAGATGTGCTACTTGATGCCTTGTCCTGGACGCGACAATGAATATTACGCATTCGAGTATCGCCGCCAGTCGCCCCCCAACGACAGCACCATCTACGGCTCTGGACTGTTGGTATATCGCATTTGGCAAGGTGCGTCGGGCAACGCTAACTATAACGGCAAGACCGTGTTCGACGAAGTTTATCTTTACCGTCCAGGTGGCTCGCCCACCCGCAATGGCGACCTTTCCACCGCCCATTTCGATGCCTCGCAAGGCCGTGACCATATCGACCTGACCACCAACCCCGTTCCCTATTTCGTTGATGGCACCATCGACAGCCTTTTCAACATTTCATACATTAGCGAACCGGGCGACAGTCTGGTATTTACCATTGGCAAATATTACGCCCAATGTACCCCCAATGAGGTCGTTTTCGAGAAAGGAATAGCCACTCAACAAATTCATCTTGTCAGCAACACCTCTTGGGAAATCCAAAAAACGGAAGAGAATAGAGCCTGGGTTTCCATAGATCCTATAAAAGGTTCTGGTGACACTATCATTACCATCACCACGCTCTCGGTCAACGAAACCGTCAAGGATCGTGTATGCACTCTGATGGTATATAACGACAGCATTGAATACCCTCAACCACTGATTATTACACAAAAAGGAGAAGAACCTTACTTTGAGGTATCCTCCGACACCATCTGGATTGACGATGACAATCTCACTGCCAAACTGTACATCAAAGGCAATGTGGACTGGTCTATTTCTCTCATAGACAGGGTTAAATGGCTGACTATAGACAAGATGGAGGGCATTGGCACAGATACGGTTACTTTTACAGCCGATAAGAGATCCAAGTTTGCACGTTCCCTCTCTTTCAACCTTAAAAACGGATTGGAACGAATTCCCACCCTCACCGTTGCCCAAAAAGGTATTGAACCTATTCTGTATGTGGATTATCCAGAAGGAGAAAAAGCCTTAAGAGTGGCCAATAAAATCGCCAGCACCCAGGCCACACTGCACGCGAACATGTCGTGGAGAATTGCTCCAATGCCATTCATCATAGGCAAAGACACAATAGACCCTTGGATAAGCATTAGCGACACTATGGGCAATGGAAACACAGAACTTACACTCAACGTTTTAGACTCAAACAATTTGGTTACGGAACGCAAAGCGACTTTCAGAATTATAGGTGAAGAAGAACACGAGTTCATGCTGACCATTTATCAAGACGGCACCGAATTCATAGCCTCTGTCTCAACAGACCATGTAGAAATCGGCAACATCAGCGGCAGCTCGTTCAGAGTGACCGTCAAAGCTAATGACCAATGGAACACCTCTGGTCAAGCATCATGGTATAAAACCAACATCCAGGATGACACCACCTTGGTCATCAGCATCAGCACCTTCAACTACGGTGACATCACCTTGTCTGACACACTATTCGTACGCCACATTTCAGATTATACAAGAAAGAAATGGATTCCTATCCTGATTACGCAGCAGCCCAGTTTCATCAACATTTCAAAAGACACCGTTCTTGTTGAAAACCGCGTCGGCTCCACTGCCAAACTGAACATCACGGCCAACACTCGCTGGTACTGCCTGGGCATGTGCGCATGGACTTCCCTCAATAAGACTTACGGAGCGGGCGACTTTGCCTTAGAAGTAAGGGCTTCGGCTACCACCAATACCGAGCGTACCTGCAGCATCAACATCACCGACCGTAAAGGAACAAGCAAATATTTGATTGTTAAACAGTTGACAACCGTAGAGATGGACGATTACCTCATCAAGAACTTAAACATCTACCCCAACCCGGCTCACAATGTTATACATATTGATAACAACCAGATCCTGATTGACAATGTAACGATGTTTGACGCACAAGGGCGTGTAGTCCTCCAAAAAGAGAATGCCAACGACTATGCGATAACGCTCAACACCTCGTCGCTAACCAAGGGCATCTACTTCGTCCGCGTTACTGGCGACGGTCATGTTGTTACCAAACGCGTTGTAGTACAATAATACGAAAACACTTTTCCATTTTCCCCTGTAGAGACGGTGCACGCACCGTCTCTACGTTTTTTATATCCTACGAACTCACAGTCTTTTCCAACAAATCAACAGCACAAACATTATTCATTTTCATCACTGCAACCCATTTCTTTCCTAAATCCTTAAGAGAAGCTCCAATGTGATAAACCTCATCATCAACGAGCAGAAAACGATCGTGAGATCGACTAAGAATTCGCACTTCTATCGAGGGATACTGAAGGTTATGTCGCTCAATATCAAGTCGCAACTGAGTATTTATCTGTCGTGTGTAAACGATTGCCTGGACGCCTTTTCCCCTTTTATCAAGCATTGCCAACACGGTTTCATCAATATAATTGTCAATCAAAACGACACAATTCTTTGCTTTCTTTATTAGACGGCATATAAATTCGTAAGCATCGAATATTTGTCCATCAAAGAAAATGCCCTCAACAGGTGGTAGGGCAGTACGGACAAAGAAATCGATCTTTTCTTCTGTTTTGGCTACCCGTTGCTCCAAGCGTTCAAATCTCTGATTTACAGAATATCCTTTTAGCAAATATTCTTTCAAAACACGATTGGCCCATTGACGAAATATAATGCCTTGTTGAGATTTTACACGATAACCAACAGATATTACCATATCGAGATTATAATATTCAACCTGGTATATCTTTCCGTCTGATGCAGTTGTCGCAAAATTTGCGACAACTAAAAGATCTTCCAACTCCTCTTTCAGTGCATTTTTGATGTGCTTACCTATCGTTTTCACATCGCGACCAAACAATACAGCCATTTGATTACGATTAAGCCATACCATCTCTTCTTGCAGCCGTACCTCTAAACGAATTGTGTCATCAGGATTATACAATATAATTTCTCCGCCATTATTTAAACCTTTTGCTAATGCATTTATTTTAAAATCTTTACCCATTTCTTATCCAACTATCATTCTTTTGCAAATATAAGAATTTTATTTAAATATTAACAAAATATATTATCTTTGCATTTTAATTTATTAGATGGAAGAAGCTATTTTTTACACCTTGGCATTGTCGCTACAAAAAAACTACGGCGCAATGCTGATTAAGAAGATAATGGACCACTATGGCAGTGCCAAAGCATTTTTCGAATGGGCCGCGCAACGGGGACATCGGCCGTCGGTTGAACGGCTTCCGCGGCAAAGACCAATCATTACCAAAGAGATTGCCGCTGCCGTGAATAACGAGATGCTGCTGATGAAGCAGCACAACATCAACTGCAGCCTATACACCGACGAACATTATCCCCAGCGGTTGCGGCATTGTGTGGATGCGCCCGCCTTCTTTTTCTACAAGGGCAAAGCCAACGCATTTAACACTGGCAAAGCCATCGCCCTGGTGGGCACGCGGATGGCGACATCCTACGGGCGTGAGGCAGTCAGAAGAGTGGTGGGCGATTGTGCCGGCTACGACCCGTGTATAGTCAGCGGACTGGCGCATGGCATTGACACGGCAGCACACGAAGAGGCACTGGAGCACCGTCTGCCCACCGTCGCAGTGATGGGCTCCGGTTTCGGCCACATCTATCCTGCGGGCAATCGCACACTGGCACAGCGCATCATTGAACACGATGGGGCCGTGATTTCAGAATACTTCTACCACACGCAGCCCGACCGACAGAACTTTCCCAAACGGAACCGCATCATTGCTGGCATGGCTGACGCCACCATCGTGGTTGAAACGGGAATGCGTGGCGGCAGCGTCATCACCGCTCATATTGCGAGTTCATACAACCGTGACGTGTTCGCCGTGCCAGGAGCCATCAACAGCGACACCTCTGAAGGTTGTAATGAGCTTATCAGAAGAAACATGGCGGCCCTTATTTGCAATGGGAAACATCTGGTTGAGATGATGGGCTGGGACCACGAAACACCGAAGACCGTCCAGCGCACCCTCTTCCTTGAGCTAAGCGAACCAGAACAACAGATCACCCATCTGCTACAAGAGAAGGGAGAGCTGCACATTGACGATATCAACGGACAAATGACGAACTTCACCGTCTCGCAAACGGCCGGAATATTGCTGCAGTTGGAACTGAAAGGGGTCATCCGCTGCAAGCCGGGAAAGATTTACACGCTGGCATAACTCCTCAACGAAAAAGTTTTCCAATAAAACATTTTTATTATTAACTTTGCAAGTTAATTCTCTTTGAAGAAGCATGAACAGCAACTTAGACCCTTCACAAGAACGATTGACTGCCACAGAAAAGGAATTCGAACGCGCCATACGGCCATCTGATTTCAGCAATTTCTTTGGACAGGAGCAGGTCATCGATAATATTATTGTCTTTGTCAGAGCCGCCAAAGCCCGCGGTGAAGCGCTGGACCACGTGCTGCTGCACGGTCCTCCAGGCTTGGGCAAAACCACCTTGTCGCACATCATTGCCAATGAAATGGGTGTCAACGTGAAAGTCACCTCTGGCCCTGTCATCGACAAGCCCGGCGAGCTGGCCGGCCTGCTCACCAACCTCGAGCCCAACGATGTACTCTTCATCGATGAAATACACCGTCTGTCGCCCGTGGTGGAGGAATACCTCTACTCGGCCATGGAGGACTACAAAATCGACATCATGATCGACTCGGGGCCTAACGCACGCAGCGTGCAGATTTCGCTCAACCCGTTCACGCTGGTGGGCGCCACCACCCGTTCGGGACTGCTTACCGCCCCCTTGCGCTCGCGTTTCGGCATCAAGTTGCAACTGCAATACTACGATGCCAAGACCTTAGCCAAGATTCTTAAACGCTCGGCTTCCATCCTTAAAATAGAGATTAACGACGATGCCGCTTACGAGATTGCCCGCCGCAGTCGTGGCACCCCCCGTATTGCCAACCTGCTGCTGCGCCGTATCCGCGACTTTGCCCAGGTAAAAGGCAACGGCACCATCGACTATGACATCACCCAAGTGGCGCTTACAGCGCTCAATATCGACAAACACGGCCTTGACGAGATGGACAACCGCATTCTCAGCACCATCATCAACAAGTTCAAAGGCGGCCCTGTGGGACTTAACACCATTGCCACCGCCGTGGGTGAAGATGCGGGCACCATCGAAGAGGTTTACGAGCCCTTCCTCATCCAAGAGGGTTACCTTATGCGCACACCTCGTGGCCGCGAAGTAACCGAGACCGCCTACGAGCATCTGGGACTCACACGATTCTCCGAACAGCCTCGACTATTTTAATAACCTACTGTAAAAGCTCCTGCCATGAATAATAGTTTACGCTTTTTGAAACACATCATCATCTTTGCAGGGATTATGCTGACGTTCGTTGCGCTGTCGGCACAGAATCAGGACCAGGACTACGAACTTACCGCCAAAGCCAAGCACAACAACAACGGTATGGGACGGCGCTTCACTGTAGGTGTAGCCTTCGGTCCGGGTATCGACTGGCTGCAGCCCAAGACTGTTGACTACACCCGCGAAAAGACAGTCTTCAACTTCCGTGCAGGTGTCCTCTTCGACGTCAACTTCACGCAAGCCACCTACTATTACTTCTCGACAGGATTGTTTTTCCACTATGATGGTGGCAGACTAGCATTCCGCGATTTCACCAGAATCGACTCCATTCCCCAAGCCGCCGATATAAGTCGCCGATACAAAGCTTATTATCTCACTATCCCCACGGGTATCAAACTCAAAACCCCCGACTTCAACAATTTCGTCATTGCCGCCAACTTCGGTATGTATCACAGTTTTCTACTGTCATCCTCTATCAAAGACAAAGTGACCATCGAAGCAGCAGGCGAGATGGTGGAGATTTCGCCCGAGCGCATCGGCCATGCTGAAACCAGGCCACTGAAAATCCGAGAGGCGATTTACGCGGGCTTAGGCTTGGAATACATCATCCGTGGCGACTTCCGCGCTTTCTTCTATGCTAACTTCTCGCACACTTTCACCAACTTCTTCAACGGCCAAAAATGCTGGAACGGCATCAGTGGCGAAAAGGAAGTGGCCAAATTGAACAGTGTGGAATTTATCGTCGGCCTCAATTTCTAAACAAATGAAAATCATCTGCATAGGTCAAAACTACAGGACAGACAACACCACTGTCCCTGAGAAGCCTTTGTTCTTCATGAAACCCGAAACCTCGATGGTGGTACGCAACCGGCCATTCTTCGTTCCAGACTTTTCTAAGGAACTATACTACGAAATCGAATTAGTGCTCCACATCAATAAGGTGGGCAAATGCATCCAGCCGCGCTTCGCCCACACCTACTACGACGCCATCGCGCTGGGGCTCGACTTCACCGCCATGGATGTGCTGCGCCAATGCAAAGAGCAGGGGTTGCCGTGGGATACCGCCAAATCCTTCGACTACTCAGCACCCATCGGCGAATTCATCAAGAAAGAGGAATTGGGCGACCTCAACAACTTACACTTCCAGCTGATGAAAAACGGCGAATGCGTACAAGACGGCAACAGCAGCGAGATGATTTTTAACTTCGACCAAATCATCTCCTACGTATCCCAATATGTCACCCTCAAGATGGGCGACCTCATCTTCACTGGCACGCCCGCAGGCGCAGGACCCGCGAAAATCAACGATTTTCTGGAAGGCTACCTGAACGGCACGCGCCGCCTACGATGCAGAATCAAATAATCACTTAACTATAATTAACATGAAAAAAGCCATGACTATCATCATTCTTTCCTCCATCCTCGTTGCAGGATGCCACAAGAAAGGAACAGAAATTGCCGAAACCAATCCATTTTTTCAGGAATGGAACACGCCGTATGGCGTTCCGCCGTTCGACAAAATTAAAATAGAGCATTACCTGCCCGCCTTCGAAGAGGGCATGAAACAGCACAAGGCCGAAGTGGACTCAATTGCCAACAACCCCGAAGCTCCCACTTTCGCCAACACCATTGAAGCCCTGGAATATAGCGGTGAGCTGCTCGACAAGGTGAGCAATGTTTTCTTCAACATTGTAGAATGCTGCAACAGCGAAGAAATGGAGAAACTGACCGAGGAGATCCTGCCGAAAGTCACCCAACACAGCGATGATATTAGCCTCAACGCCAAGCTGTTCGCTCGTATCAAAACCGTTTACGACCAGAAAGACTCGCTCGACCTCACCGACGAGCAGATGAGGCTGCTGGAAATCACCTACAAGAACTTCGTGCGCAACGGCGCCAACATTCCAGAAGAGCAACAGCCGCGCTTCCGCGAGATCAACGAAAAACTGTCGTTGCTGACAATGAAGTTCGGCAATAATGTGCTGAAAGCCACCAACGACTACAAACTGGTTGTAGATGATGTTGCCAAACTGGAAGGCATGCCGCAGAGCCAACTCGACGCCGCCCTGGAGGCTGGCAATGCCGATAAGAGCACCAAAGGAAAATACGTGTTCACCATCCACATTCCCAGCATGGAGCCGTTCCTGATGAACTGCAAGGACCGCGAACTGCGCAAAGAGCTATGGACTGCCTACTCGACACGCTGCACTTCCGGCGCCACCGACAACCGCGCCATCATCAATGATATTGTCAACCTGCGCATCGAGCAGGCCCACATGCTCGGCTACGACAGTCACGCCGCCTACGTGCTGGACGACTGCATGGCCAAGACACCCGAAGCCGTCAACGACCTGTTGATGAAAGTATGGAAGCCCGCCTTAAAGAAAGCCCAAGAAGAAGCTGCTGAGTATCAGAAGATGATCAAAGCCGAAGGCGGCGATTTCCAACTGGAACCGTGGGATTGGAGATACTACAGCGAACGTCTCCGCAAAGCCAAATACGACTTGGATGACGACAGCCTCCGCCCCTACTTCTCGCTCGACAATGTGCGTAACGGCATCTTCACCTGCTGCGACAAACTCTACGGCATCTCCTTCAGAGAAAACAAAGATATACCTGTTTATCAAGAAGATGTGGTTGCCTACGAGGTGTTAGAGAACGACTCAGTCATCGCCATCGTCTATATGGACTTCTTCCCGCGTGAAAGCAAACGCAGCGGCGCCTGGATGACCAATTTCCGCGAACAGAGCATCGACCGCGACGGAAAGGATGTCATTCCCGTAGTGTCACTGGTATTCAACTTCACCAAGCCCACCGCCAACAAGCCCTCGCTGCTCAATTTCGACGAGACACAAACCTTCTTCCACGAGTTTGGACATGGTCTGCACAGCATATTCTCGCGTTGTCACTACGAGTCGCTGTCGGGCACCAATGTTAGTCGCGACTTTGTAGAGATGCCGTCGCAGATTTTCGAGAACTGGGCCTGCCATCCCGAGGTGATGCGCCTCTACGCCCACCACTACCAAACTGGTGAAGTGATTCCTGAAGCGCTAATTGAAAAGATTGAAGCTGCCGCCACCTACGGACAAGGATTTATCAACGTAGAATTGCTCGCCGCCTCGTTCCTGGATATGGATTTCCACGTTCTTACCGAGAAAACCGACATCACCCTGCCCGACTTTGAAGACAAAGCCATGAATGCCATCGGCCTCATTCCTGAGATCATCTCGCGTTACAAGAGCACCTACTTCCAGCACATCTTCTCTGGCGGATACAGTGCTGGCTACTACAGCTACACCTGGGCCGCCGTGCTCGACAGCGACGCTTTCGAGCCATTTAGAAAGAACGGTGTCTTCAACAAAGAGGTAGCCACTTCCTTCAGAAACAACATCCTCTCAAAAGGTAATACTGAAGAGTCTATGAAACTCTATATCAATTATCGCGGCCAAGAACCATCCATTGAACCGCTGCTGAAAAAGAGAGGACTTCTCACCAAATAAGACACAAATACAACAATCGAAAACAAAACCAAATAAGTCGGATTGGAAAAAAATTTCCAATCCGACTTATTTACATCCGTAAAAAAATTAGAATCCGAGTAACTTTTTTCCTACTTTTGCGTCTTTATTTCAATTAAGAAGCACAAAAAGATGAGAACAAAGTACATTGATTTAATCAGCCAAACTTACGAGTTTCCGCAAGAAGAGTTTAAAGTAGAAGACAACGAACTCTATTTCAATGATGTACCCTTGATGGACATCATCAAACAATACGGAACGCCATTGAAGATCACCTATCTGCCCAAGATCTCGCAGAACATCCAGCGTGCCCGCAGATGGTTCAATGTGGCTATCGCCAAGGCCGACTATCAGAGCGACTACCACTACTGCTACTGCACCAAGAGTTCGCACTTTGAATTTGTCTTATCAGAAGTACTTAAAAATGATGTACATATAGAGACGTCATCCGCTTTCGATTTGAACTTGATAGAGACTTTGCACGAGAATGGAATGTTTGAAAAAGAGAACTTCATCATCTGCAACGGCTTCAAAAAACAACAATATATTGAAAACATTTCGATGCTCTTGGATAAAGGTTATGTCAACCTTATTCCTGTAATGGATAGCAAATACGAATTTGAATTGCTGAACCAGAATATCAATTCGAAATGCAAAGTAGGCATCCGTATCGCAGCAGAAGAAGAACCCCGATTTGAATTCTACACCTCACGTTTGGGCATCCGATACAATGATATCATTCCGTTTTACGAGGAAAAAATCAAGAAAAATCCCAAGTTTGAGTTAAAGATGTTGCACTTTTTCATCAACACCGGCATTCACGACACGGCGTATTACTGGAACGAATTGACGAAGTGCGTCAACCTTTATTGCGACCTCAAGAAGCGCTGCCCTGAGCTCGACTCGCTCAACATAGGTGGCGGATTTCCCATCAAGAATGCCCTTTCGTTTGAGTACGATTACGAATATATGGCCGAAGAAATCGTTTCACAAATCAAGCAGATATGTGACCGTGAAGGAGTTAAGGAACCCGACATCTTCACCGAGTTCGGTTCTTACACTGTAGGAGAAGCCAGTGCAGTACTCTTCTCCATTGTACAGCAGAAGCGCCAGAACGACCGCGAGTTGTGGGACATGATTGACAGCTCTTTCATGACCACTTTGCCCGACACGTGGGCCATCAACCAGCAGTTTATCATCCTGGCGGTCAACAACTGGGACAAAGAATACGAGCGTGTTTTCCTCGGCGGCCTCACCTGCGACAGCCACGACTATTACAACTCGGAGGCGCACTTGAACGCCGTCTTCCTCCCCAAGATTCACGAGGATGGCGCTGAAGACACTGTTTACAACAGTCCCGACCACGAGCCGCAGTACATCGGCCTTTTCAACACGGGCGCTTATCAGGAGGCTGTGGGTGGCTACGGCGGCATACAGCACTGCCTCACCCCCGCCCCCAAGCACATCATCATCTACCGCGACGAAGAAGGCGAACTCTGCACCAAGCTATTTGCCAAAGAGCAAAGTTACAAGTCGATGCTGAAGATTTTGGGATACTAGGAATAATGTATAATTAACAATGTATAATTGATAATTATATCAACATCTCTCCGTTCTCCATTCTCATCTCTCCATTTATTTCAGCCCTTCCCGCTCTAGCAGCGCATCCACTTTGGGTTCGCGGCCGCGGAACTTGACATAGAGGTTCATAGGCTTGTCGGAGCCGCCTTTCGACAGGATGTTCTCGACATACGAATCGGCCACCTCCTTGTTATATACGCCTTTTTCTTTGAAGAGCGAAAAGGCATCAGCATCAAGCACTTCGGCCCACTTGTAGCCGTAATAGCCAGCCGCATAGCCGCCAGCGAAAATGTGCGAGAAGGCGGTGCTCATGCAAGTTCCATCAACCAGCGGCAGCAACTCAGCCGGCGCCATGGCGCTGCGCTCCGTTTCCCGCACATCTTTGATTTTAGAGGGATCTGTGGTGTGCCACATCATGTCCAACAGGCCAAACGACAGCTGGCGGCACGAAGCATAGCCCGCATTGAAATTGCGGAAATCCTTCATCTTCTGCACCAACTCGTCGGGAATCAACTCGCCCGTCTGATAATGGTAGGCGAACTTGCTCAGAAACTCTTTTTCAACAGCCCAATTTTCAAGCAGTTGCGACGGCAGCTCCACAAAATCGCGGGGCACGCTGGTACCGCTGATGCTCGAGTAGTGCACCTCCGACAACATGCCGTGCAGCGCATGACCAAACTCGTGCATGAAGGTGGTCAGCTCGCCGAAGGTGAGCAACGACGGATGGCCTGGCGTGGAAGGCGTGAAGTTCATCACCAGCGATACCAGCGGGCGCACATCGCGGCCGTCGGCATCCACATGCTGTTCGCGGAACTCGGTCATCCAAGCCCCACCCCGCTTCGAGTCGCGTGGATGGAAATCCAGATAGAGCAACGCCATCAACCGCTCGGCACGATAGACCTCAAACACCTTCACATCAGGATGATAGACAGGCACTTGCTGCGTCGGCTGAAACGATAGGCCAAACAGGTCGGTAGCCAGGCCAAACACACCCTCTATCACCTTTTCCAGCTTAAAAAAGGGCTTCAGCATCTCATCGTTGAACTGGAAACGGTGCGTTTTCAATTTTTCGGAGTAATAGGCGAAATCCCAACGGCACAACTCACCTTCAAAACCCAATGAATGAGCATATTCGGTCACCTCTGCCAGCTCGCGCTGCGCCACGGGCATAGAGTATTTCAGCAACTCATTTTCCAAGTGCATCACATTCTCTACATTGGCTGCCATGCGCTCTTTCAGCACATACTCGGCAAAGTTGGCATAGCCCAGCAGCCGCGCCACCTTGTGTCTGAGCTTGAGCGTCTCTTTTACAATCTCTTGATTATCAAACTTATCCTTATAGGCTTTTGTATTGTATGCCATAAAAATCTCTTTCCGCAATTCGCGATTGTCGGCATACGACAGCACGGCCGTCACGCTGGGTTGCGACAGGTCGAACAGCCAGCCCTCCAACCCTTTGGCCTCAGCTTTGGCACGCGCCACCGCCAAACGACTTTCGGGAATGCCCGCCAACAACGCCTTGTCGGTCACATGCTTGGAGAAAGCATTGGTGGCATTAAGCACATTCTCGCCGTACGTGAGCGCCAACAGCGACAGACGGGAACTCATCTTGCGGTACTGTGCCTTGTCGTATTGCGACAGAGCCGCACCACTATTCACAAACGAGCGGTAAGTGTCGTCCAGAAGCATCTGCTGCTCGGTGGTCAGCCCTTCGGCATGCTCGTGCACCTGATAAACCCTTTCAAAAAGAAGACCATCCAGTTTGATATCATTGGAAAATTCTGTCAACAAGGGACTTACATCCTGGGCTATCTGCTGCATTTCGGGCGTTGAATCGGCTTCCAGCAGATTAAAAAAGATGTTGCTGATGCGGTTCAGACATTCGCCCGAGCGATCGAGGGCGGCAATGGTGTTCTCGAACGTAGGATCGTCGAGGTTACTTTTAATATCTTCTATTTCCTTACGCGCCACTTCAATGGCCTCTTTAAATGCGGGCAGATAATGCTCAATTTTAATCTTATCGAATGGCGGCGTCTGATAAGGCGTGGACCACGCTTGCAACAAAGGGTTATCCTGATTTTTCATCCTATCATTTTTTTGAATAGCAAAAATATGAAAATATTATTGAGATATAAAATGAAGCCTTGACAATTCACCTATGCGAAACAACAATGTGGTTTTTAACTTTTTTTAACAAAAAAAATATGGATTACACTAATAATATTCTAACTTTGCAAAATCAAATTCAACTAAACATTACTCTTTACTCACTATTGCACAAACAAGATAGAAAGCGGTTTTGCTTGTATTTTGATTTTAAATTTTTAAAAACTATGAAAACACGAACCAGTATTGTATTGATAATTGTTCTTTGTATCTGTTTAGTCGGTTGCGAAGACTCTCATGATTACCGCAAACAATGGATGGGAAAATACCATTTTGTTCAAACATTGCGGGATGAATTTCGTCAGGAGGGAGATTTATATGTGCGTATTGTTGAACTCGAAGTTAACAAAATTGCTATCTATTGGAAGGAGAATAATCAATCACAATATAGAATTTGTACTGTGGAACCAGATGGAACCGTTTATAATTTTCAACGTGAAAAAGATGAAAAAGCAATAGGAGGACTAGAAGGAAATTTTGAGAAAAACAAACTTATTTTTAGAGAATTGCATGTTTCCCCTAGTGGTGCATCGATTACATACCAATATGATTGTAAAAAAATTAAGGACAAGTGACAACAAATAACAGTTTCTCAAAATGGCATTTATACCACAACTAACTTTCAGTATTAAAGTCATATAAACTACTCAACATTAAAGAGGTTCTTACTTATAAAAAGAACCTCTTTTTTCATTTTTTTATAGAAAAAGGCCTATGGTTTGGCATTTTTCATTATTTTTGCCTTCTCGAATTATATTTGCATTATTCCAATCTCAACTTAAGATATTAATAAACAAAGAAATACATCACGATTATGAAAAAAATCAGATTCATACTCCCCTTGCTGGCAGCCATCGTGCTTACGATAGCCTTCGCCCAATGCACAAAAGACACCAAGTGCAAAGCCGTCATCAAAGTATATTATTCTGAAACCGGCATCGATACGGGTCAAGTGGCCGCCAACGTGCAAGTGGAAATCGGCACTAACTCTAACTTTGCCCAGTTTGCCCAAGCTACCGGCACCACCGACAACAACGGTGTTTTTGAACACACTTTCGACTACGAGGCCGTGCTGCCCGTCATCGCTTCCATCACCAAACCCGATGGCCGCATGTACTACGGTTCAACCCAGATTGCCCTCAAGCCCGGCGAAACCGTTGAGCAGCCGCTGCTTATCATGCCCCGATAGGCATGCTTCATGGGCTGTTGCTCCTGTAACAGCCTGATGTGTAACGAAAACCATTGGTTTTGAGCAGGTCGAGAATTAGCTATATTTTTATCGCTGTCTTTACCATTATCTTATTGGTAATAATCTTCTTGCGTCCAAAACAAGCACCCCAGCCCCTTACTGGCTCTTTACTTTCGCAAAATTACACGCAAAGCGACGACACCTTGCGAGTGCTTTTATATGCCCACTCGTCCGACTACTTTATGTTCCGTAGCACGCCCATCGGCTTCCAGTACGAACTGCTGAACGCCCTGGCCAAAGGGCTTGACATGAAGCTCGATCTGACGCTCAACGGCAACCCCGACGAAGTCTATTCGCAAGCCTTTAGCAACCGCTACGATATTGTGGCTATGGACTTTAAGAAGAACCACTTCGTGGCCCAGCTGCTCACACTGTCGCTGCCCCACTCGCAATCGCACCCCGTGCTCATTGAACGCGTGCCCGATGATGGCGACTCGGTTTTCCATCGCATCCTATATGTGCCAGCCCAATTCTCCACCCAAATCAGCACCGACTCGCTACCCGACCCGTCGTCGTGGGTGACCGCCTACAGCAGCGAGCTGACCACCGAAGAGATGTTCGACCTGCTGCAAAAGAAGAAGATGGACTACATCGTTTCCGACTACCAGACCGCCATCACGCTGCTCCCATTCTACTCCGACCTGCAGATGAGCCGCCAAATTGGCGAGGATTTCGACCGCAGTTGGGTGCTGAACGACTACAACGACGAACTCAACCAGCGCATCAACAGCTGGCTGGCCGAGTACAAGCAGTCGAAAGAGTACGAAAAATTGTGCAAGAAATACTTCTCTCCACACTCTAAAGTGCTGAATTACACCTCGCCGCAAACGCGATCAAAGCGCATCTCGCCCTACGACCGCGAGCTGAAGAAATATGCCAAGCCTTACCGTATCGACTGGCGGTTAGTGGCCTCCATCATCTATCAGGAGTCGAAATTCCAAAGCAACCTGGTGGGTATGGGCGGCAGTTTCGGCCTGATGCAGCTGATGCCCGCCACGGCAGCGCGTTACGGCATCACACCCGAGTCATCGCCCGAAGAGCAGATAAAAGG
>JAEERB010000219.1 GCA_016285615.1 Bacteroidales bacterium
ATCACCTTAATATAGCACAAGACCTATGTTTGACGATGCAAAACATAGGGCTTGCTTGTGAATTGACTTCTTAATCAAAGAAGAACTGCAGTCTTTACTTGAGGTTCAGGGTCTCAACCCAAGCCTTGAGGCTGTCAACGGGAGGATTGCCGTTGAGCACCTTGCCGGGAAGAATCCAGTTGGCGGTGGGAGCGCTGGCCTTCTTCAGGTCCTCGCCGCTCTTGCCCATGTCGCTGCCGCCTGAGGTGGCAAACGGGATGATGGTCTTGCCCGTGAGGTCATACTGCTCCAGGAAGGTGTTGATCACGCGCGGGGCGGTGTACCACCAAATGGGGAAGCCCACGTAGATGGTGGTGTACTGGTCCATGTTCTCAACCTTGCCGATAATCTCGGGGCGGGCAGTGCTGTCCTTCATCTCGATAGTGGAACGGCTCTCCTCATCCTTCCAGTCAAGGCCCTCGGTGGTATAGGCAAGGGCCGGAACGATTTCATAAAGGTCGGCATCGGTAGCCTTGGCAAGCTTCTTGGCAACACTTTCGGTGGCACGAACCTCGCTGGCCGAGAAATAGGCAACGAGGGTTGTCTTCTTCACCTCGGTGCTGTCCTCAGCGTTGTTGTTGGCGTCATTGTTTGAGCTCTGGCATGCGCCCAGCAACAGGGCTGCAGCAATTACAGTAAGAGTGATAAAATACTTCATAGCAAAAAACATTGCTGTCCACTAAAAATTGTGGACGGTTAATAAATAAATTTTTCAAACAAACTCGGTTCACTTGAACCATGGAGCTCATTGACATTGTTGAAATTCTGTTTGTCGAAAAGATCCCTTAGCGGAGTCTTGTCGGTCAGTGAGATGCTCAGAATCTGGAGCACTTCGTAGATGCTGCGCTCTATCTTCATGTCATGCTGCACAATTGCGACAAGGCAGTAAGTGATTATGGCACAGTAGATTTGGATGCGAACCGCATTTTCCGACGTTCCCCAGAACCGCTTGATTTTGAGATGTGACTTGAGCCATTTGAAGAACAACTCGATGCTCCAGCGGTACTTGTAGAGCAACGCTATCGTCAAGGCGTCGGTGTCAAAGTCGTTCGTCAAAAAGATGTAGATCTTACCCGTTTCCGGGTCTTGATAGACGATTTTCCGTATCTCTTCGGGGTAAGCCTTCGAGCTTTTATAAACGGTAAAGACACCGATTGCATCCGACAGCACGTTCTCGGGAAGTCTCCTTTTCCACTTCTCGGCCTTGATTTTGACGTTGCGTTTCGCCCTGACAACGAAGAACGCCTCTATCAGGTGGATCTTGTAGAGGTTGCCGAAATCGTTGTAACCTCGGTCGAAGATGTAGTGGGCATCCTTCTCATACGGTATCTCCGGCATCACCTTACTGTCATGCACCGATGCTGTCGTAATATGCACGTATGCAGGGATTTGCGTTTCGATATCGTACAAGGTATGCATCTTGATTCCTCCTTTGTGCTTTCGAAAACTGGCCCACCAGAACACATCGAGACACAGGTCGATGGTTGTGGAATCGAAGGCGTAAACGTGGCCGTCCAGGTCGAAAATCTTGGTCGCGCGCTTCTTTCGGGCGGTCTCGATCATGTGGAAAGCGAACTCCTCGAAGATACGATAATCCCGGTTTTCGTTAGCCTTAGAAAGGTTGCTGCGGGTCACGCTTTTTCCCATTCCGAGGTGGTAAAGCTTGCCTTGATGAGCCTCAAGGGCGACGATCAAATCACGCAAACCCTCGCGGTTGCACAGCTGGCCGAACATCATAGAAAGCAACTGATTCCAGCAACTGAAGCTTTTTATGTATCTGTTTCCCTGATACTTATCAACAAGATGCCGAAATTTGTTGTTGTCTAAAAACTCGGCTAAAGAGGCGAAAACGTACTTGTCTTTGTTCATAACTGTCTGATTATGAACACAAAGATAATTTCAAATCGTCGCACCCCAAAATCCGACGTAACTAACTGAATTTCAATAATTTCAAAGAACTTTTATGATTTTTTAGTGGACACTAATGAGCAAAAAAACATCTTTAAAAAGTTATGGATTGTATGAATTGCTTCTTCAAATAAGTTGTCCGCTTCGGCATCACATGGTGCCGAAAGCGGACAACCCAACCAAATAAATTTATAATTATGAAAAAAAACTACTTCTTCAGGTCAACCTTGCCAGGCGTCGCAGGCTTCTCGGTGCTCAGACCGGTTGCGGCGGCAGGCTTGGAGGGAGTGGTCTCGGGAGCCTTGGCGGGAGTGCTCTTGCTACCCACCTTATTATAACGCTTGTTCAAGCCATCGATGACCTCCTCGGTCACGTCATACTTCTCGTCGATGAAGAGCGTGGCGCTCTTGCGCAGCACCATGTCAAAGCCTTTCTTCTTGGCATAGTCCTTCAAGAAGTTGTCGATGGAGTCCAGCAGCTGAATCTGGCTCTGGTTGAGCTCATTGCTGATGCTCTGCTGCAGGTTGGCAAGATAATTCTCGGCATCGGCCTGCATCTTCTGCAACTTAGCCTGGTCGGCATTGAAAGCCTCCTCGCTGAGGTATTGGTTATTCTGGTACTTCTGCTGCATGGCGTTGCCAAACTTGTTAATGTCGCTGGCACGCTGCTTCTGTGCAGCATCATACTGATTCTGACGACGCAACATCGCCTCGTTAATGTCCTTGGCAAGGTTATAGTTCGCCATGATGGAGTCCTCGTCAATGTAACGGATCTTCAGATTCTCAACGGCGACGCCACCATTGGCCTTGGGAGCCTCGGCAGCGGGCTTGTCGTTACAGGAAGCAGCCGTCATCATCAGCACTAAAGCGGCCGACAGAGCAAGCTTGGTGTAATGTTTAATGAAGTTCATTTCAAACGTTGGTTTTTTGATTTTTGACTTTTTCTTTGTCGTATTGTTGTTAGTTGTAAAATTCCTTATCCTTTGCACAAGTGATGCCACGTTTGCGCATCTCGGGATTGTCATGAATGTGGGTGTTGGGAAAACGGCCGCCCTTCACGAAGAAAATCTTCACGCCCAGCAGCAACACCGCCAGTCCCACAATCACCAATGTCAACACTAATGTGGCCATCATTTAAGTTTTTTGAAAAGACTTGCAAAATTAGTGATACTTTGTGACTTTAGGCACCTTAATCAACAATTATTTCACCCCAAAAGCCACCACAAGCCCTTGATTTAACAAAATTTCAAACCACTAAACGTTAGGTAACAAATCACACCCCGCCCCACTCTTCATCTCAATGGACACAGAAAGAAGGTAAACAATGTCATTTTCAGCAACAAGCGCAAGCATAAAACCACCCATCCTCCAATCCAACAATAAACAATCATTTCCTTAACCCGAACCCAGGTAAATGAATTATATGCGCAAAAAT
>JAEERB010000043.1 GCA_016285615.1 Bacteroidales bacterium
CAGGAGCCAGTTTCAACGGCGAGATGAAAATGACAAAGCCGACGGCCATGATAAATGTACCCAAGGCTATCAGGCCATATTCTTTTATAAGCTTTTTATAATCAATGTTTTGAAAACTCTCCTTCTTCGGAATAAATTGTTCAATCCAGCTCATATTTTAGTTGTTTTAGTTGTATTCGATTTGCAGTTTCTTGTGCCAACGCTCGTAATCTTTCAGTTTGAAAGGCGCCTCGCCAGCCATATAGTGATTGTGGTATGTTTTTCCATCAACGGTATAGTCGATGAGCCACATGGCCTGCTTTGGCTGTGCCGAGATGTAACCAGCCGTCACTTTGCCGTTGGCGGGCACATTAAAGCTACCATTGTAGAGCACTTCGCCGCTATCGGCATCCTTCACTGTCAGGGTCCCTTGCTTAGCTTCGCGGGTATCGTTCACTGCCACAATGGGATGCAAGCCGTTGACGGCATCACCAATCATCACGCAGGTGTTGGTCTGCACCTGACGGATGTAGTAGTAAGCCAACTTCTTGTTGTTGTAGTAATCAACCACAGCGTCGGAGATGATAGGCCAGCCGTCGCGAACATTCCACCAGATGATGCCCGTGCGATCGAACTTGTCCATACGCCACAGTTCCACAAAATACTTCATGGCCTCGCCCTGAACCACTTGGGAGGCAAAGATAAACTGGTCGAGGTCTTTCAGTCTCTCGCCAAAGAGCACTTTCACCTGATTGATCATCAGGTCGTTGCGGTCGTCCACACCTTTAAAGGCGGGCAGACAGCGCACGGATTTGGTCATCCACTCGTCGTTCCACTTACCGTCTTTGGTCCACGGATAGACGCACTTGGGCGACATCATCTTCTCGAGGCTGCTGCGACTGGGACAGCCGTGGTAGCCGATTTCGGAAACAAAATGCGCCTGCGACTGCGTGTAGAACGGGGTTTTGTAATAGCCACGCGGACCCCACAAGTGCACTTGTGGCATCACGCTCTTGGCGCCCAGTTCGTGCGCATAACTCTCAGGACTGACGTAGGGACAACTCGGCAAGAACTCGCGCAGCGGGTCATATTCCCATACGGCTCGGGTAAGTATGTCGCGACTCAGTATGTCCACATTGGGATCCACATTCTTCGAGAAGTTCCAGCCGATGGAGATGTCGATTTCGTTGTTGCCCGACCAAAGCACAATACACGGATTGTTGCGCAAGCGCACAATCACCTGAATGGCCTCTTCCCTCACCTTCTGGGCATAATCCAGATCCTGCGTGTAGGCTGTGCCTGCCAAACCAAAGTCCTGCCAAATCATAATGCCGTTTTCGTTGCACAGTTTGTAGAACTCGTCGGTCTCATACACATTGCCGCCCCAGCAGCGTATCAGGTTGCAATTCAAGTCGATGACCATATCTATGGTGCTTTGTAGGAACTGATGGTCGCGGCTATGCAGGGCATCCAGTGGCACCCAGTTGGTACCACGGACAAAAATCTTCTCACCATTGACCAGAAAATAGAAATAGCCAGGGTTCTCCTTGGTAGTCAGCTCACTACGTTTCAGTTGCACAGTGCGCACGCCGAGAACGGCCTCACGCTCGTCAAGCACCTTGTTGTCCTTATCCAGCAAACGCACCTTGGTATCGTACAAAGCGGGCTCTCCGTAGCCGCGCGGCCACCAATAGTCAACATTCTCCAACGTCATGCGCTGGCGGCCACAGAACGAATAGATAGCCTCCTTGCGCGAGAACACCTGCTTGCCGTCTTTCAAAATCTCATACTCCAGATACATGCTATCGATATTGAGATGATCGGTGGTAATCTGCCAGTCGAGCAGCAGGTCGGCCGTTTTCTTCTCCATATCGATTTTGTCGGTCATCCAGAAGATATTGTCCAGTTGGTTGGCTTTCTTCACCACCAGTGTCACGTCACGCCAAAGGCCGGCGCTGACAATACGGGGCAGAATATCCCAGCCATACATGTGGCCGGCTTTGCGGATATGCTCATACTCCACTCTCACGAACTTGCGCGAGCCAATCGAGCCGTTGACATACTTTCGGGCTTCGAGCACCACAGGGTCAATACGAACATCGAGCGTATTACTTCCTGACGGGTTCAGCACATCGGTCACATCTATCGTATGCGAGATGAGCATATTGTCGGTTTCGGCCACCAGCTGGTTGTTCACCCAAATCTTAGCGATACAGTCGATACCATCGAATACCAACAAAGCACGCTCGTTTTTGCCCAACTTGGGCGTCTCAAAGGTTCTCTGGTACCACCAGCGATAGACCTCATACTCACGCAGTTTATAGACATTGCTACCCAGTTCTATATCGTAATCTATCTTGCCTGCGGCCACCAAGTCCAATTCCACATTGCCGGGCACCGTCGCCGTGATGGACTCCCAGCCACTGGCTTTCAGCTCATCGGGCGTGGCAGGCGCGTTCTTGTCGCACAGACCGTACGTGAAGTTCCACTGGCCATTCAACGACACGGTTTCGTTTTGCGCCGACAAAGACAGAGTTGCAAAAATTATCAGGAAAAACAAAAATAGTTTCTTCATACTTCTAATTAAATTTATAATTGATAATTGACAATTTACAATTAAAAACAATTTTATAATAACTTAAAATACAAATAATTATACATTATAAATTGTTAATTGTACATTATTTCTCTCTCGGCACATTCAACTTATTGAACCAGCGTTCGTAATCGGTAACTTTGAATGGCGGCTGACCAACCAGATAGTGATTCATCAGCTTATCCTTCTGACCATCAACAGTATATTCGATAATCCACATCGTCTGTTGTTCTTGATCGGGCAGATAACCAACGGTGAGGTTGCTGTTGGCGGGCACATGGAACGAGCCGTTATAGATTTCCTTGTTTGTCTCGGCATCGCGGATAGTGATTTTGCCAGATTGGGGCTCCAGCGTTTCATTATCCACCACCACGGGATGCATGCCGTTCACCGGCTCACCTACCATCACGCAGGTGTTCTGATAAACACGGGTGATGTAATAGAAGCAGGGCTTCTTCTGGAAGTAATAGTCAACCAGCGCTTCTGAGAAGGTGGGCCAGCCTTCGCGCAAGTTCCAAAGGATAATACCGCTCTTGTCGGGCCGTCCCATGCGGAAAGTCTCCACGAAGAACTTCATAGCCTCGCAATGTGTAAACTGCGAGCGGGCGATAAACTCGTCCAAATCTTTGGTCTTCGGTTCCCCGAAGAGGTGGGTGGGCTGTGTCAGCATCCAGTCGTTGCGACCGTCGGCACCGTGGAAGTCGGGATGGGGACGCACACTGTGAATCATCCATTGCTCGTTCCACTTACCGTCTGCGGTCCACGGATAGACGTACTCGGCATCCACCGTCTTCTCTAAAGTGCTGCGGCTCGGACAGCCGTGATAGCCGATTTCAGCACAAAAATGAGCCTGTGTATTAGCATAATACGGAGCTTTGTACCAACCACGTTCGCCCCAGAGGTGAGTCTGTGGCATAGAGCCGTTGGGATCGAGTTTGAAGCCCTCGGGACTGATATAGGGACTGCTGGGTAGGTAATCGCGAATCGGGTCGTACTCCCACACGGCGCGGCGCAGAATGTCGCGGCTGATAACATCCACATTGGGGTCCATCGACTTCTTAAAGTTGGCTTCAATAGAGATATCGTTCTCATTATTACCGCAATAGAGCACTAATGACGGATTATTACGCAGGCGAATAATAGTTTGAATGGCCTCCTCGCGCACCTTCTGGGCAAAATCCTTGTCTTGCGGATAGGCGGTGCAGGCGAACGAGAAATCCTGCCAAACCATTACGCCATTTTCATTGCACAGGCGATAGAACTCGTCGGAGCCGTACACACTGCCTCCCCAGAGTCGTATCATATTGCAGTTGAGTTGCAGCACCAAGTCGAAGGTTTGTGGCAGCAATTCCAAGTCTTTGCTGTGGAAAATGCTGGTTGGCGACCAGTTGATGCCACGAACAAAAACGGGCACGCCATTGACTCTAAAGTAGAAGCAGCCTGGATTCTCGTGGGTAGAAGTCTCTGTTCTAATCAAATCCACCGTGCGGATACCCAGTTTGGACTCCCTTTCATCCAACACTTTATTATTCTCATCAATCAAGCGAATCTTCGTATCATAGAGCACGGGATCGCCATAGCCACGGGGCCACCAATACTCGACATTATCCAAAGTAAGGCGCTGGCGACCGCAGAAAGCGTAAATGGCTTCCTTGCGCGAGAAGACCTTCTTGCCATCCTTGGCGATTTCGATTTCGATAGAAAGGCCATCAATATTCAGATAATCAGTGTTTATCTGCCAGTCGAGCAGCAGGTCGGCGGTTTTCTTCTCGCGGTCAATCTTGTCGGTCATCCAGAAGATATTGTCGAACTGGTTGGCCTTCTTCACCACCAGAGAAACACTACGCCAGAAGCCGGCGCTCACCGCACGAGGCATGATATCCCAACCATACATGTGCGGGGCTTTGCGGATATACTCCTGCTCGGCGCGCATGTAGCGTCGTTTGCCTACGGCGCTGTTGAAAATCTTGCGGGCCTCAAGCACAGCGGGATTGATGCGCACGTAGATGTCGTTATTGCCTGACGCGTTCAGCGCATCGGTGATGTCAAAGCGATAGGGACGCAACATATTGTCCGTCTCTGCAATCAACTGATTATTAACCCATATCTTCGAAAAGCAGTCGATACCCTCAAAGAGAATCTCCACGCGCTCACCCTCTTTGTATTCCGGAGTGACAAAGCTGCGATGGAACCACCATTGGTAGGCTTCATATTCGCGAAGTTTATAAATGCCGTCGCCTTTCTCCCAATCGGCCTGCAGTTTGCCGGCAGCAATCAGATCCAACTCCACATTGCCCGGTACGGTGGCGGTGATGGTGGGCCAGCCAGCCGATTTCAACTCATCGGGAGTCTGCGGAGCCTTGTCATCGCACCAACCGTACGAGAGATCCCAGCTGCCGTCCAACGAAACCGTCTGATTCTGAGCCGTTGCCACCGAAAAAACCATCATCATAGCGGTGGCAAGAAGTAACAAATGCTTTTTCATACTTATCTATTTGGTTATTAACACTTTATTTTAATTCTAATTCTTAAGACAACGGACTGAAAAGGCGAAGCCCTTTTCATAGTCATCATTGCGATTGACGGCAGCGTCATAGTAGTAGAAGTCACGGCCGTATGCAAATGAATCACCATTGTCAGTAGTACTCCAGAAGAAGGCCGCACTGGTGAAATTGCTGTAACTGCCAACATAGTCACCAGCGGGAACAGCCGAAAAGCCCGTAGCGTTGTTCGAGGCCTGATCATTACCTATGTAACAATTTCCTGAATAATTATTCCACCCCGAAGTTGCGGCCAAGGCTCTGGCTATGTAGGCTTTATTGCTGCCACACACATACTTGCTCTGGCTGCTCACATAATTGGTCAACTGTGTCCATTCGGCATCGCTGGGCACATGCCATCCATTCGGACAAACGCCCTGTACACCACTTGGATTGCCATCGCTGGAAACATAGTTTTGCATCACCGCTTTCCAGTTATACAGCAAACCATAGGCATCTTTGTTGGACGATTTGTTATTCGGATAATACCAATTTGCCTCTGTTGTAGCAGTGCTGCCACTCGATTTAACATCGGTACCATCGGCATATTTAGTGGTTTTCAAATTCTCTTTCATCCAACACTGTTCACCAATCTGCACCGTATTGTAGGTATTGCCATCCACATCATCAACTGTTGGTGTACCAGGACATGGTTTCGCATCCGCATCTTCTTCACTATTGGGGTCATTATAAACACAACGAACAGAATTGGCTCTTGCGATATAATCAGAAGGTAAGTATTCGCGGTTTATACAGGAATACGAATTAAAGAGTTCAAGGACTGATGCATAGGAAGAAGAAGAAGTTATTGTAGCACTCCAATAAAAAACAGTCCACCCGAATCTATCGGGACTTTTGAGGAATTGCCCTGCTGGAACGGCAGAAAAGCCTGTTGCATTGTTCTCACTCTGATTGTAACCTACTGCACAACCATATTCAGTTTCTACTTTCCAGCCCGAAGTAGAAGACAACGCCTTCGCTATGGGACGCTCGTATTCAGAACATGTTATACTGCACAAATACTCGCTTTGGTCACCCACAAAGTTGATCATCTGCAACCATTCAGCTTCGCTCGGCACATGCCAGCCGTCGGGACAAATGCCCTGTACTCTGCTGGGATTACTATTGCTGGATGCTGAATTGCGCATCACAGCTTTCCAATTGTACAGCAAGCCGTAAGTTGCTTTGTTCGATTCTTCGTCATTAGGGAAATACCAACGACCCGCAGTTTCAGAAAAAGTCTCCGAACTTCCTTTAATAATATCGGTACGGTCGGCATATCTCGTAGTTCTCAAATTCTCTTTCATCCAGCACTGTGTACCAATACCTACCGTATGATAAACATTATCATCAATATCCTTTACTGTACTAGGACAGGGCAAGGTGGTAAAACTCTTCTCCTCCCCGTATGCCGTTCCATCGCCATTAGTGGCATAGGCACGAACATAATAGGTTGTTCCACCCATCAGGTTGAAAATTCGACTATCGAATAATCCAGGACCCTCACCATCATCAGTGTGGTCACCCTCCACAGTTGGTTGGGGCGAAGTGCCATAACATACGCCGCGCGCAAAAACATAGGTACCTTGGTCGTACACCTCTCCGCGACATTCGGCCATACTTGTCATCACATTGCTTATTTCGCCTGTCAAGGCCATTGGCAACTGCGCATAACGTGTGGTAAACTCTTTTTCGTCACCATAATAAGTGCCATTAACTGTAGTTGCGTATGCACGAACATGATAGGTGGTACTAGGGGTGAGTTCGGAAAGTTTGCAGGTAAAATCGCCAACACCGCTACCTTTAGCTACAAACTTATCGGCAATGGTTGGGTTTGACGTGGTACTGTAGCAAACACCACGTTCAGTCACAGTCGCATCGCCCTCTGCCACCACGGTTCCACCGCAGAGTGCTTCAGTAGCAGAGATATTGCTCGCTTCGGCAGTAGTGATTGTCGGCGGTACAATAGTCACAGCCTCAAAATCAAGCACTATGGTTTCCGATACAAGTTGTTCTTTTCTAACCGTTTGACTGGCACTTTCCGTGCCGTTAATGGTGGCATAACCAATGTAAGCCATATTGTCACCAAAAGCAAAAGGCTTGTCAGTGGCACCTTTGGTGCCATTTTTCAGCAAGGCGGTCAGCGAAGAGTGGCTACCATTGCTCAAATGGCGGATGGCATTCTCACCGGCAGAACCGTTGTTTATCATCTTTAAACTTGCCTGTTCATTTCCGCAACGAGCTGTAAGCAAATAACTTTGTGTAGTATTCAACAACACTCTGAATGTATGCACACCGGCGGTCAGTTTGCCTTGGTAGGCGGTTATCTTCTTGCCGTTTAAATCGTAAACGGTTAACGAAACCTTGCCAGCTTCAGGCAATTGCAGGGCAAAATCAGTGGTACCGTCAAACGGATTGGGCACATTTTGCGACAACTGCATGGTTGAATTATTGGCATCCCTGTCATCGATGCCTGTGCTGCCCATCATCAGAATGGTATCGGGATAATAGATGGTCTCCTGCCAGTTTTGCGTCAGGTTGGTAATCACCACACGATCCAACTGAACATATTGGGTTTTGGCGTCCCTGCCTGTGAAGGTCACAGTAACGGATTGTGCTAAAGCGAACACTCCAATTAGCACCAATATAACGGAAAGAAAGATTTTTTTCATAAAATGATAATTTATTGTGTTTAACAGAGGGCAAATATACGAAAAAAGGCTGTCACTTTGTGGCAGCCTTGAATATTTATCAAATAGTATATTTAATTACGCACACAACGGACAGAATAACCGTTTCCCTTGTATATAGGCTCGCTTCTCTGAGAATCAAAGTTGTTAGAAATGACCTGAGACAATGCATCAGAACCATCATAACTATCAGAATTCCAAAAGTAAGCATTATCTCCAAAACCGAAATAGCTGCCATCGTAGCCTCCAGCGGGAACAGCAGAAAATCCGGAGAAGTTATTCTCTGAAGGTTCGCAGCCTGGCCTACCACTATGGAAGTTCATATCCCACCCTTTCGTTGATGACAAAGCTTTGATGACCGAAGTATGGGTAAGTTCATCCGCTTCAATTTGCATTTCCACACAATGAACCATATAGAGCCATTCCGTATCGCTCGGCAGATGCCAACCGTCGGGACAAATGCCCTGCACACCACTGGGAAAATCATTACTACCTGTTGAACCATGCATGGCGGCCAACCAATCGTACAGATAACCGTACTGCTTCACATTAGAGGCTTCACCATCAGGATAAAAACGATGACCGCCGTTGCTCGGACCAGAGCCAACCAATGGGATTTCCGTACCATCGGGATATTTTGTGGTTCGCAAGTTTTCTGCCATCCACACCTGGCCGCCTATCTTCACGGCATCGTATTTATTGCCATCCACATCTTTGACAGCATTTTTTATAATCTCACTGTGAATATTGCCATCCTCCTTGTGGCATGAAACAAACATAAAAGGCACTATCAAACAGGCCATTACACAAAGTTTCAATAGATGAGTTGTCTTTTTCATAGTGTTTGTATTTTAGATTAATGATTCTCTTATTTCAACAGCGCACACGTGGCGGCCACATCATGCACCCGCAATATGTTGGCGCCGTTGGCGATGGCGCGCTTCGTCGCCTCTAAGGTGGCAGGCAACGCCTCCTCGGGTGTTCTTCCCAACGGCTTGTATATCATCGACTTTCGCGACAGGCCGACCAACAAGGGCAGGTTAAAAGTGGTAAAAAGTTTCAGATTATCCAAAATCTGCCAGTTCTGCTCCACCGTCTTGCCAAAGCCGAAGCCCGGGTCGATGATGATATCATTGGCACCCAGTTGGCGTAAAGTGGCGAGTTGCTTGCCAAAGAACTGCATCATCTCGGCCAAAATATGCTCATATTGCGTCTGTTGTTGCATCACGGCAGGCTTGGCCGATGTATGCATCAGACAATAAGGCACTTGCGCTTCGGCAACCACTTTCAGCATTTGCGGCTCAAAAGTGCCGCCCGACACGTCGTTAATCATAGCGGCACCGGCAGCGATGGCTTCACGGGCCACTTGTGCACGCCAAGTGTCTATCGAGACCAGCGCTTCGGGGTAAGCGTCCAGTATCCACTCCAGCGCCTCCAGCACGCGACTGCATTCCATCGTCTCGTCCACATCGGCAGCGCCCGGTCGCGTCGAAACCGCCCCCAAGTCGATGATAGCAGCTCCCTCATCGAGGATCTGCCCTGCTCGCTTCAACACCTTGTCGCGCGAAGTATATCTGCCACCATCGTAGAACGAATCCTCGGTGTAGTTCAGAATACCCATCACCACTGGCGTGTCGAGCGAAAGAAGGCGTGACTTGAGATTGATAAACATACTTGACAAATTAAAGTGCAAAAATAGCCATTTTTCATCTTGAAAACTGCAAGAAAAATCATTACTTTTGTAAACCATTAACTTCGTAGAACATGAAAAGAATTTTCCTGCTTACAGTCATCCTGATAAGTTCCTTTTATTGTGCAGCACAACGTTTTACAGCCTTCTCTCCCGACCCGTCGCAGACGATTGAAGACATGAAGGAATTCTCGGCCACCGTGCCCAAAGAGAAGCAAAAAGAGGCCGCCCTGCTCGTGGAGGAATTCACCGCCTTTTGGAACAGTCCCGAAATGGACTATGAATTTCAGGAAAATTTCATCAAGGTAGCCAACCAGATGCTCAAAAAGCACTTGCGCTTTTTCCCGCATTTCAAATCATATATACATGCTTATCAAGCATTTCTGAATAGCGACCTGACCGACAACAACAAAGAGTGGGACAAAATCATCAAGTACCACATTATCAACGACGGCAACACCTTCCACAACAAGATGGACAACTACACGGCTCTGTTCACCGCCAACATGCTGGTGACCTCGACCAACTCGCGCTGGCGCAGTGAAAACCCGGCCGACGCGTTAGGCTTTGATAAAGAACCTTTTATAGAATTCAAAAAGACCGACCTCACTGGCTGCTCCAAACAAGACAGTCTGATTATCTACGGCACTTCGGGACGCTACTTCCCCTCATCCTTACGCTGGGAAGGCCAAGGCGGCGAAGTCTATTGGGACCGCGCCGGCATCGGCAATGATGTGAAAGCCGTTATCGCCGACTACAACATCGACCTGCGGCAGCCGCGATTCACCGCCGAGAATGCCCTACTACACTACCCCGCCCTCTTCGGCTATCCGTTGAAAGGACGCCTCGAAGACAAAGCCGGCTTACTCACCACGGAAGAAAAAGCCACTTACCCACGTTTTAAGAGTTACGATAACAACATCGTTATCAAGGATATATACAAAAATGTGGACTATATGGGCGGCTTCGAGCTGCAAGGCAGTTCCATCCTCGGCTCGTCTGACGGCGCAAACCTCGGCAAACTGCTGATTTACAAAGATGGAAAAATCATCATCAGAGTCGAGGCTCGCAGTTATCTGTTTAAGGAAGATATTGTCCTCTCGAACGATTCGCGCGTCAGCATCTACATCGAAGAGGACTCGATTTACCACCCCGCCGCCAACTTCCGCTACAACGAAGCCACCGACGAGCTGCTCATCAGCCGCACCCACAACGGCATCGGCCGCACGCCCTTCTTCGACTCGTACCACCGCATGGATATCACCGTGGAGAGTATCTACTGGAAAACTACCGAAGAAACCATTGAGTTCAAGGCACTTGTAGGACAAGCCACCCAAACGCCTGCCATCTTTGAGTCGCAGAACTTCTTCGACCACCACACCATGGGCAAGATTCAGGGCTACAACGAAGAGAATCCGCTCTATACGCTTTGGAAAATCTTCAGAGCACACGGCTACGAACGCGTGAAATTCCAAACCGTGGTCAGCTACTTCAACAAAGACGTCGCCGACATCCGCGCCCTGCTCATCGAACTGGCCGCCATGGGCTTCATCGAATATGACATCAACACCGACGAGATCCTCTACCGCAAAAAGATTGCCCAGTACCTGAACAACGATGTAGGCCGCAAGGATTACGACAATATCGTGCTGGAATCGAAGACACACTACGCCGCCATGAGCCTGCTGAACAACGAGTTGCGTGTTACTGGCTGCGAGTTCTTCGTGCTCAGCGACTCGCAAATTGTCAATGTCTACCCGCGTGGCGAGAAGGTGACCGTGAAGAAGAACCGCGACATGAACTTCTCAGGCCGCATTGTGGCAGGCCTCTTCGACTTTGTGCCGCACAACTGCGAATTCAAATACGACGAGTTCAAGGTGGAGATGGACATCATCGACTCGATGATTATGTATGTGGAAGACAAGAACTCGAAGCAGAATATGTACGGCGAGTACCGCCTGCGCGAAGTTACCAGCCGCATTGAGGAACTCAGCGGCACACTCTACATCGATGTTCCAGAGAACAAGTCGGGCCTGGTCAACTACCCCGACTACCCCATCTTTGAAAGCCGCAAGGGCGGCAAGGTGTTCTACGACCAGAAATACGTGCAGAACGGCGCCTACAAGCGCGACCGCTTCTACTATCTTGTGGATGTCTTCAGGCTCAAGAACTTGGACAACTTCGACACCGACTCCATCAACTTTACTGGCGAGCTGGTTTCCGGAGGCATCTTTCCCAACATACGAGAGCCCCTCAAGGTGCGCCCCGACTTCTCGCTGGGCTTTGTGCACCGCTCGAACGGCATTGACATGTATGGTGGCAAAGCCAATTATCGGAATGTTATAGACCTAAGCAACAGAGGATTACGAGGAAACGGCCACATAAACTACCTAACCTCCGTCTCCTACTCCGACGACTATATCTTCTTCTTGGATAAGACTGTTGGCGAGGTCAAATCGCATGTAGTGAACGAGCAGATAGCCGGCACCGAATTCCCGCCCGCCTCGGTAGAAAATGCCAAACTGCAATGGTTCCCCTACAAAGACGCCATGTATATTTATACCCAGAAGACGCCCATGTCTATCTTCAATGAGTTGACACTGACTGGCAACTCAAAGTTGACACCCAACGGCATGTTTGGCACGGGCGTAGCCAAGTTCAAGCGCGCCGACCTTACCTCTAACCTATTCAGTTTCAAGCATCACGAGTTGCTGGCCGACACCGCCGACCTGCGCATCTTCTCGCTGGAATCGACCGACGAGTTTGTCTTCACCACCGACAACTACAACTCGCACATCGACTTCAAGACCCGCAAGGGACATTTCGTCTCCAACGGCGAGGCTTCGGAAATCATCTTCGTCAAGAACGAGTTTAAGGCCAATGCCTCGGTATTCGATTGGGATCCCATTGACGACGACATTTTGCGCTTCCGCTGGGATGACGACCCCTACAAAGATGTGGACATCCAGAACACGCCCGTTAGAGACCTGATTGAGATGGAAAGTCGTGGCAACGAGTTAGTTTCCACCAATCCCGAAAAGAGACGGCTCCGTTTCACCGCCCTCACCGCCGAGTTTAACTTCGCCAAGAATATTATCAACGCCCATGGTGTTCGCTTCATCCATGTAGCGGATGCCGCAGTCTTCCCCTACGAAGGCGAGGTGACCATTCTGGAACACGCCGAAATCGTGCCACTGGAAAAAGCGCGTTTACTTGCCGGCCGCTACAACAAATACCACGAACTGCACGACTGCCACATCGAGGTTGAATCGCGCGACCACTTTATCGGTTATGGCGATTATGATTACATGAACAAGGAACTCGGCTATGCGCAAGTTATCCACTTCGACACACTGTGGACTTTGAAGCGCACCCACGGCGAAGGTAAGATTCCGCTAACGCAAAACTTCCTCTTCTCGCCTCACTTTGCCTTCGACGGCCGCGTACAACTTTATAGCGAAGAGCAGTTGCTGAAATTCATCGGTGGCGTTGAAATCGTACAGAATTGCGACACCATCAAGCACGCCCGACTGCGTATCAGCCAGCAGATTAACCCCGACAGCATCTTCGTTGAAGTGCACGACAGAAGCAAGGATGTCACCGACCGCAAAGTTGTCATTGCCGTGGCCTCCTCCAACCGTACTGGCCGCATCTACACGGCTTTCGGTACTGCCAAAGACCAGTTCAACGACTCAGAATACATCTCCGTCTTCGGCCATATTATGTACGACAATGAGGAGCATCTCTTCAAGGCCGCTTCGCTCGACAAACTGCTTGACCCCGAGATTCCAGGCAACATGATCACCCTCGACCCTGAAGAGTGTATCGCCAAAGGTATCGGCGCCATCGACATGGGAGCCAAGTTGGGACGTGTTGAGTTCAACACCAACGGTACCATCACCAACTACATGAAAGCCGACTCGGCCGTAATGAACCTCACCACCTCCATCAACTTCTTCTTCAACGACAACTCGATGAAGACCTTGTACGACTACATCGAAAGCTCCTCCAATCTGGAATTCGTTGATTTCTCGGATGATGACTCCTACGAGATGGCCTTAATCAACATGCTCGGCCAGGATGAATACAAGAAATACCAACGCGATGTAGCCCTGCGCGGACAGGTGAAAAAGCTGCCCAAGAACCTGCAAGTGCAGTTCCTCTTCGGCAATATCGACTTCGTATGGGACCGCATCAACAAGGCGTTCACCTCGCAATACGAGCTACCCGTGCTGATCTGCGGTGCCCGAGAAGTGAACAAGATGGTGCCCGGCCGCATCGTCATCGAGAAGCGCGGCTCGCGCAACCGACTGTTCATCTACTTCGAGTTCGACGAGAGCTTCTTCTTCTTCCAGTTTGAAAATAACAACATGTACGGCTACTCCTCCGACAAGAAGTTCAACAACGCCATCTCCGACCTGCCCGCCAAGAAGAGAATGCTGCAGTCAGGCAACGGCCTGCCGTCGTTCACCTACAAACTCGGCAACAAGTCGCAGAAGAACAAGTTCACAAAGAAATACTACTACGTTCCCGAACCGGAAGACGAATACTAATTGATAATGTACAATATCAATTACAATTGTTGATTGTGAGTGGTTTCACACTCTCATGGCAAAGATTTCAACTGTTTTAACAATTCTTTCCCAACATCTGTTTTTTGCATATTCGATAGCATACCCAACGGAACATTGCGCGCAGGACAATTTACAAATGGTATGCCGTTAAGGTTATAGCAATCAACGACAAAAGGTTTTGCGCGAGCAGTTCCCTTGCTTGTATGAGTAACTGTAATAATGCCTGACTTGGATAATGGTATGCCTAAGTTGTTTATAAAAGTTTTTGATATTGATGCTATAATCAAATGAGGTTGCAAAGCCATAACAAGAGCCAACCATATGGGAATGCCTTCTATACTCAACACAGATTTGTCACAAGCGGTCAAGTGCGACCATGTAGGATCTGTTGCCCAAGGGGAAGCAATATCAGTATGTAAAGCGCGATTGGGCCGATCACTATAATAGCTGGCGTTCAAACCCATTAACACATGCTCAAATGATGAAAACCATGTTTTATAAGGATTAATATCAAAATATTGATTCCAAGCGTCAATCAGAGAGGAAAGACTCTTTGGATTATAGGATGGGAATCTCAAAGATGAAGAATAACAACTTGTTGTTTTGTCCTGAAATTCGTGAAACGAAGGATTTATTCCTACTGTAATGATACGCAGCCTGGATTTCTGATATGCGGGAAGATTACCGAACCAATGAATAGGCATATTACCTACTATTGCATAAGTTGTAATAGGTAAAGAAACGGGGACCATAATATATAAATACTAAATAATATTGTTCTTACTTTTCTGACAATAGAGTTTTAATCTCGAAGGCATCGCACTGAGTAGGCGAAAGCGTGCCCATTGAGGCTATTTGCACGATACACATCAGTCCTAGTGCGAAGGAGACGGCGATAATAGAACGTATCGCCGTAGACGCCGAATGCGGTGGCGCTCCAGAAATAGGCACCGCGGCCGACATTATAGAAACTATCTTTGAAGGAGTCATATTCGTAGTAGGCAGCGGGCATTGCATCAAAGCAGGTGGAATTAAGCGCACCACTAGCATCGTTGCCCACGGTACAACTATTATCGTCCGTCATCCACCCTGTAGAGGAAGCCAACGCCTTCGCTATATTAGTTTTGTTCCCATTGCACAAATATTGGCTCTGGCTGCTCACATAATCGGTCAACTGTGTCCACTCGGCATCGCTTGGCACATGCCAGCCCGTAGGACAAATGCCCTGAACGCCGCTCGGATTAGCGCTACTGGATGAACTCTTACGCATTACCGCCTTCAAGTTATAGAGATAGCCATAATCAGAAACATTTGTAAGATCATTGTTAGGATAGTAACGAAAAGGCTTAGAGAGGGAACTTGAACCATAGCCATCGTACAATGATATGGTGGAACCATCAGCATATTTAGTGGTTTTTAGGTTCTCCCGCATCCAACATTGTGTTCCTATTTGTACTGTATTGTATGAATTACCATCCACATCAGTTACGGTGGGTGTATCTGCACAAGAAGGATTCAATGTGGTGAAACTCACCTCTTGCCCATAATTCGTCCCAAATTTATTAGTAGCGTATGCTCGAACATAATAGGTGGTAGCAGCGGTAAGCCCTGTCAAAAAGCTAGTAAAGCCACCTATTTCCGCCCCATCAACAGTGTGGCTATCAGCAATAGTAGGATTAGATGAAGTGCTCCAACATACTCCATGAGCCGTAACAGTATCAGCTCCGTTAGAGGAGACCTCGCCACCACAAGTAGCAGACAAATCAGCTATATTTCTTGCATCCTTAGTAAATACAATAGGCAAGCCTACTGTTTCAAACATCATCTCTTCACCATACGCAACACCAGCACTATTGATAGCGTATGCTCGAACAAAATAAGTTGTAACAGCGCTTAAATCTGTCAAATTACTCGTAAAAGCACCCGTTCCGTCACCGTCAGTGGTGTGGTTATCAGCAATTGTAGGATATCGCATAGTGCTCCAGCAGACTCCTCTTGCCGTAACAGCAGGTCCTCCTCCATCTGAAACATCACCTCCACATGTGGCAGTGAAATAGTCAATATTACTAACAACTGACGTAGTTACAGTAGGCAACACCGTACCTTTTACACAACGCACAGAGCATCCATAGAATTTCTTCGGGTGAGTATTTTGGCTCACATGGGCTTCGGAATATAAAAGCCCTCTATAAGATGCATAGTCTCCACTTCCAGTAGAACTCCAAAAGTCAACCGATCTACTTTCACCCACATAACCATCAAACCAATAATAATCAAACTTACCCACTGGCAATGCATCAAAGCCCGTGGCATTGTTCCTATCCGGATCGTTACCTATTGCACATGGACGACTAGATGTGTGTCTAAAACTAGTAGATGCTAAAGCCTTCGCTATTTGGGTTTTGAAAGTATCGCATAAATATTGGCTCTGGCTACCCACATAATCAATAAGTTGCGTCCACTCAGCGTCGCTCGGCATATGCCAACCATTGGGGCAAATGCCCTGCACACCGCTAGGATTGGCATTACTAGAAGAACTATTACGCATCACTGCCTTCCAGTTATAGAACAAACCTGTTTTAGGTTCCCTAGTTCCCCACCAATATGCAACAGTTTGGGACAATGAACTACTATTCCCTTGTTCAATAGATGTACCATCGGCATACCTTGTGGTTTTTAGGTTTTCCCTCATCCAACACTGTTCACCAATTTGAATGGTTTTGTATGAGTTACCGTCGTAATCTGTTACAATACCACAATTTAAAAAATCAGTCTTAAATTCAACTTGCGCTCCATAGGAAGTACCCATACTATTGGTGGCATAGGCACGAACATAATAGGTGGTTTGTTCTTCCAAATTCAATAACTTTCTATCGAATGAGCCTTCACCAATGCCATCAATAGAGAGACTGTCAACAATTGTGGGATTGGGTAAAGTGCTCCAACATATTCCGCGAGCCGTAACATCTTTACCTCCATCAGAAATCACATTACCACCACATAAGGCGGACCTATCTGTAACATCTTTTACTTCATTCGTAGTGACCACAGGTAAGCCTATTGTTTTAAACATCTTCTCTTCCCCATACATTATTCCAACTTCGTTGGTAGCATATGCACGAACATAGTAGGTAGTACCTTGGGAAAGGCCTGTTAAACTGCTAGTGAAACGGCCTGTACCACTTCCATCTGTAGTATAACTATCCGCAATAGTTGGATTTTGCGAGGTGCTCCAGCAAACGCCACGGACCGTTACGGGCACATTCCCATCAGAGGTAACATCTCCGCCACAAACAGCACTGGTATCGGTAATGTCGCTCACTTCAGAGGTCTGTACCGTAGGATAAGAAATTGCAGTCTCATCAAAATCAATTGTAATTAATTCAGAAATCGACAATTTTTTCTCCACCATCTTGGAGCACTCATCCCCGTTAATAG
>JAEERB010000220.1 GCA_016285615.1 Bacteroidales bacterium
AATCAAGACGATGACCTCCCAACCGCAGCGCATCCTCTACTACGGCGACTTGAGTCTCAATGACTTGCAGAAAGTCCTCACCGACAAGCACAGCGTGCATCCGGCCAAGAAACCCGTCAAGATGGGTGCCGACTACGACCGCCTCGCCACGAAAGACAACAAGGTCTATTTCGCCCACTATGACGCAAAACAGTCCTTGTGCCGTCAACTGAGCACCTCCGTGCCTGCCAACTGGGCTATGAGTCCGCAAATCGAGATGTACAACGAATACTTCGGCGGGAGCATGAACTCCATCGTGTTCCAGGAAATCCGCGAGAAACGCTCCTTGGCCTACTCCGCCGCCGCTTACTATGTGGAACCGAGCGAGAAAGGCAAATACAACTACAATATGACCCACATCGGCACACAGAACGACAAGCTGATCGACGCCATGGAGGCCTTCACCGATCTGTTAGACAACATGCCGGTGTCCGAGCTGAACTTCGACTTGGCCAAGACTTCCCTGATCTCCCAGTATCGCACCAATCGTACCCGCAAGATGAGCATCATCAACTACTTCCTCTCCTGCGAGGAGATGGGCCTGAAGACCCCGCTCGACAGAACCAACTACAATACTATCCAAAAGATGACCATCAACGACGTGAAGAATTTCAACGCCAACTACATCAAGGGACAAAAGCGTGTTGTGGTCGTATTAGGCAACGAGAACGAGGTGGATTTGAAGGGTCTGGAGAAATACGGAAAGGTCACGAAACTGAGCTTGGAAGAGATTTTCGGATACTAAACAAGAAATCCCCCTTATCTTAAATGGACAAGGGGGATTTTTTTGCTTTTTTACAAACTGTTCCCATATCTATCCAACCATTTCTGCGCCGCTTCGCAATCCAGACAATGAGAACGAAGCATCGTGTAGAAATGGGTACTGTGATTCATAATGATAGTGTGACACAATTCATGAATGATAATGTAATCAATCACAAACTCGGGAGCTTTAATCAGCCGCCAGTTGATGGATATGTTCTTCTCCGCGGAACAATTGCCCCATTTCCGTTTCTGACTGCGGATATAAAGTTTGTTGTACGGCAAAAGCAACGCCTCTGATAGAGTTTCAACTCTTGCCAAAATATACTTCCGAGCCACCGATTTCAGCCATTTTTCCTGAACTGTCGCATCCAACAAGTCCCGTTTTGCCTGGATGGTCTTGCTTTCGTGGTTGACGATCACCTTGTTCTGATATTTTGACGAATAGTAGTAGGCATAACGGTTGCCGAAAAGCAATATTTCGTTGCGTCGCAGTTTGATCTTGGTTTTCTGCTCAAAGAATTGCCGTTTCGAGGCTATCCATTGTGCCTTTTTCTCCAAAAGCTTTTCGACATCCTTATCTGTGAACGCCACAGGGACAAACAACTGCACAGTGCCATCTTCGCGAACACGAAGCCGGGCATTCTTAACCTCTCTACGAATAACAGTACAATTATCGGGCAGCATATCAATTCAAACTGAAATTTCTTACAATGGAATCCATAATAGTCTCATGCAAGACGTCTTTCCCGTAAACATCCAAGGCATCGTATTTTTCGTTGGCCGCCAACAATGCCACCTCGCCCAACAAACGGTTGTACTCCTGCGTGACTTCCTGCCAACCAATATAGATTCTCGACTGGATTTTGGCCGACAATTCGTTGGCAAATTCCCTTGCCAATGCTTCATCGAAAGCCGGAAGCTCGTTCTTGAGAATCTGGTAAATCTCAAAAGTGCCTTTGTCTTCGAAGCCCATCTTCTTGGGAATCTCAACCGCCTCATCCACTTCAGTGTAAAGCTCGCTGAGTTTCTTCAAAAGTCCCTCTATCTCAATGGCGTCGGCATTCTTCATACGGATAAGCGCATCCAAACGTTCCTGAAACTCGATATAGATGGCACTACTGTTTTGGTTGGTGCGAATCATCGTTTCAATGTCGCGGATGATTTTCTCGGCCTTGTCGGAAGGCGACAGCTTGGTTTCTTGCAATTTGGTGAGATAATCCGCGTCGATGGCGATTTCGGGCAGATGGCCTCGGAAATCCAGCAAAGTGGCACTCTCTTCCAAAAGTTTGCGTGTTTGCGCCGCATAGAACTCGGCATCGAAATCCACTCGGCGGAATTCCTCCAGATAGAGTTCGTAAATAGTCACTAACCACAGGTATTTTGTACGGAACGGACGCAAACCTGGATTGGGACTGATAGCTTCCCAAAGCTGCACCACCCGATGGAAACGGTTTTCAAATTGTCCGTGGTCTATCTCACTCAGCTTGCGAATGATAGCCATTTCGCACTCGTAACTGTCTTCCAACTTGATTTCGGCAAAAGGTTCAAAGGCCCTGTCCAATTCTTTAGGAAATTCCTCCAATAGCGCATCCACGTCTTCAAACTCGCCGATGTCTTCGGGATCATAGTTCAAGGCTTCCTTATAGTTCTGGAATACACCCACATAATCGACGATGCGGCCAAACTCCTTGGAAAGTTTGTTTTCGCCTTCACCATAGTCATACGGACGGTTGGTGCGGGCCACGGCCTGCAACAGATTATGGTCACGTAAAGGGCTGTCCAAATACATGGTCTGCTCGATGGGCGCATCAAAGCCCGTGAGCAGCATATTGCAGACGATGAAGATTTTCAGGTTGTTGCCTTTGGCAATCTCTTCATCAGAAATCCGCTTCTTGAAATTGTCGATCAGGCGTTTGCGTTCCTTATCGTCGATGTAGAACGGAGAGAAGAGGTCGTAACGTTCGCTGGTTTCGTATTGTCCTGTAGAAAAGATGATACGGATTTCCGATGGGTCGAAATAGTTGAGCAACTCGTTGTAATACAACACACATGCCTCCTTGTCGATGGCTACCACCTGCGCCTTGAAGCCTTGTGGTTCCAAACGTTCGCGGTAGTCCTTGGCGATGTCGGCAGCCAAGGTCTTGATTCGCTCAGGCTTCTTCATCAGGGTTTTCCAGGGCTGCACGCGCTGCTCCACCAAGCGTTTCTGGTCTTCTTCAAGGTCTGCGGTGATTTCTTCGTAGCCTTTTTTCAGGTTTTCCTTGTCCAAAAACCATTCGGATGGTCCTAGGGTGTAGCGGATAGGCTTGGTGGCCCCATCGTTGATAGCATCGATGACGCTGTATTTGTCCAAATAATGCTCTATCTTGCCGTTTTCGTCCTTGATGCCAAACTCCCGATGAGTCTTGGGAATCGGCGTACCCGTGAAGGCAAATCGTTTGGCATTGGGCAACACGGCACGCAGTTCCATCTGATAGTCGCCGTATTCGGTGCGGTGGGCTTCATCGATGAGCACGATGACATTGTCGCGCTCGTCCTTGATCTCGCCCAACTCCTTGA
>JAEERB010000221.1 GCA_016285615.1 Bacteroidales bacterium
TATGCTTGACCGACAGTTGGCCATCACGCAGGAAGGCGTTCGTGTCCAAGAGGAAAACCTGCGGACACTTCGTGCGTTGAAAGAGGTCGGTCTGCAGAACGAAGCTGCTGTCAACCAGGCAGAGGCAACCTATCAAGGTGTGGTGGCAACACTCCCCACCCTCAAAGCGATGATTCAGAAAGCGGAAACGGCACTATGCCTGTTACTCAACCGACAACCGGACATGATTGCACGAACTTCTTGGGAGGAAACACAAGGTATCGTTATGGATACGAAACAATCCATTCCTCTAGAATCATTGGCTTCCCGTCCTGATGTACTCGCGGCGGAATATGGACTTCGGGCCTCATTCAGCAATGTAAAAGTGGCCCGATCAGAGTTTTATCCCACTTTTTCTATCAGCGGTAGTGCCGGGTGGACCAACAACATAGGCGAAATCATCAACCCTGCCAAACTACTACTTAACGCCATCGGTTCCCTGGTACAGCCGCTTTTTGCCATGGGGAGGCTGAAAGCCAACCTGAAAGTGGCAAAATCACAACATGAACAGGCGCAAATCGCCTTTGAAAAAGCATTGCTCGTAGCGGGTGGTGAGGTTCGCAACGCCCTGGCCGAATGTGATGCCTGCCGCACCCGCGAGGAGGCACGCACCTTGCAAGTGGAGGTCGCTCAGAAAGCATACGAAAATAGCAAACTAAACATGCAGTATGCCAACACAACCTATTTGGAGGTCCTTATCGCCCAAAGTGCCTGGCTCGATGCACAACTACAGCAAGCTACCGACTGGCTCGAGACACAACAGAGTTTCATTAATCTTTATAAAGCAACTTGTCCGGAATAAAATGAAAAAACAGCCCTTAAATATCACCCTTGCCCCGTTACAACCCGATGACCGCGAACAGTTCATCGCCGACAACCAATGGGCTTTCAAATACGGCGCCACGCAAGAGTTTGGACTGCGTGACGATCATTTTGAAGAAGACGGACAAATTATCTCTCGCGCTACCATTGAGCACTCCATCGATAACGAGAATGTCGAGGTCTACCGCATCCTCCTTGACGGGGAAAAGGTCGGTGGTGCTGTCATTTCCATTGACCAATCCAATCACAAAGGAAATCTGGAGTTGCTATTCGTTAATCCCAAAGTTCATAGCAAAGGTATCGGTTATGCCACTTGGTGTCAGATTGAGACGATGCACCCTGAAATCAGAGTTTGGGAGACCTGCACCCCATACTTCGAAAAGCGCAATATCCACTTCTATGTCAATCGTTGCGGATTTCACATTGTAGAGTTCTGGAACAAATATCACCGCGGAACTAATATTCCAAAGGGAGAGGAAGAAAACAAGAATGATGATGACGAAATGTTTCTATTTCGAAAAGAAAAATAACCACCTCTCCTAACCTCTCCTTTTTTCTTATTTTGCTTTACGTTTCACTTTACTATATTTCGCCTTCACTATTTCGTAAGAGTTACGTGTAAGGTCGCATAACAACTCATTGGGGGCGGTATTGGGGTCAATGCCTATCCAATGTTTGGGAGATTCGTTGTAGGGATTGCCGATGCAGTCATATTCCGCTTTCAACTCATCAATCCGTTCTGGCTGGCACTTGAGCGATATGACCGAGAAGTCGTTGCAGTCGAAAAACGAGAACATGTGGCCACAAACGTAAAACACCAGCACCCCTTCCCCATTCTTAAACATGATAAACGGCAGCTTTTCCTCTACATCTGTGCCCAATGACAAGCAAAAATCGCGATAGTCTTCGATGTTCATAAGTTACAAATTGCTCAATCAAAACTCCTTCGGCTCCACGTGGACGGCGACATGTGTTTCGGCGCCGTAGCACCGCCGCAACATCTCTTCAATCTCCGTAGCCTTGTCGTGGGCTTCATACAGCGTAATATTCCCATCCATAAGTATATGGATTTCAATGGCATAATGGTTGCCAATACGACGTGTGCGCAAGTTGTGAGGCTCGCTAACGCCCGGCAAAGCGGCCACCATGGCCATAATCTCATCCTCCACCTTTTCGGGCAGTGACTGCTCCATCAGGTCGCCGATGCCGTTCTTGAGCAACTCGAAAGCCACCTTCACAATGAAGGCGCCCACTACTACGGAGGCTATCGGGTCGAGAATGGTCCAATGCTGGCCCAAGAAGACAGCCCCGCCGATACCAACAGCTGTGCCCACCGACGAAAGCGCATCGCTGCGATGGTGCCATGCATTGGCCTCCACCGCTTTGGAGTCCAGTTTGTGCGCCTTGAAGATGGAATAGCGATACACCGCCTCTTTCAAGACAATGGAGACCACGGCCGCCCAGAACGCCAACATGCCCGGCGCAGCAAGCGTCTCGCCATGAATCCATGCCACAATCTTCATCGCCCCTTTGACAATAATGCCTATGGCCACCGCCATCAGCGCAATGCCAATGATAGTCAGCGCCAACGTCTCGTACTTGCCATGGCCATAATCGTGCGATTTATCTTTAGGCTTGCAACTTATTTTAACAAAGACCAATACAATGATATCCGTCACAAAATCAGACAACGAGTGGACCGCATCGGCCATCATCGCCGCACTATGCCCCACAATGCCCGCCACGAACTTAAAGACGAGCAGCAACACATTGACCAGGCCGCCCACCAAAGTCACTTTGTAAATCTCACGCTCTCTATTCATTACATACAAATTTTTGTGCTGAATACGCATACTTTCCGTTACAGAAAACGATTCACAAAAATACAGAAAATTCACAAAGCATACAACAAACGAAACTGTAATCTTTGGGGATTAATCCCTCACACTGAAAAACAGATTATAATAACATTGTATTGATTTATGTTGTAATTTTACACCGCAAAAAAATCCATGCTTATGAAAAGATATTTTTTGTTTGTATGTATAATAAGTTTGTTGACAGTGTCTTGCAATAAAGACAACGACCCTGGTAAAAAATGGGTTGGAACCTATCATTACATTGCAGATGTATATACATGGACTGGACCAGACAATGTACAAACAACATACGAGTTCCATGGGGAACTTCAAGTCTCTGGCATCAAAGGCAAAGAGGAGGTTTTTATGGCGCTATTGCCTGACTCTGCAATGACATGGCAATGCACTGTGGCAGAGGACGGTAAACTTACCTTGGTGAAGAGCAATCAAAGCTACAGATCTTTCCAAGGCCGCTTCATCGTTCCTGACAGTTTGGACTTTGAATGCGCTTACTTTAGTCCTGGTTCTGGTATTGAATGGCATTTTCGCTGCCAGCGATAACCGCGTTTTCCTTAATACATCAAATGTTTCTTTGAGTTGTTGCGCCAACCTGCATCGCTTTTATATTCAGAGAA
>JAEERB010000222.1 GCA_016285615.1 Bacteroidales bacterium
CCCCACAGCGCGTGTTTATGGTAAGATTTATGATATAAAGGGTAGGGATGTGGCATGTCCGTTCCAGTTCTGGCTTACCGACAGCGTGCGCCACTACTTGCGTTCATCGCTCTATTTCAACTGCGTGCCCGAAAATGACTCCCTGCGCCCCGTGATCGACTATATTCGCGAAGACGCCATGGCGATGATTAATTCCTTCCAATGGAAAAAATAAATTCAAAATTCAGAATTCAAAAATCAAAAAGATATGGAGAATTATGGAATCATGGAATTATGGAAACATCTAAAACTCAATAATTCTATAACTCAATAACTCTTAACTCTTTAGTTTCTTAACTTTTAACTCTTTCTCGCTTCAACACTTCAACAATCAACACTTCAACAATATATGGACACCACCCGACAACAAAAAATCAGCCGTTTGATACAAAAGGAACTGTCAGAAATCTTCTTACAAGATGGTCTGCCGGTTTATGGTTGTATGATTACTGTGACCAAGACCACGGTCACGAAGGACCTATCGATAGCAAGGTCTTATCTCAGCATTTTCAATGCCGAGGATACCGATGTGGCCATTCAACAAGTGAGAGCCAACACCAAGGATATCCGCTACCGTTTGGGTGTCAAGGTGCGAAACCAGTTGCGCGTAATTCCGCAGTTGGAGTTCTTCGTTGACGATTCGCTGGATTATGCTGAAAATATTGAACGCCTTTTAAAACAATAAGATACATTGGATTTGCATCGTGTTAAAACGGCTTTTTATGTGGCTTTGAGATATCTCTTCTCAAAGAAGAAGCACAATATTATCAACATTGTGGCTATCATTTCCACATTGGGCATCATGGCCAGTGTGGCGGCACTCATCATCGTGCTCTCCGTATTCAACGGCATGGAAACCTTGATAGCAGGCAGTTTTAACACTTTCAACCCAGATTTCACCATCACGGCTGCTGAGGGTAAGTCGTTTGCGGTGGCCAGTTTTCCTACGCAGGAGGTCCGGGCCATACAGGGTGTGGCATCGGTGCAGGAGGTGGTGTCCGACATGACGCTGGTAACCTACGAAGAGAAGCAGATGCTGGTGCGTCTGAAGGGCGTGGATCCGTCGTACCCGGCAGTGCGCCATTGGGAGTCGCTGGCCATTGACGGCACTTTTGACCTGACGTACCAACAGTGCGATTATGCCGCTATCGGCGCTATTGCCGCCGGCATGCTGCAGATTAACCTCAACAGCCTCGAGCGCCTCAATTTCTATTATCCGAAGAGAACCAAGAAGAACCTTGCCAATCCTGCCGATGCCTTCAACAAGCGGACGTTGCCCGTCTCTGGTGTGTTCTCGACTAATACGGCCTACGATGAGCAGTATGTCTTCTGTCCTATCGACTTTGCCCGTGAGCTGATGCGCTACGAGGGCGAAGTGACGTCGATGGAGGTGCTACTCAATGGCAGTAAGGATTATCGTGCAGTACAGCAGAGCCTTGAGAAACTTCTCGGCAATCGTTTTATCGTCAAAAACCAATACCAGCAAGAGGCTTTGCTATTTAAAACAATGAAGTCGGAAAAACTCATCATCTTCTTCATTTTGGCATTTATCCTGATTGTGGCTATCTTCAACATTATAGGTACGTTAGGAATGCTTATCGTAGAAAAGAAGACCGACATCTCCGTTTTGCAGAGCTTGGGCGCCGACCATGGCCTCATTCGGCAGGTATTCATCTGGGAAGGTCTGCTCATTTCGATGTTGGGCGGCCTCATTGGCATGGTGATAGGCTTTGTGGTATGCTGGGCGCAACAGACCTTCCACCTTATCACCTTTGGCTCGCCAGATGCCAGCTATGTTGTAAGTTACTATCCTGTAGCTATGTCGTGGACCGACTTTCTGGTGGTGTTCCTGTCCGTAGTAGTCATTAGCCTCATCACATCGCTGCTATCGACCAGAGCGATTAAATATGAAAAATACGCCTTATGAAACGAATAGTCAGTATCGTAGTCTTTTTAGGGATGCTGCTCTCGGCAGCGGCTCAAGTTCCCGTTGGCAAGTTCAAGTCGCACTTGCCCTATAACGGTTTCCACTCTGTAGCCGTGGCTCCCGACTGCATTTACGCGGCCACCAATTCCAGTATCGCCTACATGGATAAGGACGCGGATGAGATGAACACATGGTCGAAGATCGAGGGTTTGTCGGAAGTGGGCATCTCCGACATCTGTTATGCAACCAAGGAAGATGTGCTGATAGTGGCGTACGAGACCTCCAATCTCGACTTTATCCACGATGGCAAGGTGGTGAATATCGCCGATATCAAAAACAAGGCGATGCAAGGCTCGAAACGTATCAACAAAATATTTGTGAATGAGGGAATTGCCTATTTGGCTTCCGCCTTCGGTGTGGTGTTGATTGATTTGCATAGTTATCTTATTCTGGACACGTGGTTTACCAAAATCGGTGCCGTGCAATATGATGTGCGCGACATTGCCATTTATGGCGACCAGTACTATTTGGCTACCGACAAAGGTGTGTTTCATATAGATAAAACCAGTCGGCGTTTGGCCGATTTCACCCAATGGAACAAGGTGGAGACTTTGCCTGATGGTGAATATACCATTGTTGAAGAGGCGGGTCAACGGATTTTTGCTGTACAACACGTTAATCATGAGTTAGATTCGATATTTGTGGATGCGGGGGATGGTTGGCAGCCGGCGCCGTTCTCGTTGAATGCGGTGCGCTCGTTGGATGCGGCCGATGGTTTGGTGCTTGTTTGCTATTGGGGTTTTGTACAGATGTATGATGCTGACAACGAAAGCGTTTACTATGCCAGATGGGTGGACGACAATTCGATAGAAGATGCACGTCAGGCTGTGTTGGATGGCGATTTTATTTGGGTGGCCGACAATAACAATGGGTTGGCGCGACTGACCCGCCACTGGGGTACTCGCAAACTGTTCACCGCCGACGGCCCGCACTCGGAAATGGTGTACCGCTTGGCAGCCGCCGATGATATGGTGGCGATGGTTTCAGGCTCCAATATCAACTGGGGTGCCAAATATTTGCCATCAAGTCTTAGCTATTATTATAATTATAATTGGCAAACCGTCTGGTATAACAGTTCTCCAGAACTAAAGAATTGTTACGATCTTGTTGAGGTGGCTATCAATCCGCGCAACAAGACCGAGTTTTATGCGGGCTCTTGGGGCTATGGGTTGTTCCATTATCAGGACGGCGTGTTTAAAAAACGCTATGATGAGACCAACTCGTCGCTTCGCGATAACGGCAATGGCAAAACCTTCGTGTCG
>JAEERB010000223.1 GCA_016285615.1 Bacteroidales bacterium
AAGAGAAATACGCATAACCGGACTCTATATCGCGGGTGGTGACATGCGGACCACCCTTGAACGCCAAAGCCACTTTGGCACTGATAGCATCAACATACAACATTGTATCCTGCGTGTTTTCGCGACAAATGAGTAGATTTTTGAAAGAGCAAGTAAAGCCATTGCGCGGATGATACTGCGACACCTTGATATTGTCCACCGACATCTCCCAATGATGCGCTTCGGCCTCTGAAGCCAATTTCTTACGGATGTACGACTTGGCAAAAACGGGCATCAACAAATAGCACAACAAACACAATGCCAACACGATAGAAGCAGACAACACCACCCAAAAGCGTCGTGAATGCTGGTTGGAGGGTGCGCCATTGGCGGATAAAGAGTTGCCTGTCTGTTTCATAAAGGACAAGAATCAATAAACAATTCTTTTTCCCGAAATTACGGGAAGCAAAGATAGAAAAAAAATAGGGAACAGAAACTTTTTGAAGATATTTTGATGTTTTAATGAAAAAAAAGTGTATTTTTGCACCCACAAAAAATGGCGGGGTAGCTCAGTCGGTTAGAGCGTCGGATTCATAACCCGGAGGTCACGAGTTCAATTCCCGTTCCCGCCACAGAAATCGCTGCAAACATCTACACTTTAGACGATTGCAGCGATTTTTTATTTTAGCCACGCCCAATTCGCGCCAATATCATTCTCTTTTCTTATTTTTGTATCGCAAGTATTTATGATACAAAATCATCATCTGATGAAAAGAATTGCCTCCATCATAGTATTCGTTTGTGCAATATCCCCTTTATTTGCCCAACGCCAAGATATCCTGCTCACCGACTGGCAGTTTTCGTTTGAGAAACCCGAAACCGCCACCCATGGCTACAAGGTTTTCATGTTGGATTGGAGCGATGTGAAGGTACCGCACGACTGGGCCATCTACGGACCCTTTGACCGCGAGAACGACATCCAAACCACAGCAGTCAAGGAGAATTTTGAAACGAAGCCGCGCGTCAAGACTGGACGCACGGGGGGACTGCCATACATGGGCACAGCTCGCTATATGACCACGATTCATATTCCCGCCGATAGCCTAAAAAAAGGCACCCACTACACCCTGCTCTTCGACGGTGTGATGAGTGAAGCCCGCGTCTATATCAATGGCAAGCAAGTCATTTACTGGCCCTACGGCTACGCCTCCTTCCACAAAGAAATCACCCCTTACCTCACCGCTGGCGACAACGAAATTATGGTGCGCGTGAAAAACGAGCCACAATCGTCGCGCTGGTACCCAGGCGCGGGCATCTACCGCCATGTGCACCTCATCAGCACCGGTCCCGCCTACATCCCCATGTGGGGCACGCAAGTCACCACCGATGTCAGCCAAGACAGCGTTAAATTACATCTGAAATCCAAAGCGTTATCCAATAAAAAGCAAAAGATACAAGTAGTGATAGAACTTCAAGGTCATTATTTTATGCATCGAAAAGTGCTAAAGACCATCAACACAAAGGAGAGAGAGGTAGATGTCACTTTTAATTATCGTCTCGCCGACATAGGACTTTGGTCGCCCGAGCATCCCAACCTATATAATTTACGCATAGAGGTTTACGCTAACGGCAAGCTCAGCGATGTGCACGAAGAGAAGGTTGGCTTTCGCAAGGTGGAAATCATTCCCAATGAGGGCTTCGCCCTGAACGGGCAGGTGCGCAAATTCAAGGGCGTATGCCTGCACCACGACCAGGGGCCGTTAGGAGCCGTGGCCAACCGCGATGCCATCCGCCATCAGCTACTCATGATGAAGGACATGGGCTGCGATGCCATCCGCACCTCGCACAATATGCCTGCCCCCGAGCTGGTGGAGCTATGCGACTCGATTGGCCTGATGGTGATGTGCGAAGCCTTCGACGAGTGGGATGTGGCCAAATGCAACAACGGCTACCACCGCTTTTTCAATGTAGTGGAAGAAGGTCAGGACAAGACATGGGCCGAACGCGACATGGTGAATATGCTGCACCAGTATCGCAATCATCCTTCGATAGCGATGTGGAGCATTGGCAACGAAGTGCCTTCGCAATGCGATGAGAACGGCGCCCAAACGCTAAAATTCTTACAAGACATTTGTCACCGCGAGGACCCCACCCGACCTGTAACTTGCGGTCTGAACAAGCCTAAATGCTTCTTGCAGAACGGTTTTGCCAACGAACTGGAAGTACTCGGTATCAATTATCATTTATCATGGTACAAGCAGATTTACGAAACCCTGCCGCAGAAACTTATCCTCAGCGCTGAGACAGGCTCAACCGTCTCATCTCGAGGAGTTTATAAATTGCCCGTGCGACGCAATAACAACAGTCAGTTATTCAACGCTTTCAGCGCCAGCGGCGACAGCAAAGACTTCCAATGCTCGAGCTACGACATGGAGTACACCAGTTGGAGCAACACCCCCGACGACGACTTCGCCATGCAGGAAGACCTGCCGTGGACCATGGGGCAGTTTGTCTGGACCGGTTTCGACTATATCGGTGAGCCGACGCCGTATGACAACAACGCCTGGCCCGCCCACACTTCCTACTTCGGCATGGTGGACCTCGCTTCCATCCCCAAGGACCGCTTCTGGCTGTTCCGCAGTGTGTGGAACAAGCGTGAGCATACGCTGCACCTGCTGCCCCACTGGAACTGGAACGAAGGCGACGCGGTGCCCGTGATGGTCTACACCGATTACCCTGAGGCAGAGCTGTTTCTGAATGGCCGCAGTCTGGGCCGCCAGCACAAGCTCACCGCCGAGCAGGCTGCCGCCGACACCACTTGGGGCGTGCTACGCCGCTACCGAATGATTTGGGACAAAGTTCCTTACGAAGCAGGCGAGTTGAAAGCCGTGGCTTACGATAAGCAGAACCAACCCGTGATGGAAACGGTAGTCAGGACAGCCGGAGCACCGGCCCGCATTGAGCTGATACCCGAAAAGAGCGGCCAACTGACCTACGTGCGTGTGCGCATCACCGACAAAGACGGCAACGTCTGCCCCAACGCCGACAATTTGGTACACTTCAGCACCACTGGCACAGGGCGCTTTGTCTGTGCCGCCAACGGCGATGCCACCAACCTCGACCTCTTCCATCTACCACAGCATCACGCCTTTAACGGGCAATTGACCGTCATTGTCGAAGGCAATGTCACGCTAACCGTGACGAGCGACGGATTGCAAAGCGCCAGCATCAGCATCAAATAACATTTATCTACAATTATTTACATGTAGCACCTCTCGTATGTAGCTTTTAAACAAATTTCTTCG
>JAEERB010000044.1 GCA_016285615.1 Bacteroidales bacterium
GATTACCGTATCCATAGCATAGATATTGGTTGCAACCGGAGCGGTGTAGTCAATATCCAATGTATCGGTAATACTCTTCTTACGATCAGGAGTAGAAGTGAATGTTACAGTATCGGCAGTATTGAGAGCCTTCCAGAAGTATTTGAAAGGATTCTCTGCGGTCAGGTACTCATCTTCGAGTGCTGCACCACCAAATACTACATTTGCACCAGGACATACTTCAGTTGAAGTGTATTCGAATTCAACATCAGGTTGAGCATCAACATAAACGTCAACGGTGTCGGAAATAGCACTACAAGCGCAACCTGAGCAGCCAGCGTAAACTGACATTACCAAGCGATAGGGTTTTTCGTTGGGTTCGAAATCAGGCATATTATTGAAACTTTCAACAAACTCTTTATTGAAAGTGATTTCTACCTCTTCGGTATCCTTAACAAGTTGAGTATCGTAATATTTAGAATACTCATTAGTCGGGTCTGCGGGATGTATCAAATGGAAACTATAATACAGTTTGCCCATATCTGCTCTTTGAGCTGAATATTTGGCAGCCGGATTGATAACGGTGAAGGTCATAGGAATTTCACCTTCTTCGCACATCAGCGTATCGTTAGGAACGAGGATAGAAGGATCATCTACAACTACCACGGTGAAAGTATCACGGGTGTCGCAGCCCAAACCTTCAGCATCTTCTACTACCAATACAAAATCGTAGTTACCTTTTACAACCTTCTTTCTATCAGCAGGCTCTCCCTGTGTGGTATATTTACTAAATACATTGCTGATTCCAGGAACATCTGAATAAGTGCTAACCGTTGATTGCAAGGTGTCGGGAACGGTTACACCGAATTCAGTCGGAGCGCTTACTAATATATAGGTATAATTAACATTGCGCGTATAAGGCATAGAAGTGGTTACACTCGGATTAACAGAAACATAGATGTCATAGTCTTCACCTTCGCATGTAAATGTAGTATCCTCAATGTCGCTAATTACAGGATCTGGATAGAGATAAATCATGGTTGAGTCTTTTACAGAGCAACCAGGCATATCGCTTACCAGGTTGAAGTAGAACTTAGCCGTATTGTTCTGCAAAGTATCGAAGTCCTTGTTAACAACGGTCAGATCCAATTTATCTTTAACAGAATACATACGATCGGCATCCACTTCGCTGCAATTCAAATCAATAGTGTCTTTCTTGGTCCAAGCGGTGTGTGAAGCACCTTCGCCTTCTGACCAGAAATATTTGAAGTTCATATCAGCGCAACTGTCAACCGTAAGAGCAGGGCCCTCAACGAAAGCAGTACCACCGTAGCAGATAGAATCAGCATCGGTCAACTCGATTTGAGCTGGTTCGATAACCGAAACATTCACGGTGTCATAAGCCAAGCAAGATTCATGAACTTTCTCTTGGTTGTAAACCATCACGGTAATTTGGTAAACACCAGGGTTGGTATTCGCAGTTGTAGCAAATGTCAGGACAGTGTCTGTACTACCGGCGTCGCGACCGTTGATTTGCCATGCATAATACAGTTTTGAAATAGGTTCAGCATTATTGGTAGCACGAACCAACAAAGTAGAGTCACCGCCCTTACACATGGTGAAATCTTCGGGGAAGAAGGTGATTTCGGGATCGGGATAAACCTTCACTTGGATGATGCTATCAACCTTACAACCTTTGAATGCGGTGAACTGTTGATCTACTCCATAGAAACCGTATTGAGCGGTTACGCGGAAGAAGGTGTCAACGGTCAATTCACCAGTTTCAACCATACGATTATCTGTCGAGAAATGCTTGATAGGAAGCGTATCGGTAACGGTTGTTTTGTCGTTAGCCATTGATTCCCACAAATAACCCATGATACCATCATGACGTTCTATGGTAGCATTAGCTTCAAGGTTAGCAGAACCACCATAGCAGAGGGTATCAGTAGTAACTAAGTCAAATACAGGAGGAGCGATTACGACAACCTTCATCATAGTAGGCTCGGTTTCACAACCAGGGATGTCGGTACTATCGTATTTAGCTTCTACCATATAATAATATACACCAGGATCACCTTCCAGAGCAACCTTGAATTCAGAATCGCCCTTGGTGGAACCTGTTTGAACTTGTTGCGGATTAGTTCCTTGAGCATCGTCGCATGAATACCAAGTGTAGTTCATATTGATACCAGTCAGACGATGGTCAACGGTTTTTACAGAAGCTACAGCACGCAGCGTATCGGAAACGCAGATGGTATCAGGTCTAGCCTCAACGCTGATGGTAGGATTGTCGTAAACCACCACATCGATTGTGTCGGTAGCGTAGCAACCTTGGCTCTTCAAGAAATCGCTCTGATAAACTTCCACGCGAGCACGAATCGTGTCGTAATTAGGAGTGTTATCGGTCTTATACAACTGTTTCTCTGCATTACCAATAACTTGTTCTGGGCGTGATGAAGCTTGAATCGTAGTCCAATTCGAACCAGATTCATCAACACCAACAATGTCCCAACCAAAATAGTTAACAACATTATCCAAACCCGTGTTTTCTACAATCTTGGCAGCAATTTCCAATGTATCTCCCACACATACTGTCTGCTTGTTGGAAGCTACATAAGTATCAACTTCGGGAGCGGTGTGGAACGTAACCGTAACAGGTTGTGAGTAAATTACAGGAGTGAAGGTGCTAATAGAGTTGGGACCCTTCACAGTAGTGATGGTACCATAGAAAGAGATTGCTTTACTTGTTACATGTTCAGCCTTCATTGCATCCACATACGGGGTTGCATCTACGATGAAGCCAGAACCACGGTTATCGGATGAGCTAACATCCAGAGGATCTCTCTTCTTGGTGTCCAACAATTTTCCGTCTTGGTCATAGAAACGGAAATACAACGTATCGGTGGCACGACCATCGTCGTTCTGAGTGGTCAACTGCAAGCCGAACACACCTGTACCGCAGACATCCTGAGCCACAATAGCTGTAAAAGGTGCTGTGGGATTGTTGGGATTGATGGCGACTGTCTTTGCCATTACTGAAAAGCCCGGATAGTGTTGAGCATCCAAATAGGTAATTTTCAACTCAGCCGACTTCGACAAGGACGGGTTGGACTTGTTATAAGCCGTCACACGATAGAACAGCGTGCCATTACTATTTGCCGCATCGGTCACAACGGAGTCCTTACCGGTAAAGTCTGGCAACTCTGTCCATTCGGTTTCATCGCCTTTCTTCATTTCCCATTTGGTCTTCGTGAGATCAAACAGGTCATCATCACCCAAATAGAGCCACAACTGAACACTTGTGTTCTCCATTAATTCGGCTTCGGTTTGTGGATTATCAAGGTCCACAATACCAATACCTACTTCTACGTCATCCCATGTGTCATCGGTGACAGGCAGGGGCGCCGCAAATGGATGTGAAGTCAGACATTGCGAAATCGTCGGGGAGTAAGCGTAAGTCAACGCTTTCGCGTTCGCTAAATTCCCTGTGACAACTTCACTTCGAGCTTGGCAAGTCCCTATTACTAGGAACGCCATCAGGAAATAAATCATAAACTTTTTCATCACTTTGAATTTAATTATTAATAGTTTGATTTTGAATTATTTATTTGCTTTTGAAATTGTTTCGTTTCTCATAATGCGCGGGAAATCATTAATATAACTCCCGCAATAGTACGCCCTTTCGGCGGATTTGTTACAGTTTTTCGAGCTTTTCTTCATTTTTGTCCTTTTTATATTCAACTTGCAAAATTACAAAAATTCCAACAACAACAACAACAAAATCAAAAAAAATCTGCATATTTTTCACATAAAACCATAATGCTTTGATAATCAATTTATTATTTTTTGATTTTTTTGAATAAAAAAGCTCTAAATCGCTGCATAATCAAGCTTTTTAGCGCATTTTGCCTATCAAATGAAAAAAAAATGGTGATTTTTTGGCAACAAAAACGGCCGTAAAGTTTGAATAATCAAGCAAAAGAAGCATATCAAAAATCAAAGCCCATTATCCCCTATTTTTTGTTGCTTTTCGTCCAAAAAAAATCACTAATTTTGCCCTCAACATGTTAGCTTCCAAAATTAGGTTGATTTGTTAAAAACATTCTAAAAATATCTCAACAAAAACAAAATGAATAAGCGATTTTTTATCTATACAATTATTTTTATAGCCATTTTTTCAGGTTCTTGTAAGCATAAAAACAGCAAAGATTACGCCAACCTCGACCCCACTTTGGCAACCCTTTGCCAACAGATTGACAAGCACCCCGACGACCCGGAGCTGTACTTCCAAAGAGCCAATTACTACTATGGTAAAGCAGTCATAGACAGTGCTTTACAAGACATTATGCAGAGCATTAAGCTCGACTCGACGCAAGCCAAGTATTGGCTCACTTTGTCGGATTTGTACTTCGCTCAACGCGAAACCGACCTGACGGAAGAGACCTTGGAGAAGGTCATCACCATGGACCCCGACAACAACGAGGCACGACTGAAGCTGGCCGAGCTGTACTACCACCTCAAAATGTATCCGCAATGCAACGAAACGTTGGATGAAGCCATCGCCAAAAGAAACCACAACCCCAGAGCACACCTCATCCGCGCCTTCTGTCTGAAGGACCAAGCCGACACGGTGGGCGCCATCCGCATGCTGCAGCTGGTCATCGACCAAGACCCGACGGAGGTGAAAGCCTTTTTGGAGCTGGGATATCTGTATCAACTGAAAAAGAATCCATTGGCCGCCACCTACTACCAAAACGCCCTGCAAGTTGACCCGAACAACATCGAAATCAACTACAATTTAGCGATGCTGTATCAGGAGTTGGGCGAATACGAAAAAGCCATCGAGCAATACAAAATCCTGCTCTCCATCGACGCCAAGAACAAACACGCGCTGCACAACATCGGCTACATATATCTCAACTACTTAGGCAATTACGAAGAGGCTGTCAACTTCTTCAGCAAAGCCATCGAGGCGGACCCCAACTTCATCAACGCCATCTGCAACCGCGGCGTAGCCTACGAGAACCTCGGTCGCAACGAGGATGCACGCAGGGACTATTTGCGCTGCAAAGAGATTTCGGCCAACTTTGAGCCGGCAGTGGCAGGACTGAATAGGTTGGATCGGAGATAATTCACGATTCACAATTCACAATGCACGATTAAAAGAACAGAGAACAAAGAACAAATAAAAAATTATGTTCAAGACGTACAATGCATCGGCAGGTTCGGGGAAGACCACTTCGCTGGTCATTGAATATTTGTCGCTATGCTTGCTCAACATTGAACAATACAGACACATCTTGGCCATCACCTTTACCAACAACGCCACGGCCGAGATGAAAGAGCGCATCATCCTCTATCTGAAACTATTTGCTCATACACCCATTGACCAATACAGTGTAGGGGAAAAGAATGTGTACGATAAAATCGCTGAGCGTTGTCGGCACAAGCACCCCGAATTGAACGACGCCGGCAAGAGAGAGACCTTCATGAGGGAGAAGTCGCAGCAACTGTTGGAAGCTATCCTATACGACTACAACAACTTTTCTATCAGCACTATAGACAGTTTTTTCCAACGCATCATACGATCGTTTGCCTACGAGCTGCACCTTAACATGAACTTCAATGTGGAGATATCGTTAGACGAGCTCTACGAACAGGCCATTGACTTGTTAATCAACAAGATGTCGCAAGAGAACAGAGCGCTGTCGCAGCGTATTTTGTCGCTCATTGACAAACAGATGGAAGATAGTGGCAAATGGAAGATAGAGAACAGCCTGACGAACATTCTCTCGGAATACATCTACAAAGAACAGAACTATCAAGCCATTAGAGCTTTAGAAGAACTTGACAGAGCCGAATTCCTGCAGGCCTGCGACACCTTACGTCAAGATACAGCCCAACGGATGAGCCAATGCCGCAATCGGACCATGGAAGCGGCACAGCGCGGTAACGAGCTGGTCAACACCATCGGAAATGAAACTGTGTTCTTTCAGGGCAAGAGGGGACTTTATGATTGGTTTGCCAAAGTACCAAAAAATTTTCCCGATTTAAAACTCAACACTTACATAGAAAAAGGGATGGTGAACGGCTCCTTCACCAAAAAAGGAGAAGACGCCGCCCACTTTGATGAACTTTGCGTACTGCTTGACACCATCATGCACAACAGAGATGAGTATGTGAAGTGCGCGAAAATGAGCCAATCGTTAACGCCTTTAATGTTGCTCTTTGACTTAAAGGAGATTATGGACGACATCAAGTTGCGCGACAACCTGTTCTATTTGTCTGAGACCAACGCCAAGATTTACGAAGAGATAAAAGACGAAGAGGCGCCCTACATCTACGAAAAGATAGGCAACAAATACCGCCACTTTTTCATTGACGAATTTCAGGACACCTCGCAAATGCAATGGACCAACCTGCTGCCGCTCATCCGCAATGCGCTATCCGAAGGCGGAGAGACCATCATCTTCGGTGACCTGAAGCAGGCCATTTACCGATTCCGCGGTGGCGACGCCGAGCTGTTGGCTTCCTTATCGAGTGACGAAGAGTTCAAGAGGCAAAACATCCCGACGAATGCTTTCGATGTGGTTGCCTTGGACACCAACCACCGATCGGCACGCTACATTATCGAGTTCAACAACAACTGTTTCAAGACGTTGGAGAACGAGATTTCTTTTTATAAAGAGACTCAAAAGACTGACGAGCGTAATCAACTGACGGGCTTCGTCTCCATTCATTTCAAGCCCAAGGAGGAGAATTCGGGAGAGTTCTTGAGCAAGATGACCCTGCAGATGGTAGAAGATGCGCTCAAGCGAGGATTCCAATATCGCGACATGGCCGTGCTAACACGCAACAGGAACAAGAGTTCGGAATTGGCACAGGACCTTGCGGCGGCGGGGCATCCTGTCATTTCGGAAGACTCTCTCCTACTCTCCGCATCGTGCGAAGTCAACTTCATTGTCAATGTGCTGCAATATCTCAGCAACCCTCTTGACACATTAGCCAAATTTCAGATTATCAATTATTTGAGACAACAAAAAGGCAGCAAAGAGACCTTCAACCACGAGATGGACCAAATAAGCGACCCCAACGACGCCTCATTCCGCACGCTGCTACAGAGTTACGGGATAGACCTCCAGTGCGAGCGGCTCACCACTCTGCCTCTGTTCACCCTAGTCAAGGAGCTCATCCAGACCTTTTGTCTCACCAGTAGTGATGCGTACCTCATCCGCTTTATGGACACGTTGCTCGATTTCAGCAGTAAGCAGACCGACAGCATTTCACAATTTCTGACATGGTGGGAACAGAAACAGGGTTCCCTCTCTGTTGTGTCGAGCCGTGAAGACAACGCCATCACCGTGACCACCATACACAAATCGAAAGGATTGGGATTCCCTGTTGTCATCATTCCTTTAAACAAATACCAGGAAGGAAAGCCAAGCACCCTTTGGTATCAGCCCGACAAAGAAGAGAGCACGCTACCTTATATTCCCGTTAAAATTGACATCGAAGCGAGCAAACTTGAATGCTTTAAATCCTTTGCTGAGAAAGAGAAACAAGCCGCTTACATCGACAGTATCAACACGATATATGTTGCCCAGACCCGTGCACGCGAAGCTCTGTACATCATCACAGGAGAGAAAGACAGCAAGGGCAATTACGCCAAGTTGATCAGCGGCTATCTGAACACCATCGAGAGCAACTTGACGAAAGTTGGTGACAACGAATATCTATTTGGCGATGCCGATTATCAACACACCCAAAGAGAGAGAGAAACAAAATGCTCGACATCCATCGAACAAATAGAGACCAGCTCGTTTACGCCGGCGAGTCTGCTTCCCCCTACCCCAACGCCCAGTGAGGAGCAGCAACAAGGTATTGCCGTGCACGACTACCTCGCCTCGCTAACTCATTTTCCGCAAAGCGAGCAAGAATTGGCCGAGATGGAAATTGCTATTGACAAGCAGTTTGAGCCCAAGGCACGAGAAATTCTGCACCGCATCCTAACCGACGAGCAACTAAAGCCCTACTTCAGTCCCGAGGTGCAAGCACTCAACGAAGTGACCATCACTGACAGCCAAGGCCACGACCACCGCCCCGACAGAGTGGTTATCAATGGGAACGAAGTGATGGTGATAGACTACAAGACAGGGCAGCAACACGACGAGTACCAGCAGCAGATTGACAGCTATGTGGCTCTGCTGAAAGAGATGGGGTACGAAAAGGTGAAGGGACAGTTGGTGTACCTGGATTGAAAAATGCACAATTCACAATGCACAATGCATAATTAAGAACAGAGAAACTGAATTCAAAATTCAGAATTCAGAATTCAAGAACAAAGAACAAAGAACAGAGAACAAATGCAAGTTTGATTTTTTTGAATTTTGAATTTTGTTCTTTGAACTTCTTTATTGAAGACACGGCTTATTTGAACGTTAGCATTCGTTCGATGGGGATGCGGGCTTTTTCGATGGTTTCGGCATCCAGCAACAGTTCCGGGGTCTCGTCGGTGAGCACCTGAATCATATTGTCCAGATTATTCATCTTCATATACTTACATTCGAGACAATCGACACAACCGATATGTTGTGGCTCCGGTTCAGAGAGGGCATGCAATATTTTGTCAGGGTTCTGTTTGCGCATTTCGTAGAGGATACCCTCTTCTGTCAGCACGACAAACTCCTCATGATCGCTATTCTTGACATATTTGAGCATGGCGGCAGTAGAACCGACAAAGTCAACATTCTGCTGCACCTCGGGGCGGCACTCGGGATGCGCCAGCACGAGGGCGTTGGGGTAACGCTTTTTCATACGGAGCACATCGTCGGCTGTCAGCTGATCGTGCACATGGCAAGCACCGTCCCACAGAATCATGTGGCGGTCCAGTTCGCGATTGATGAAGCTGCCGAGCCAGCGGTCGGGAGCGAAGATGATCTTAGCATCTTTGGGCATCGAATCGACCACACGGAGCGCATTGCCAGAAGTGACGATACAATACGACATTGCCTTCACCGCAGCCGAGCAGTTGATATAGCTCAACAGCAGGTGGTCGGGGTGCTGTTGCATAAAGGCAGCCAGCTTATCGGCCGGACAACTGTCGGCTAAAGAGCAGCCGGCGGAGAACTCGGGCAGAAGCACCTTCTTCGTCGGGTTCAATATCTTGGCCGTCTCAGCCATGAAATGCACACCGGCAAAGAGGATGATATCGGCATCCGTTTGGGCGGCGGCTTGAGCCAAAGCGAGGCTATCGCCCACAAAGTCGGCTGCAACTTGCACTTCAGGCATCGTGTAATAGTGAGCCAGGATGACGGCATTCTTCTTCGCCTTCAACTGTTGAAGCAAAGACAACTTATCGGCTTGCGTACTCATAACTATTTGCTAAACATTTCTTTTTCAATCAATTCGCAAATAATGTGGCCTATCAGGATATGGCTTTCCTGAATGCGCGGCGTCACTTTCGAAGGCACATTGAGCAGCACATCAGCCATCTGCATCTTACCACCCGCCTCGCCGGTCATGGCTACCGTAGCCACACCCATCTCACGAGCCTTCTCAAAGGCCTCCACAATATTCTCGGAGTTGCCCGATGTGGAGATGCCGATGACCACATCGCCAGCCTTGGCGGTTCCTTCCACCAAGCGCGAGAAGATATGCACATAACCGAAGTCGTTGGCCACGGCTGTCAAATAGGAGGTGTTGCAATGCAGTGCCTCGGCGTTCAAGGCAGGGCGATTGATGTAGAAACGGCCCGACAGCTCTGCAGCCAGATGCTGTGCGTCGGCTGCACTGCCACCATTGCCACAGAAGTGAATCTTGCCACCTGCTCGCAGCGACTTGACGCAAATGTCAACCACTTGCTCAATCTTACTGATCATCCCGGCATCTTCCAAGATGGCCTGTTTGACAGCGATGCTCTGCTGAATAGACTCACGAATATTACTCATCGCCTACTCCTCCTTGTCCTTCTTTGACGACATCATCTTCACCTTGTATTCCAAATCCTTGATTTCGCGTTTAGCCGCCTCAATCTTCTTTACAAACTCTTCCTTAAGCAAATCTGCATTCTTCGAATTGGCGAAGAATCCCAGGTTGTTCTCCCAAAGAGCCACATCTTCTTTCAACTGTGTCAACTTGTTGGAGAGGAAACGTTTCTCCTTATCCAACAGACGGTCGGCATCAGGATTACTTAATATGGTGTCGATTTTGTTTTTGAAACTGTCGCGTTTGAACTCTTCGGCGCTCACCTTCATATCGGCGAAACGTTTGTTCACGGCTTCACGATAGGCGGTATAGATGCGGTCCTTGTCTTTTCTTGGCACATGGCCCAGTTCGGTCCATTCGCGCTGGAAGGCCTTCATCACATCCATATTGGCATTGCGGTCATCGCCAAATTCATATTCCAGGATGCGCTTGATGAGATCTTCCTTCTTTTGCAAATTCTCTTGTTCAATATCTTGGATATTAGCAAAATAGTGCGATTTATTCTCAAAGAACTTGTCGCAAGCCGAGCGGAAGCGTTTCCAGATGGTTTCGGAGTGTTTGCGCGGCACGGGGCCGATTTCTTTCCACTCTTTCTGCAGAGCCAGAATATCCTCTGTTGCCTTTTTCCAATCGGTGCGAAGGGCAATTGCTTCGGCTTGGATGGCGAGGTTCAGTTTCTGGTTGTAGTTCTGCATCTGTGTGTCTTTCAGCTGCTGGAAATACTCCTTCTTGGCCTGGAAGAACTTGTTCAGTGTCGATTTGAAGCGTTCCCAAATCTCATCATTCAGTTTGGCGGGAGCGGGTCCCAAGGTTTTCCAAACCTTGAGCAGTTCAGTCAACTTCTCGCTCACAGCATTCGACTCTTTAACATTCTTCGGCTCCGAAGCCACCAGCTCTTCTGCCTGCTCGCAAAGAACCACTTTGGCATTGTAGTTGTTCTGCTGCTCGGCATACAACTTCTCGTAATGCTCACGGCGACGTTGGTTAATCTGATCGGAGGCATTTTTGAATCTTTCCCAAATCTCCTCTTTCTTATCCTCAACCACGGGACCGATTTCCTTCCACTCGTTGTGCAACTGCTGCAGCACTTTGAACGACTTGTTGATGGAATCATCAAGCAGCAATGACTCAGCGGTTTCGCAGAGTTTGATTTTCTGTTCAAGGTTCTTCTTGAGATCAAGCGAGCGCAGTTCCTTGTTTATTCTAATAATGTCGAAGAACTTCTCCATATAATAATGGTAGTTCTGCCACAAGTTGGTCGACTCGTTTTGAGGCACAGGACCTACGGCTTTCCATTGAGCCTGATACTCTTTGAACTTATCGTTGAGGATTTTCAGGTCTGATTCGTTTTCAATCAGGTTTTTCAATCCCTCGATAATCGACTGCTTGGTTTCCAGATTCTGCTGTTTCTCAGCTTCCAGTTTTTCGATGAACTTATCTTTATTCTCCTTAAAGAGTTTCATTGCAGCGTCGAATTGGTTTTCCAACTCGTCGGGAGTATGTACGAACTCTTCCTTATTGCCGCCAGCCTCAATAAAGGCTGCCAATTCTGCTTGTTTGGCTTTTTTGATGCAATCCAAAATTTTCGATTTCAGAATGCCAACACGAGGCTTACCTTCCGTGTAGGACATATTGTTCAGTACATTCTGAAGTTCTTCAACCAACTTGGGGAAGTCCATTTCGGCATACTCGGCTTCAATCTTTTCAGTCGAAGCAACCTCGTTTTGTTCTTCCGCAGCCTCATCGGCCACCTCTTCGGGCTCTTGAGCGTTGGCGTTTTCAATTTCGGCCACCATATCCTCCACTGATGCGGCGGGTGTTTCTACGGGTTCTGCCACAGGTTCCTCGGCGGGAGCTTGTGTTTCTGCAGGTTCTACAGGTTGCTCGGGCTCGATAGTCTCTGCCGTTACCTGAGGTTCTTCCGTGGTGGCTGTTTCCTTAGTTTCGATGGGTTCTTCTGCATTTTCAGCAGGATTGCATTCATTGTCATTCGCATGATTTTGGACTTCGTCAGAAGTGCCGGCATTCACCTCAAGATTTTGATTTTCATCAAGTTCAGGGTGTAGAAGGTCCTTTGATTCCATAAATTGTAATCGTTTTTAATGGTTATTAGTATTGTTCCGATTAAGGGCAGCAAAGATAACAAAAAAGCAATCACAAAGAGGAAAATTATTGGAGTGTGGAGTGAGAAGTGAATAGTGAGAAGTGAAGAAGTTAAGAAACTAAGGAGTTACGTTTTCTGAATTTTGAACTCTGAATTTTAAAATCGGTGTTTTTTTGTTTGACTAAAATATTTTTTTGTAATTTTGCAAGATTATAATATAGTTGAACGAAGTTATCATCTAGCGAGAAAATAAATAACCATAAATTACAAATTATGAAAAAGCTCTGTTTATTATTAGCCGCCACGCTGTTCTTCGCATGCGCACCTATGCTTACTATGGCACAGGAAGATGCTACTGTTGAGGAAGACAACACCGTTTACACAGCCTACGATGAGGCTCCCGTCTTCAAGGGTGGCACTGTCGGCATTTCCCAATTTGTCGGCACCAACCTCAAATTCCCCAAGAAGGCAAGAAAAGAAAACGTAACTGGCGACGTAGTTGTTGAGTTTGTCATTGAGAAGGACGGCAGCGTAGGTGATGTCAACATTACCACCTCCCTCACTCCTGAATGCGACCAGGCTGTTGTTGACATGGTTAAAAAGATGCCCAAATGGACACCCGCCCGTAAAGACAACAAGGATGTGCGCTCGCTCTACACCATGCCCGTATCCTTCAAGTTTGACGATGGTAGCACTCCCGCTGCACCGCAACAATAGAGGAAATCACACTAACTCAATATGCTAGAATATCTTTCGAATAAACATTTTATTCGAAGGATGTTTTATTATGTCAACCCAAGCAACTAGCCTCTAACTATCAACTTATGAAATATTATATAGTAGCAGGAGAAGCCTCTGGTGATTTACATGCTTCCAATTTGATGAAAGCCCTCAAACGCAAGGACCCCGAAGCCGACTTCCGTTGCTGGGGTGGCGACCTGATGGAACAACAAGGTGGCGAAATCATCAAGCACTATCGCGACCTGGCCTTCATGGGCTTCTTCGAAGTGTTCACCCACCTCAGAACCGTGCTTAACAACCTGGCGGTCTGCAAAGTGGACATACTGCTCTATGAACCCGATGTGTTGATTTTGGTTGACTTCCCTGGCTTCAATCTGCGCATTGCCGAATTTGCCAAAGAGAACGGCATCAAGGTGGCCTACTACATATCACCGCAGATTTGGGCTTGGAAGAAAAACCGCATACACAAAATCAAGGCTTGTGTGGATGCCATGATGGTCATCCTGCCTTTCGAGGAGGCCTTCTACGCCCAATACAACTACCCCGTTCACTATGTGGGACATCCCCTACTGGATGCCGTACCCAAAGAGGAAGATGCCGAAGAGCTGTCACGCCGTTTCAGAGAGGAGAACCACCTCGACGAGCGACCCATCATCGCCCTGCTGCCCGGCAGTCGCAAACAGGAGATCAAGGCTATGCTGCCACGCATGATTCGCATGCAAGAAAGGTTCCCCGATTACCAGTTTGTTGTATCGACTGTCAACTGGATTCCGCGCTCTTTCTACGACAAACTGATTGGAAAACAGAAAATTGCAACTGTCCTATCACAGACATACCCCCTACTCCACAACGCCACCGCCGCCCTAGTCACTTCGGGTACGGCCACGCTGGAGACAGCCTTGTTCAAAGTGCCACAAGTGGTTTGCTACCGTGGCAACTGGATTTCCTACTTCATTGCAAAACATCTAATCAAAGGTATCAATTATATTTCTCTGGTCAACCTTATCAGCGACGCGCCTGTTGTGACGGAACTGATCCAGGCCGACTTCAACGACCAGCGGACCGCCAACGAGCTGGACGCCCTGTTGCACGACCCCGCCACCCAACAGAGAATCTCGCAAGGTTACGAAAAGATGATACAGAAATTGGGGCACAGCGGTGCCTCCGACAGAGCCGCCGAGGTGGTGTTGGACTTAATAAAGAGAAAAGAGTCATGAGAAGTTTTGGAAGCGACAACAACTCAGGCGTGCATCCCAAGGTGATGAAGGCCTTGGAAGAAGCCAACCGCGACCACGCCATTGCCTACGGCGACGACCCGTGGACGGCAGCCGCCCGCCTTAAAATTAAAGAGGCCTTCGGCGAAGAGGCTGAACCCTTTTTCGTCTTCAATGGCACCGGCGCCAATGTCATTGCACTGCGTGCCTGCACCAGCAACTTCAACTCCATCATCTCTGCCACCACGGCCCATATCGCCGTTGACGAGTGCGGGGCTCCTGTCTTCATGACGGGCGCTGCACTGAAAGAGATTGCCACTCCCGACGGCAAACTTACACCCGAACTGATACACCCCCAACTCTACAACTGGGGCTTTGAACACCACTCCCAACCTAAAGTGGTCTATATTTCGCAATGCACCGAACTGGGCACGGTTTACCAGCCTGGGGAAATCCGTCAGATTGCCGACTATATCCACCAATACGGCATGTACCTGCACCTCGACGGAGCACGCCTGGCCAACGCAGCCGCCGCATTGGGTCTGTCACTACGACAACTGACAACAGATTGCGGCGTGGACATTGTCAGCTTCGGCGGCACCAAAAACGGACTGATGATGGCCGAGTCGGTCATCACGCTCAGACCAGAACTGGCTGAAAATCTGAAATATCTGCGAAAACAGTCGGCACAACTCTACTCCAAGATGCGCTATGTGTCGGCACAGTTCAGCGCCTACCTCGAAGATGACCTCTGGCTGCAAAACGCCACCCATGCCAACGCCATGGCCCGCCAACTGCGCCAAGGCATTGAGAGCCTCGGCCGCTACGAGTTCACTCAATCCACCGACGCCAACATCCTGCTAGTAAAAATACCCAAGGAGACCTACCTCCGCCTACAACAGAAATACTTCTTCTACGTCTGGAACGAGTTTAACGACGAAGTGCGCTTTGTCACCTCGTGGGACACGACGGAAGAGGATGTTGAAGGGTTGGTTAGGGAGATGAGAGATGAGAACTGAGAACTGAGAACTGAAAACTGAAAATTGTTGAGTTGTTAAAGTGAACAGTGAGAAGTGAGAAGTTAAGAAACTAAGGAGTTAAGACTTATTGTTGGTGTTGTCATTCCAAGGTTGCGTTAGCAACCGAAGGAATCTCTTTGAATTCTGAACTTTGAATTTGTTCTTTGTTATTTGTTCTTCTCCAGTACCATATTCAATCCCATGCAAAAGTGATGCTTGAGGAAGGGGCATCGCGTGGACAAGTGTTGTTCTTTGGCGATGACCTTGTCGGCTGGCTGATGGCGATAAGCCATGGGGGGCAGCAGGCGAATATATTGCACCGAAGCGTCGTCAACTACAAAGCCCGTTTTTTGAAATAGCTGCCGCCATTGCCTTTCGGAGCGGATATTCTCGTTGCCCATCTGAACGTGTTTCTGCAGTCGCTCGTCATAAATCTCCACCACGCGGCGGTTACCTCTTTGCAAAAAGAGCATCAGCGATTTGAGCCACGAGCCACCATTCTCCTCTATCAGAATCAGTTTACCCGAAGGCTTCAGGGCTGTGCATAGAATTTCGAGACCTTTTTCCACCGGCTCGATATGGTGCAAAGTGTCTTGCAGGATGATATAGTCGTAACTATTGGCAGCCGGCGGCGTGTCGAAGATATTCTCGTAGGCATAGTCAAACAGCGACACATCGCCAAATTGGCTCCAGTATTGGCGACGGCGCTCAATCTGGTCGGCGTAAAACTCGAGCGTGGTGCCACGCGAGGCACACCCGTTCATCGCCAAAAAGAGGCCAGTCGTTCCGAAGCCGCAACCGCAATCCAAAATGGCGGGCGACGACGAGAAGTCGATGTACTTTTCGAGATACGACAGCCGTTGCATGAAATAGGCCTGGCGGAACTGGCGGCGGCTGTCAGTACCATCCACCAATTTATAATAAGGATACAGAGCCCTGTTCTCCTTCAACTCCTCAAGGAACAACGACAAGAAACGCTCTTTATCCATCTTAATCATTCTTGGCAGCTCTTTTTCTTTCCAACTCGTCCAAAATTATTTTTCTGAGTCGCAATGACTTAGGTGTGATTTCAAGATATTCATCCTCACCGATAAACTCCATATTTTCTTCCAGCGACATCTTAAGAGCCGGCGCGATTTTCATACGTTCATCGCTACCTGCAGCACGCATATTGGACAATTTCTTCGACTTGCACACATTCACCACAAGGTCGTCTTGACGGATATGCTCACCGATGACCTGACCGGCATAAACCTCTTCGCCAGGCTCGATGAAGAAGGTGCCACGGTCTTGCAGTTTGTCGATGGCGTAAGCATGCGATTGCCCCGTTTCCATAGCGATGAGCGCGCCCGAACGACGCACGGCAATTTCACCTTTCCATGGTTGGAATTCCATGAAGCGGTGCGACATCACAGCCTCACCTTCGGTGGCCGTCATAATTTGGCTACGCAACCCGATGATGCCACGCGACGGAATGATGAAATCGAGGTGCACACGGTCGTTCACCGTCTCGATGGAAACCAGATCACCCTTCTTGCGCGAAACATAGTCTATCACTCGGCTCGAGAAAGCTTCGGGCACCAGGACGGTCAACTGCTCAACGGGTTCGCACTTCTGACCGTTTATCTCTTTTATAATCACTTGAGGTTGACCAACTTGCAGCTCATACCCTTCTCTTCTCATCGTCTCAATCAAAATAGACAAATGCAGAATACCACGACCAAACACATTCAGTCGGTCGGGAGAGTCGGTCTCTTCCACCCTCATCGCCAGGTTTTTCTCCAATTCGAGGAACAGGCGGTCGCGCAAATGTCTGGAAGTAACATATTTACCCTCCTTTCCAAAGAAAGGCGAAGTGTTGATAGTGAACAGCATGCTCATTGTCGGCTCGTCAACCTTGATAGGCTTCAGCGGTTCGGGGTTCTCGATGTCGGCCACGGTGTCGCCGATTTCGAAATCTTCCAGACCAAAGATGGCGCAAATCTCTCCGGGATAAACCACATCTTTCATTTTCTCTTTGCCGAGACCTTCAAAC
>JAEERB010000045.1 GCA_016285615.1 Bacteroidales bacterium
GAAGGGACAGCGTTGCCGTGGCTATCAGCTGACAGACCTGGCGCGCGCCCGTTACGACAGCACCAACTCGTTCTCGCTGGAGTTCGTAATGAATGCGTACCGCCAATTTCCGCGCAAGAGCGCTTTCTTTGAGCGTGCCGAGGTGTTCGACAAGTTAGCAGGCACCGCCACATTGCGTCAGCAGATTATAGCCGGCAAGACAGAGCAGGAAATCCGCGACAGCTGGCAGCCGGCGCTCGATAGTTTTAAGGCCAAACGCGCTCTGTACTTGTTGTATCCTCTCAGCGACACAACGCCGAAGCAATCCAACGACATCTATCCCGAAGATATTATCGAACATGACAACTGACTGATGGGAACGCTACAGCAAATCGACAGTTCTATATTCCTGTACTTCAATGGAATGCACGCATCGTGGGCCGATGTGCTTTTCTACTATATTTCCAATCGTTTTGTATGGATTCCGCTCTATTTGCTGTTGGCCTTCTTCCTTTTCCGTCGCTATCGTAAAAAGGCGTGGATTGTAGTGGCCGCTGTTGTCATTTCCGTATTCCTCAGTGATCAGAGTTGCAATCTCATCAAGCGCACCGTTCAGCGACCGCGCCCCAGCCATAACATAGAACTTGTTGACCAAGTGCACCTTGTAGCCAAGCCTGACGGCACGCTCTACAAAGGCGGGCCTTATGGATTTCCATCTTCACACGCAGCCAATGCAATGGCTTTAGCATTTATTGTCGTGGTGTTCCTCACCCGCGAAAGGACGCTGTGGACGCTGTTGATGTTCTTTTGGATGTTGCTCGTTTCTTACAGTCGCATTTATCTAGGCGTGCACTACCCTGGCGACATTATTGTCGGCTGGTGTGTGGGGGCGATCTGGAGCGGGCTGATTATCTTTGGGTTACAAAAGTCGAAGTGGTTGAAAGAATAACGCTATGGGACGCACCATCAAACGGATTGCATATCTGCTGATTCAATGGACTTGGGGATTGCCGCAAAATCTGCTGGCAGGAGTATTGTATGTGGTTCTGTATCATCGCCATCCGCATACGGTTTACCGACAGGCACTTGTCACATTATGGGGCCATCCATACAGTCTGGGGTGCGGTATGTTCGTTTTCCAAGGCGATCATGGCTACGAACATTTTTCCAAAGAAAGAAATGACGAAATTAACCATAAGGTGCTTGTGCACGAATATGGGCATACGGTGCAGTCGCTGATATTGGGTCCTCTGTTTCTGCCAGTTATCGCCCTTCCCTCGTTATTGTGGGCTGGATTGCCTATAGCCAAACGCTGGCGGAGGAAACATAAATATTCCTACTACAACTTTTATACCGAAAATTGGGCTAATCGTCTGGGCGACAGATACAATCTATCTTAAAACGGTTGGCGGTAAGTGCAGCCGTTGCGCCATTCAGAGCAGCCGTAGGCTGTTTTTCCTTTGATAATACGACCTTTACCGCACACGGGGCAGACTTGTCCTACGGGTTCGCTAGTTGGGGTTGGTGCGGGTGTCTCTTTCTTGACTGATGAGGCTTTCGATTTCGATTTCGGTGCCTTTTTCGGTTCAGTAGCGACAACAGTGACACGTCGGTTGGAAGTGTCGGCCATCACCGTGGAGACGATGCCACCGACCATCTGTTTCAACTCATCGACAAACTGCTTGGCGTCGTACTTATGTTGCTCAATTTCACGCAGTTTCTTTTCCCACTGACCGGTCAGTTCGGCACTTTTAAGGATATCTTCACGTATCAGGCCAATCAGTTCGATGCCTGTGGCGGTGGGCGCCAAGCTCTTTCGTTCTTTTTTGATATAGTGGCGTTTGAACAACGTCTCAATGATGGCGGCGCGCGTGGATGGACGGCCAATGCCATTCTCCTTCAGTGCTTCGCGAAGACTTTCATCATCCACCAGTTTGCCCGCGGTTTCCATTGCCCTCAGCAGTGTGGCTTCGGTGTACGGCTTGGGTGGCGTGGTCCACTTCTCTGCCAGTTGCGGCTCGTGTGGCCCATGCTCACCTTTCACAAAGTCGGGCAACAATTTTTCCTCTTCCTTTTCTTTGTCGTCATCGTTTTTCTCATCTTCCACCTTCGCAGGTTTCAGCACTTGTCGCCAGCCAGCGTCCAAAATTTGTTTGCCTGTAGCCTTAAATTCAACCGTCTCCACCTCTCCCATCACGGTTGTGGATGAAAATACGCAATCGGGATAGAATACGGCGATAAAGTGGCGACACACCTCGTCATACACTTTATTCTCGTCCTCGCTGATATTGCCAGCTGTAACGCCTGTGGGTATAATGGCATGGTGGTCGGTCACCTTGCTATTGTCGAACACTTTTTTGCTCTTGGGCAATTTCTTGCCAGCCAGTGGGGCTGTTAATGTCGCATACGCCTTAAGACCTTGCAAAATGGCCGGACATTTGGCGTAGATGTCGTCAGTCAGGTATGTGGTATCGACGCGCGGATATGTTGTCAGCTTCTTTTCGTACAGCGATTGGATGAGTTGCAGCGTCTGGTCGGCCGAAAAACCATACTTGCGGTTGCACTCCACTTGCAATGAAGTCAAGTCAAACAGCCGGGGCGGCGCTTCCTTGCCTTTCTTGGTTGTTATATCGTTAATAGTCAGGTCTTTGCCTGTAATTTGCTGCAGGTCGGCCTGACCCTCTTCTATCGACTTATACTTGCCTTTGGTAGCGGTAAAAGTCGTATTGCGATAGATGGTTGACAACACCCAATATTGTTGTGGCTTAAAATTGCGGATCTCATCATCGCGTTTTACAATGAGCGCCAATGTAGGTGTTTGCACGCGTCCAACCGACAGCACCTGCCGATTTTGGCCATATTTGAGCGTGTAAAGGCGTGTGGCGTTCATGCCAAGCAGCCAGTCGCCGATAGCGCGGCAGAGGCCTGCTTCATACAAAGATTGGTATTCGTCTTGATTCTTAAGCGTTTTAAAACCTTCTCTAATAGCATCTTCCGTCAACGAGGAGATCCACAGCCGTTGCACAGGACAGGAGGCTTTAGCTGCCTGCATCACCCAACGTTGGATCAGCTCGCCTTCCTGGCCGGCATCACCGCAGTTGATGATGCCATCGGCTTTTTGCATCAGCGTTTCGATAATGGCGAACTGTTCCTTGATGGACTGACTGTCAATAAGTTTGATGCCGAATCGCGGTGGCACCATAGGCAATCGACTCAGCGCCCACGCTTTCCATTGTGGCGTATAGTCGTGCGGCTCCTTCAGCATGCAAAGATGGCCGTAGGTCCATGTCACCTGATAACCATTCCCCTCCAGATACCCACGATGCTGCTCATTAGCACCTAACACATGGGCAATATCCCTCGCCACACTTGGCTTTTCAGCAATACAAACAATCATAAAATATTAACAGTCAATATATTTTACTCAGATAACAATGTGCACAAAAATACAAAATTCAGAATTCAAAATTCAAAAAAAAGAGACGCAATTTATTGCGTCTCTACAGTTTTCAGTTTTTCATCTTGTGTCTGTGCCTGCGACTGTGGTAATATTTCAAATACGGCAGCAGGTATTTCAAGCCTGACTGTTGTAGTTCGGCAAACAACGGATTCTTCAAATAATTGGGGTCGAATGACAGCAAGTATATGTAAGAGAGGCAATTCATTTTCTTGAGCAGATTGAATTCTTCCAGAATTTCCTCATCTGATGCCTTGCTTTTCAGCAGAATCTCATTGTAGATATACAAGGTGTAACTATTCGAGTTGACCGATAATTCGGGCAAGATGTCGAAGGGGTCGCTCTTGTTCTCCTTGGCCATCGCCAGCAACTGCCGGATGGTTTTGGGGCGACTTGAAAGATACTCCTCTGCACGTACCGAGAGTTCGTAAAAGACTTTCTCCTCCTTCTTCTCCTGAAGGCGGTTACTCTTAGCTAAATTATACAATATCAGATGGTTTTTAGCTTTATCAGGAAGCCCGAATGCCTGCAAGATGGCATTCTCAAGCAGAAAAGTCTCGATTTGTTCCTCGGCACGGCACATAGCCCAAGTGGTATAAGTATGCGACTCAACACAATCACAATACCGACTGAGGGCTGATAAAATTCGATGTTTGTAGTTCTGTTCCATGCGGTTGTTTATAGCGATTTTTTTTACGAGTAAGCAGATGAAAAGTTACGGGAAAATAACTGAAAATTGAAAACAATTAAAATTCAAAATTCAGATTCAATTCACAATGCACAATTCACGATTCACGATTAAAGTTTCACTTTTCACTCCTCACTTAATAACTTAATAACCTTAACTCCTTAGTTTCTTAACTTCTTAACTAATCACTATTCATTTCAACTATATTTATATCCAAAAAATGTGTATATTTGCTTCCCTTTATAAATTGACGAGAAAAATATCAATAAATTAATAATCAATAAATTAAATCAAACAATAAAGTATGGCAAAACAACTTTTATTAGGAGATGAAGCCATTGCACAAGGTGCTTTGGACGCAGGTTTATCGGGAGTATACGCTTATCCCGGCACTCCTTCGACAGAAATTACGGAATACATTCAGCAGTCGAAACAGGCTGCCGAAGGTCACATTCACAGCATTTGGGCTGGCAACGAGAAGACTGCCATGGAGTCTGCCATTGGCATGTCGTACGCTGGCAAACGAGCCATGGTTTGCATGAAGCATGTGGGCTTGAATGTTGCTGCTGACCCGTTCATGAACTCAGCCATCACCGGTGCTAACGGCGGTCTGGTGGTTTTGGTAGCTGACGACCCGTCGATGCACTCGTCGCAAGATGAGCAAGACTCACGTTACTATGCCAAATTTGCCTTGATCCCCTGTTTTGAGCCTTCAAACCAACAGGAAGCATACGATATGGCATACGATGCTTTCGACTATTCAGAAAAGTACCACACACCCGTTCTGTTGCGTGTCACCACTCGTTTGGCACACTCACGTTCGGCCGTTGAGCGCAGAGCTCCAAGACCTCAGAACGAGATTCATTTGGATCCCAACCCCAAACAGTTCATTCTGCTGCCCGCCAACGCACGTCAGCACTACAAAAAACTGTTAGGCAAACAGGATTCTTTCATTCATGATTCTGAAACTTCCAAATACAACAAATATATCGACGGTACCGACAAGTCGATGGGCATCATCGCTTCGGGTATCGCTTATAACTATCTGATGGAGAACTTCGTAGGAACCACATGTCCCTACCCTGTGCTCAAAATTTCGCAATATCCCCTACCCACCGCTCTCATTGCCAAGATGGTGGATGAATGTGGTCAGGTGCTGGTTGCCGAAGAGGGCTATCCGCTTATTGAGGACCAAATTCGTGGCGTCCTGAACCGCACGGGTAACATTCGCGGTCGTATGGACGGTGCTCTGCCTCGCGATGGTGAGCTCAATCCCAACCTGATGGCCAAAGCGCTGGGCATGCCCGACACGCAAGGAATGCCCATTCCCGAATTGGTGGTTCCTCGTCCCCCGGCATTGTGCAACGGCTGTCCTCACATCGATTCTTACAACGCACTGAACGAAGCCATGAAAGATTATGGCAAGGGTAAAGTATTTGCCGATATCGGATGCTATACACTGGGCGCACTGCCTCCCTACAACGCCATCTACTCAACCGTTGACATGGGTGCCTCTATCACCATGGCCAAGGGCGCCGTTGATGCTGGCTTGACACCTGCCGTAGCTGTCATCGGCGACTCGACCTTCACCCACAGCGGTATGACCTCTCTGCTGGATGCTATCTACGAGAACACGCCTATCACCGTGCTCATCCTCGACAACAGCACCACCGGTATGACTGGCGGTCAGGATTCGCACGCACTGGGTCGTCTGGGCAACATCTGCAAGGGCCTCGGTGTTGAAGAAGAACACATTAGAATTATCAAGCCTTTGAAGAACCAACACGACATCAATGTGGCTATCATCAAAGAAGAAATTGAATACCAAGGCGTTTCGGTTGTCATTCCCACCCGTGAATGTATCCAGACACTCAACCGCAGAATGAAAGCCAAAGCCAAGGCTAAAGCCGAATAATTCACCAATTCAGCAACATAACAAATTAAATCATTGAACATTATGAAAACAGATATCATATTAGCAGGAGTTGGTGGACAAGGTATTTTGTCGATTGCCAACATTATTGGATATGCAGCCATTAAGAACGGCTTGAACCTGAAACAGGCCGAAGTACACGGCATGAGCCAGCGCGGCGGCGATGTGCAGTCGCACTTCCGCTTGGCTGATCACGAGATTGCTTCTGACTTGATTCCTATGGGCAAAGCCGACCTGATTATCTCGGTAGAACCTATGGAAGCCTTGAGATACCTTCCTTGGTTGAATAACGAAGGTTGGGTTATTACCAACGACCAGCCCTTCATCAATATTCCGAACTACCCCGACCAGGCAAAATTGGCCGACACGCTGAACAAGTTGCCCCGCAAGGTGGTGATTGATGCCGACCGCATCGCTACCGACCTTGGCTCGGCCCGCTCAGCCAACATGGTCATCTTGGGTGCCGCTTCTCCTTACATCCAGTTGGATTTTGCTACCATCGAAAACGCTGTAGCAGAAGTGTTTGCCCGCAAAGGCGAAGCCGTTGTAGAGACCAACTTGGCCTGCTTGCGCGCCGGTAGAGCTTTTGCCGAAAAACAGTAAACTGACGGTCATTCTCTTGTCCGACACTGTCAAATGGCTGTAACACAGAGCAAAATAAAGTCGATGTTCAGCTTCAAGAGGGTTATTATACCCATATTGATAGGCATTGGCTTTTCTGCTTTCTCGCTATTGTCAAATCACTTTGATTTCTCGGTTCTTCGTGGAATCGAATGGTGCGGACAATTTATTGTGTTGGCTTTCCTCATGATGTTTATCCGCGACATGGCCTACATCTGGCGGTTGCAGATTCTCACGGGGAAAGCCCTCCGTTTTAAAGATGCCTTCCAAATCATCATGCTGTGGGAATTTGCATCCTCAGTCTCTCCGTCAATGGTGGGCGGTTCCGCTTTTGCCATCTTCTTCATTAATGCAGAGGGCATTCCGTTGGGACGCAGCACAGGCATTGTGCTCACTACAGCGTTGCTCGATGAATTGTTCTACATCATCATGGTGGCGCTCATTCTGGCAGTTTCAGGCATCTCCATTCTCAATGTCAGCGGTTTGCCCTTCAACCCGACGACGCTCTTTCTGATTGGCTACGGTTTTATCATACTGCTGACCACCATCATTGCTGTCGGCATTTTCATTGCGCCCCACGGCTTGAAAAAGGTGCTTGTCGGACTGTTCTCGCTGCCATTGCTACGTCGCTGGAAAGCTGGCGCTGAACGCACTGGCGATGAGATTATTATGACATCGGAAGAGCTGAAAGGCAAACGCTTTGGTTACTGGTTCAAGGCTTTCTTTGCCACTGCCTTCTCGTGGACGGCCCGCTATTGCGTGCTCAACTGCCTTATTCTTGCCCTCAACCCTCAGATGGGCTTCGACTGGGGACATCAGGTGATGATTTATGCCAAACAACTGATTATGTGGGTTATATTACTTATTAGTCCCACACCTGGCGCCAGCGGCATTGCCGAAATCTCTTTCACGGCTTTCTTTGGCAACGAGTTCACCACTAACATTGCCGATGCAGTAGCCCTGCTTTGGCGCGGCATCTCCTACTATCCGTACCTATTCATCGGATTGGCAGTGCTGCCGTGGTGGCTGACCAAACTGGAGAAACGACGTACCGCAAAGAAAGAAATTCACGATTCACAATGCACAATGCATGATTAAAGAACAGAAAACAGATAACAAAGAACAAATTAAATTCAAAATTCAAAATTCAGAATTCAAAGAACATAATAATAAAGTACAGACGCACGGCCGTGCGTCTCTTCCACAACAATCAACAATTTTTAACTTCCTTCTCACTGCTCACTATTCACTTTATATCTTCATATAATAATTCAACAAATTCTCTATATTTGCAACTCTATAACTTAAATCATGGCACGTAAAATATTGGTCATATTATCTAAGATTCGCCGTTTCATCAAGCAGCGGTTCAGTAATACGACCATCGTGCTGATATTAAGCTTTTTTACAGGTGTTTTAGGCGGCACGGCGGCCATTATCATCAAGAACCTGCTGCACTTTACGGTCTCGTCGCTCAACAATGCTCAGGCGACGTCGAATATGAAGTACATATATCTGGCCTTTCCGCTCATCGGCATCATCCTGACCAGCATTTTTATAACCCGTGTGGTGCGCGACAACATCAGTCACGGTGTCAGCATTGTGCTGAAAGCGATCAGCCGTAGCGACGGCAAACTCCGACCGCACAACATGTACTCCTCCATGATTGCCAGTTCTATCACCGTTGGCTTTGGTGGCTCCGTCGGTTTGGAGGCTCCCATTGTGCTCACAGGCTCCGCCATCGGCTCTAACCTGGCGCGTGCGTTCAACCTATCAGCCAAAAACACACGATTATTGCTCGCATGCGGCTCAGCCGGCGCCATGGCAGCCATCTTCAAGGCGCCCATTGCTGCCATCGTCTTCGCCATCGAGGTGCTCATGCTCGACTTTACCGCTGCTTCGCTGCTGCCGTTGCTCATCTCGGCTGCTACAGGCACAGTGCTCTCGCTACTCTTCTTAGGCGAGGATGTCATGCTGAGCATTACCAATATTGACACTTTCCATCTTGAAAACATCCCGTTCTACATTGTTCTTGGTGTACTTACAGGACTGATTTCCATATATTTCCTGCGCACATCGCGTTTAATCGAACGTCTTTTCAAGAAAATAAAATACCGCTACGTGAAAGCCGTTATCGGCGGCGCACTATTGGGCGGACTTATTTTCCTTTTCCCGGTGTTGTATGGTGAAGGATATGAAAACATTAACGACCTTTTGAACAATGCTTCGCAGTTGCTGCACGGCTCGCCGCTCGCTGGGATGGCCGAGCATCATTGGTTTTTCATTGCTTGCATTGCGGCCATCATCCTTGTCAAAGTGATAGCCACCTCGCTCACCACCAGTGCCGGTGGCAACGGCGGTACGTTCGCTCCTTCGCTGTTTGTGGGCGCCTTTGTTGGGTTCCTGCTTGCCGAAGTAGTCAATGTCTATACTGGCGTGAGCGTACCTTACGTAAACTTTGTGCTGGCTGGCATGGCGGGCGTGATGACGGGTGTGATGCACGCGCCTCTGACAGCCATATTCCTGATTGCTGAAATATCAACAGGTTACACCTTGCTCATCCCGCTGATGATTACCGCGGCTTGCTCTTACATTACCGTTAACCCGTTCGAGAGCCACTCCATCTACAGTCGCCAACTGGCCGAAAAAGGCACCCTGCGCACGCACAATAAGGACAAGTTTGCCCTCCAGAAGATTAACTTTATGTCGCTGATGGACAAGAATATTCTCACCGTCCCCATTCAAAGCACGCTGCGAGAGTACACCCAATACATCGCCCAAAGCAAACGTAACATCTTTGTCGTTTTGGACAATGAACAGAAATTCAAGGGGCTACTGCTGATGGACGATCATAGGGATATGATTTTCAGGCAGGATTTGTACGATTCGGTCAATGTAAGCGACTTGATGTACATACCCGATGTGGTTGTGTATGACACAGATACGGGCGAAGAGATTGTCGAAAAGTTTAAGAAAACGCACAACTTCAACTTGCCTGTCATCACCAAGGACCGCACCTATTTGGGATTTCTCTCCAAAGCCACGGTATTAGGCGCTTACCAATCGGTAGTGGCCTCAGAGTCGGAAGACTAAACAACTCACAATTAATAATTTACAATTGATAATTTATAATTTATAATGCATAAGTAAGAACAAAGAACAAATTCAACAACACTTAACTCCTTAGTTTCTTAACTTCTTAACTTTTCACCTCTAACTTCTCACAAATAAAGTCTAATGCCTAAATCCCCATTGACAGTAGCATTTCTCCGTTTCATCGGACTGGTGGCGATTTATACGCTGTCGCGGTGGGTGTTCTTTCTGTTCAATGCGGCCCAGTTTCCTGATCCCAATGTTTATGTCTGGTTGCAAGGGATTCGGTTTGACATTGTTATCATATTGTTACTCAACTGCTTGTATTTTATCCCCTACCTACTACCCTGCTCTTTTATCAAAAACCGCATTTTTAGGAAAGTGGAAGATTGGCTGATGGTTATTATCAACTCCATCGCGTTGTTACTCAACCTGATAGATACTTGCTATTATCCATTTTCGATGCGCAGAATGACGGGGGACATTTTCGGATTTATAGGCGAAACCAATAATTTCGGCGAGTTGGTGCCCGTTTTTCTCAAGGATTATTTCTACATGATTTTCATCTGGGCAGGATTCATTTTGCTGATTATAGGTCTGATTTATCTAACGAATAAGATTGATTATCAAGAATATAACTTTAAAGGAAAACGTCTGTGGCTGCAGATTCCCGTCAGATTGGTTGTTTTGTTCCTTATGGTGACGGGCCTGCGCGGCGGCTGGCAATACCGGCCGCTCAATGTGGCTGCGGCCGCGCAAGTGAATGGCATCAGTCATGCAGCTTTGGTGCTCAACTCGCCTTACTCGTTGCTCAGCACGCTCAGCGGTGAGCGGCTTGACCATAAGCAATACATGACCGACGAAGCGTGCGCCGAAATATTTTCGACGCGCCAAACCAACTTTACCACAGGCGGTTTTGTGCCGCCAGTCACAGAGAATGTGGTGCTGATTATTCTGGAAGGCATTTCTAGTGAATACTCCACCTACTTGGCCGACGAGCCTAAGCGTATGGCTGGTTTCACGCCGTTTATCGACAGTTTGGCACAACATAGTATCGTCTTCCGAGGTTTGGCCAACGGACAGCAGAGCATTGAGGCGCTCTCTTCCATTTTGGGCGGCCTGCCGTCGCTGCTGGGCACACCGTTCAGCCAGTCGTCGTACGCCACCAATGCTATCGACTATGCGCTGCCCAAGCTCAAACAACGCGGCATGCACACGATGTTCTTCCACGGTGGACGCAACGGCACCATGGGCTTCGACCGCTACTGCAAATTAGCTGGTATAGACGACTATTACGGATTAAACGAATATTCAGGGCCTCAGAGCGATTTTGACGGCACTTGGGGTATTGCCGACCAACCATACCTCCAATACTTTGCGCATGCGTTAGACGCCGAGAAACAGCCCTTTTTTGCTGCCGTCTTCACGTTGTCGTCGCACCACCCCTTTGTTGTGCCTGAGCCATACGACCAGATGTTGCCCCACGGTGAAATTCCGATGCAGCATACGGTGGCCTACACCGACCTAGCCTTGCGCGACTTTTTCGCAACAGCCCAAAAATCAGCGTGGTACAACAAGACTCTGTTTGTTATTACGGCCGACCATACCAACTTTAAAGACGCTTCGTACATCGATTATCAGAAACATCGTTATGTTGTGCCGATGATTTTCTATCATCCGCAGGCCGACACGATTTTCCGCTCGCAGCGTATTATGCAACAAGCTGACATTATGCCAACTATCTTTGCCTACTGCGGTTTCAATGAGATATTTACCACTTTTGGTCGCAATGCTTTTGACAACGGCGCCGTGCATTTTGCCGTGAACCGTCTGTCGGGCATGTACCAGTTGTACATCGACCATTACCTTATCGAGTTCGACGGGCAACAAATACGCTATATTTGGGACTTGGCCAGCGAGCCCAATCGCACTCCTTTGTCAGCCGAAGAAGTGCCAGAAATAGCACAATATGAAAAATTGCTAAAATCTATCATTCAACAGTTTAACAATGGTTTATTAAAGAATGAGTTGAGGTAGGAAAACGATTCACAATTCACGATTCACAATTCACAATGCATAATTGATTGGAGTTATGAACGTTTGAGCCAAATTGTGGTTATCCCAGGATTCAATGATGATGGAGCGATTTCAAGAATGCGGGGAGAACGCAACTTGCGCAGCGCATCCTTGATGGCAGTGCCATTATTATAGCCATGCACTACGATAATCTTTTCAGTAGTATGAGGGGCTTGTGCAATCTTGTCGCGTAAACATTGCAGAGCATCAGCCACATACAAGTTGTGAACATCCACTGTTATAGTATTATTTTGTTTTGCCATAGGAAGTTAATCAAAATGGAATATTATCGAAATACATTGGTATAGGAGATTCAAATGGCGGCATAGGGGCCTCAATTACTTCTATCTTGTTATCCCAATCTTCAAATCGCGCTTGTTGAAAAAAACTTACGTGCACAAAGGTTACTTCACCATAATGATTCTTAGCCACAATCAAATCCGCCATATTCTTTGCAGGCACATCATCTTCAAATTTATCTATCAAATAATATTCTGGACGATAAATAAATAGCACAACAGACGAATATATTGCCACACACGATTTCACATCCACCATGGCAGGCCTTTTGTTACATGCCCTGAACTCGCAATTTCTTGATACGTCAACAGTTAGAAGCATAGCAACACGCAATCGAATAGCTGTCTGAGCCAATTTAAGCATCATAAGTTCCCGCTCCGTATTGTCTTGTCCTGTCATAAGCCATTCTATGCCATCAATAACCAGCACTTGTATGTCGTCGGTTTTCTTCAACCGTTCTATTCGCCCAATAATCTCATCCACAATCACATCAGTACAAAATTCAATCCATACGGGCGCTTCCTTCATTTGTTGAAGATATTCTTTTCGTCTTTTTTCTGGCGACTCAAATCCAATATCTTCCATAATGGAGATAGCTGTTTTTACATCATCACTAAATTCTTTTTCGCTCTTGTCCTGAATGAAATTGAATGTATCCCACCCTATCTCTGCTGCCAATAATCTATCAACGAAATATTCCTCATTGGCTTCAAAAGACATGATTGCCGTAGGGATTTTGTTAAGCACACCGACATTTCTCACCACCGACATCACAAAAGAAGTTTTCCCCATTCCCGGGCGAGCGGCCACAGTACATATTTCTCCAATATGCAGTCCTCCACCAATCATTTTGTCAAGACTATTTATGCCAGTAGGTATCACATCGGCGCTTGCTTTCTTAGGCTGCGCTAAAATCTTATTAAGTTTCATCTCTATGTAATGGTATTTATTTGTATATAAATATTTTATAGGCATCCTGCGGCCATCATCAATGCATTATAGCGACCAACAAGACTTTTATAGGTGTCATCATTCTCTCCTTTCACCATTTTAAGAAACATCAATTTGCCGGAGATGACATTTTCAATACGGCCGGCATATTTACGCAACAAATGTCGGGGATCATTTTTCGTATAATGTTTGGCAAACACGGCCTGTGCTTTGTCGTAGCCATTCATCTCCCAGTTATGAATTAAAGTACGCAGCTGTTTGACGTATGTGCGTGGCACATTCTCAAAGCGGTTCACCGAAAGACCTGTCACTTCCTGCCTCATTCCTTGATGGCAAAGGCGAGTTTTGTTAGGATTGATGACAAAGCCCTCCTCATCTTCGATAATGTGTTTCAGAGACTTACAGAATTTGCTATTTTCAGCAAAGAGGTTGGCCATTCCGCTGAAAGTGATATCGTCGGCATAGCGTGTGTACTTTAAGCCGTAGGCTTTCGCCAATTGTGAGAGTTTGCGGTCGAGTTGTTCACAGATGATGTTACTTATGGTTGGCGATGTAGGAGCCCCTTGAGGCAGCACTTTTTTACCGTTTTCATGGGTGTGGCAGCACAAATCAGTGATGAGACTTGCCACTTCTTTGTTGAGCGAAAAAGGCTTGGCCATAAGCCTTTTAAACAATCGACCGGCAGTGATTGACGGGAAAAACTCCCGGAGATCAATATTATAAACCAGTCGCTGTCCCGTGTGCACTTTAGCATTATCGACGACTGATCGACGAGGTACGAAGCCCATGGCCGCAATATGCGGTGTATAAACGCTTTGCAGTATAAAGTTTAGTCCCTGTTGAACATATTTGAGAAGTGGCATGGGCGCATCAATAGTGCGAAACTCACCTTTATTCTTTTTAGGGATCCTGAATGAAGAGTAACGCTTCGACTCTATGGTTGAGTAGATACTGTAATTCAGTTGATTCATTGTCAAAAAGGTGGAATGCGGTCCAAACAACCCTGACAATGTAATATTGAGCAGCTGTTTCAAATCAGCTTTTGTCTTAAGGCGAGGCCATAAAATGGCGATTCTATCAGCAAGTGCGCGCCGTTTTTCTTGAGTCAGTTCAAGTGGTTTGGGCACAAGCGGTTGGGATTGCCCATGCTTAGCAACATTCATTTTTACGTATTTTAAAGAAAGTTTTTGATGATTGTCACCCAACGGGAATCACTTCAGATAGACAACTCAGTGCAAAACGAGCGATGCGGAGCATAAGCGCGTTTTGCTGAGAAAAAGTGGCTAAGACTGACTATATGTACTTGTTCAATTCTGAACATAGCAACATTGTCATGCGGGCCAAGGTCCTGAGGACACTGCCCGGAGTCTGCCGATAGCAGCAGACAAGTCGGGGGGACACAACCCACCGACTGATTCTAATTCAGTATTGGGCGACAATCGTATCAAAGAACTTAAGGTAAAGGTTTGGTTAAATGAAAGATAAAAACAACGTGGTATGTGTTATCTTTCGCGACAAAGATAGTATATAAGAATGCAATTTTGGTGCATTGTTGAAAACTTTTTTTGGGGGGATTTTAATCCGTGGAACAATTCGATGCAAATCCACAAAATATCAGGATATTACGCTTGTTTTGTTTCGCGTAAAAGAAAATCTGTCAAAATCTTTGTGTCTGGGAGTGATAGTTTATATGTGGAAACAAACAGATGATTATCCATTCCTGCCAGGGCATACTCAACCATTTTCTTTCCTTTCCGAGTACAAAGTAAAATACCAACGGGAGGATTATCTCCTTCATTCATTTCATTTTCCCGATAATATGATACATAAGCATTTAATTGGCTGAGATCAGCATGTTTGAACTCATCGTCTTTTAACTCAACAATCACACTGCAGTGTAATATGCGATTATAAAACACAAGGTCAGCATAATAGTACTCATCGTCAATAATCATTCTCTTCTGTCTTGCTTCAAAACAGAAACCCTTGCCCATTTCAAGTAAAAACTCTTGCAAATGAGATATAAGTGCATTTTCTAATTCTGTTTCTGTAATCGCCTCGGGGCGTAATCCGAGAAACTCAAGAGAGAACGGATTGTTAATGGATAAAGCAGAAGACGAGTGCTTTTCGTTAGTTTTTGCCAAGAGAAGTGCAGGCGTCTCGCTTATTCCGGCACGATAATATAGATTGGTAGATATCTGCCGACGGAGTTCTTTTACGCTCCAACAACCACGAATACATTCCGTTTCGTAAAAATATCGAGCCATGGGATCATCCACAGTCATAATCTCTCTAATATGCGAAAAAGAGAGTTGTGATATGATTTTTTCCGCTGCCGTTTGTAAAAAGTGCGACGCCGTCGCACTTTTTCCTTCCAAATATGGCTTTATTTGAGGATACTTGAGGTAAAAGGATCGTGATACTTTGAGCAATGTCACATTTATACCACGCTTATTCACTTTTTCAGCAATTCTCTCAAGTAACTTATCACCATATTTTGCTTTATCGTTCCCGTGTTGTTCATATTCCACAATATAGTATCCTATCACATAATTTCTAACAGTAGAAAACCGATTTATCGCTTTCACTGCTGCTGAATAAGCGGAGTTATGTATTTGGTCGATTAAATTTGTCAAATGACTGAATGTGCGGGCCGTTTCCTCTGCCCAGCCCACAGGTAAATTATATCCAACAGAAACATTGGACGCGAATGTCATATCTTTTAAATTTTTGCAAAATTACAAAAATTTTATAAAATAACATGAGGTTATTTAGAAAAAAAAGACAAGCACTATTATATTGAAAAACAACTAATTTCCAAAGCAAATCTTACAAGGCGTTTTGTGCATTTCATTTTCAGCTTTTCCGATAGTAACCTTTACTATATCTGCTTTGCATGCTTTCAAGCCGTTGCAGTTTGAGCGGCTATGATACCTTGTGGCCGACGTGCCCGTGCAAACATAGACGTATGTTTCGCCACTGATACCACTCTCCTGCCCTTGCACATCGGTCTGTGCTTCTACTTTTGTTTCGGCTTTTTTAGGTTGCGGTTTTTCCGGACGATGCGGAGCGGCAAAAGTGGCGGTGGAGAAAAGGAGGATGAAGGAAAAAAGGAAGGGTTTCATAGGAAGTATATTTATTCGTTTGGGTCTATACTTAAAAGATAATCTAATTTTGTGGTTTCACGAAAACGGCATTACAGTTCGCAGATTCGTTCTAAATGTACCAACTGTGACGGTGTGAATGCAATACCTTCTCGCATTCCATCAGCGAGTTAAGTACTCTATTATCAACAGATTGCATAGATTATCTCTATAAATTTCATTGCAAAATTACGAAATGTTTTTGACAAAAAGTACGGGGGCGGAAAATAGACAGATAGCACCACATAAAGAAACATTCCAGTCACAGTGAAACCGGCAATCTTCCAATTGCGCTGTCTCCTATCAAACTCCTCCGGTGTTATTTTATTTTTCACTTTATCCCATGCCCATCGGTTTCCCATTGTTCCTAAATAAAATGGCATAAACCAGTGGATTATAGGCACAAAACAGAACCAAGCCAAGCCAACAGAATTGCCCATCCCCCATAACCAATTCAGTAAAAAAGCCCCCCAGTTCCATTGATCAATACACAGGGGTTCGGTTTGTTGTCCTTGACAAAATTGTTTTTTATCTCGTGAAATATCAACTATTCTTGATTCCGTTTGTATCACCATATCACAATCTTTACACTCTTTTTCATCGTAATCTATGGTAGCGTTATGATATTCGCAATAATCAATTGTTGTCTCAGGTTTTACATCCTGCACTCCCATGGCTGATGTCCCAAGATTATCTAGAGTAACATTTTGTGAAACAATACTTTTAAAAG
>JAEERB010000046.1 GCA_016285615.1 Bacteroidales bacterium
CGGGCGAGGCGGAATAGACGGAGGCACCGCTCTCGTTGACAACAATGGCGGTCACATCACGTTCAAAGGGTATCTTGCGGACAAAGTTCTCGGTTTCGCGGCCTGCTGTGCCGTTGCCAATGGCGATGGCTTCCACTTTGTATTGCAGCACCATCCGCTTGAGCTTGTCGGAAGCCAACTTGTATTGTGCGTGGGGCGGGTGAGGGTAGATGTTCTCGTTGTGCAACAGCTTGCCTTGCCGGTCCAGGATGACCACCTTGCAGCCCGTGCGGAAGCCTGGGTCGATGGCCATGACCACTTTCTGTCCCAATGGTGGCTCCAAAAGCAGTTGCTGCAGGTTGGCTACGAACACCTTGATGGCCTCTGCATCCGCTTTCTCCTTGAATTGCTTGCGCATTTCAGTCTCCATCTGCGGCTGTAAAAGTCTTTTGTATGAGTCGATTATGGCTTCTGTCACTTGTTGTGAGCAGGGGTTGCCCGACTTGACAAAGAAATCGGTCATCAGGTCAAGGGCGCGCTCTTCATTGGGCGCGATGGTCAGTCGCAGAAACCCTTCATCCTCGCCGCGGTACATGGCTAACAGTCGGTGCGAAGGGGCACGGTTCAGTTTTTCGGAACTGTTGAAGTAGATGGCATACTTTTCGCCTTCTTGCGCCTTGTCTTTCACCACTTTGGATGAAATCATCGATTCGCGAACAAAGAGTGAACGCATTTTCCGTCTTAAGGTGACATTCTCGGAGGCCCACTCGGCAATGATGTCGCGGGCGCCAGCCAAGGCTTCGTCCACAGAAGCAACGCCTTTGTCGGGATTGACATACTTGGCGGCTATCTCTGTCGGCTGCACGTGTCCGGGCTGTTTGAAGATGAGTGCCGCTAGCGGCTCCAGCCCCTTTTCAATGGCCACCGTAGCCCTCGTCTTGCGTTTGGGACGATAGGGTAAGTACAAGTCTTCCAACTCGCTGAGCGTGTTGGCGTTATTGAGGTTCTCTTCCAACTCGGGAGTCATCTTCCCTTGCTCGTTGATGGAGTCGATGATGGCCATACGACGCTTGTCCAGCTCAATCCATTTGGCATAGAGATCGCGGATGGCGCCAATCTGCACTTCATCCAGACTGTCGGTGGCCTCCTTGCGGTAACGGGCGATGAAAGGTATGGTGGCACCTTGGTCCAATAATTCCAGCGTGTTCTTGACTTGCTGTTCGGTAAGGTTTAATTCCTTGGCAATGAGCGCAGGATAGTTGCGAGGAGTCATGTTGTCTATTTTAGATCGAGCCTGTAGGGCACATTGAGTTTGAGATTCTTGATGAAAAGTTCGGGATCGATGGTGGCCCGCAGGTTGGAAAGCGTAGTATGGAATTTCTGGTCGGTAGAGTAGATGTTGATATAGAGCGGTCGTTGGCCTTTTGATTGACTGATGATGGTCTTGAGCTCGTCGGCCAACGTTGTCGATATGTCGGTCAGGTCAAAAGAGAGTTCGACGCTTTTGCACAATTTTTCGTAGCCTTCATGCAAGAAGAAGATCTCTTCGGGCTTGAGGTCATAACTAGTAGGCCCTTGGTAATCCTTGCCTCTATATTGTTCTTTCATAAGTGCTTTAACGAATACCAGTTCGCCCGGATGGAGTTGGTGCTCGTACTTGGTCGCGTCTGTTCCGAAAAATGTCCACACGTAGATGCCATCATAGTCTTCTATTTCGGCACGTGAAAACAGCTTGTCGTTTTTGGTGCGAGCATAGGTGAAACTGTTGACCATGGCCGCAAAGGCTAATGATTTGCGACTTAGTTCGCGGTGGTTCTCCGGGTTCTTGATGTCGGCAAGGGTGACGTTGCAGTAGTTTTGGATGATAGGCTTATAGTGGTCCAACGGATGGCCAGAGATGTAGAACCCGGCAATATCCTTTTCTTTCTTCAACTTTTCCGATGGCGTCATGGGGTCGCAGTCGGGAATGTCGGGATAAGCCATTTCCTGCATTTCGGGCACGTCGTCAAAGATGGAAGTCTGCATGGTCGAGGAAGATTCGTGCGACTTGGCTCCGTAGGTGATGAGCTTGTCAAGGAACGTCTTCCCTTCTTTGTCGGCATGGAAGAACTGCGCCCGATGCATGTCGCTAAAGCAGTCGAAAACACCAGCGTAAGCCATTGACTCAATGGCGCGTTTGTTGCAACTGCGCAGGTCCACACGGGTGACAAAGTCGAAGATATTCTTGAAGGGTCCGTTCTCGTTGCGCTCCTTGATGACCGACTCGGCGGCGCCGTTGCCGACGCCTTTCAGCGCGGCCAGACCGAAGCGGATGTTACCGTCCTTGTTGACCGTGAAGAACATTTCCGACTCGTTGACGTCAGGTCCTAACACGGCGATATTCTTCTTTTGCGTGTCATCAATAAACAGACTGATAGTCGCAATGTCGCTCAGTTCGTTGGTCAAGTTGGCCGCCATAAATTCTGCCGGGTAGTGAGCCTTGAGATAGGCGGTCTGGTAGGCCACCCACGAGTAGCATGCAGCATGCGATTTGTTGAAGGCGTAGCTGGCAAATGCTTCCCAGTCTTTCCAAATCTTTTCCAAGATTTTTGGGTCGTGACCGTTTTTGATACCGCCTTCAATGAACTTGGGCTTCATGGCGTCAACGATTTTCTTCTTCTTCTTACCCATGGCCTTTCTGAGAGCATCGCTTTCGCCTCGTGTGAAGTTGGCCAGCAATCTCGATAGCAGCATGACCTGCTCCTGATAAACCGTGATGCCGTAAGTGTCCTTTAAGTACTTCTCCATCACGGGCAGGTCGTAGCTGATGGGCTCCAGTCCGTGTTTTCGTTTGATGAATTGGGGAATGTAGCTCATAGGACCGGGACGGTAGAGCGCATTCATGGCAATGAGGTCTTCAAACTTGCTGGGCTGCAGCTCTTTAAGATATTTCTGCATACCAGCCGATTCAAATTGGAAGATGGCTACCGTGTCGCCTGCACAGAATAATTCGTATGTCTTGGCGTCATCAATGGGGATGGTATCAATGTCAAGGTCTATACCTTTGGATTTCTTTATGTTACGAAGGGTTTCCTTGATGATAGAGAGCGTTTTGAGGCCTAAGAAGTCCATCTTGATCAAGCCGACATCTTCAATGACCGCCCCTTCATATTGGGTGATGACGATGTCTTCGTCCGTCTCTTTATCCACAACGGTGGCCAAAGGAGCGAATTTGGTCAGGTCGTCGGCTCCAATGATGATGCCACAGGCATGAACACCGATCTGGCGAACGGTGCCCTCAACCTGCTGTGCGTACTTGAGCACCCTTTTCTTCTTCTCATCTTCGCGTTTGTCGCTCTCGTTAATTTGTCTCAGTTCAGGTACAAGTGCAATACAGTTTTTGAGGTTAACCTTGGGTGCTTTGTTAGTTTTGGGATCTTCAGGAAACCGGTCGGGAATCATCTTGGCGAGGGCGTTCGAATCGTTCAGGTCCAAATCCAGTACGCGGGCAATATCCTTGATACTCGATTTCGTCGCCATCGTGCCGTAAGTGATAATGTGAGCCACACGCTCTTTACCGTATTTCTCTGTAATCCAATCCAATATCCTATATCGGCCTTCGTTGTCAAAGTCCACGTCAATATCAGGCAGCGAGATTCGGTCGGGGTTGAGGAAACGCTCGAACAGCAAATCGTACTTTAATGGGTCTAAATCGGTGATTTTCAAACAGTAAGCAACGACAGAGCCAGCGGCTGAGCCTCGTCCTGGGCCGACCGATATGCCCATCTCTCGCGCAGCGGCGATAAAGTCTTGTACGATAAGGAAGTATCCAGGGAAGCCCATGTTGCGCATGACGCTGAGCTCAAAGTCGATGCGTTCCCTGATATCGTCTGCAATGGGGTCTCCATAACGTTGGTAGGCGCCTTTGTAGGTGAGTTCGCGCAAGTAGTCGGCTTCCAATTTGATGCGGTAGGCTCGCTCTATACCGCCAATTTTTTCAATTCTGCCCTCATTGCCTTCGCCAGATTCAAACTCCTTGCGCAAGTCCTCTTCGGTGAATTTCTGCTTGTAGCCTTCCACCGTGCCAAACTCCTTAGGAATGTCAAACATGGGCATGATAGCGTCGTGCTTGAGCTTGTAGGGTTCAATCTTGGCGACAATCTCCTGCGTATTGCTCAGAGCTTCGGGTATGTCGGCAAAAATCTCGGCCATCTCCTCTGGCGACTTGAGCCATTCCTGTTGTGTATAGTGCAGTCGATCAGTATCTTGCTCTTTTTTGCCTGTACTCAAGCATATCAGCAGGTCGTGCGCTGTTCCTTGCTCTTTGCGTACAAAATGGACATCGTTGGTGGCGATAATCTTGGTGTTGGTTTCAGCGGCCAGTTTCAAAAGGCCTTCGTTAACCACTTGTTGTTGCTCATAAACCGTGGTGTCGGCGCCTGGAATGTCTGTTTTATGTCGCTGAATTTCAAGATAATAGTCTTCTCCAAAAATGCTTTTAAACCACAGAACGGCCTCTTTTGCTTTCTGGTAATTGTTGGAAGCCAGGGCCTTGGGAATCTCTCCCGCCAGACATGCCGAGGAGACGATAATGCCCTCGTGGTATTTTTCCAGCAGTTCGCGGTCAATACGGGGACGGTAGTAGTAGCCGTCAATCCAGGCGCTGGAGATGATTTTGCACAAGTTGTGGTAGCCCGTTTCGTTTTTGGCTAAAAGCACCAAATGGTAGCCGCTACCGTTTTCTTTGTGCTCGCGTACAAACCGTGTGCCCGTCGGGTTGGTCGGGGTGACGCGCGCCACATACGCCTCACATCCGAAGATGGGCGTGAAAATCTTCTGTTTGGCAGCCTCTATTTGTTGGCGCAACTCGTCCTGTTTGGCGGCATCGGTCTCTTCGGCCAATTTGGCCTCCAACTCTTTTATCTCCTTTTTAGTCTCGCCGTTTTGGGCATCTACACAATCGTAAAACTCCTTGATGCCAAACATGTTGCCGTGGTCGGTGACGGCAAGTGAGTTCATGCCGGTTTCCAAGCAGCGATTGATCAAATCGGGAATCTTGCAAAGTCCGTCAAGAAGTGAATATTGGGTGTGGACGTGTAAATGCGTAAAGGCGGCCATAGGTTTGGGGTGTTTGAAATGAATAATGCAGTTGTTTGTAGCTGCAAAGATAGCGTGTATATATGCAAAAACTTTTCATACGATGAGGGTGGATGAAAAGTTTTTTACATTAATATATCGTGGCAGCCGAAGCTGCGAACAATCATAGTAAAGCGGCAACATTGCTGTTGCGAGAGAGGGGATGGCTTAGTTCAAATGAACGTCATCCATCCATTTGCTTACCAATGCTTCCTGTTTGTTCTGGTCGGAGAGTTCTTCGCGCAGGATTTTCTCTGCGATTTCGATCGACATATTGGCAATTTCGTTCTTGATGTCGGTCATAGCCTTCATCTTCTCGAAATGAATGGCGTTCTTGGCATCTTCAACAATAGCCTTGGCTTCATTGTTGGCTTTCTCTTTGGCTTCTTCGTATAGCTTGTCTCTCATTTTGCGGGCGTCGGCCAAAATCTGGTCGCGTTCCTCTTTGGCCTGGGCCAGCAGCACTTGGTGCTCTGACTTCAGGTTGGCCATATCCTGGCGTACTTTTTCGGCTTCCATAAGCTGGCTCTCGATGCGGTGTTCACGGGCTTTAATGGTGTTTACGATAAAAGGCCATGCAAATTTTTTCAAGATGAAAAACAAAATGCCAAAACCGATGAGCATCCAGAATATAAGTCCGAAGGCGGGGGTAATTAGTGCCATAATTTATTTCTTAATATTGTTGTCTATTGTAAATTTTCTTTTGTTTTAAAGGAAAGTTTTTCCCCGCCCATCGCGGGGAAAAACTTTCGTGTTTGTAGTGGCTGCTTATGCAACGGCGATAAGCAAGCAAACTACGATAGCAAACAGTGCAACACCTTCGATAAAGGCGGCGGTCAGAATCATGTTGGTTCTGATGTCACCACCAGCTTCGGGTTGGCGTGCGATGGATTCAACGGCACCCTTACCGATGTTACCGATACCAAGACCTGCTGCGATGGCTGCAATACCTGCACCAAGGCCGGCACCCATTTTACCGATAGCGCTTAAATCTGCTGCTGCTTGTAATAATGTTAAGAATGACATAATACTAATTTTTAGTGATTAAAAATAGTTGATAATAGGTTCTTATTTGTTTTTAATTGTTGTGAACGATTTCGGTTGCCTCATGTGCCTCTTCATGTTCTTCGTGGTCTTCAATAGCCATACCGATGTAAAGTGCGGTGAGCAGGGTGAAGATGAAAGCCTGCACAAAAGCGACGATTAATTCCAGTAGGCCCATGAACAGGTAGAAGAAGATAGATACCACCGAGATGCCATAACCTAAGGCGGGGGTCATCTGTCCGAAGATGAATATCAAGCTGATGAAGCCCAGCACGATAATGTGGCCTGCGGTGATGTTGGCGAAAAGTCGGATCATCAACACGAAGGGCTTGGTGAAGATACCGATGATTTCCACTACTGGCATAAGGGGTAGGGGAATCTTCAGCCACCACGGCACGCCCGGCGTGTTCACCAGATGTATCCAGTAGTTCTTGTTGGCCGAGAACGAGGTGATAAAGAAGGTGATGATGGCCAAAATGCCCGTTACGGCAATGTTACCCGTCAGGTTGGCACCAAACGGGAAAATGGGGATAAGTCCCATCAGGTTGTTAATCAGGATAAAGAAGAACAACGTGAGCAGATAGGGCAGGAACTTTTCGTATTTGTCTTTGCCGATGGAGGGGATGGCCACCTCGTCACGGATGAAGATGATGACCGGCTCTACGAGCGCTGCCATTCCTTTCGGCGCTTTGTTGTCGCCGCCATCTTTGTACTGCTTAGCCACACGGAGGAATATCCAGCAGAGCAGGATGATGGAGAGCAGCAGGGCAAACACATTCTTGGTGATGGAAATGTCGATTAAAGTAGATTGGTTGTCAATCATATAGGAATGACCTTCTTCCAAATGTCCGGTGTAACCGGCATCAGGTCCGCCCAGTTTCACAATCTTGCCTTTGGTCTCTTCGGTAAAGCCGATGGCGTAGCCTTTGTAGGCGGCGTGGCCGTGGTGGAACTTGCTCGACATGAAGACTACAGGTTTCCAGTTGTCGAACAAAATGATGGGCAGCGAGACGGAAATTGACTTGTCGCCTTCGCCGGCAATATGCCAGCCGTAGCTGTCAATAACGTGGTCTAAAATGAATGCTCCGGGGTTGAATCCCTGCTCGGCTTCGCTGTGCTCGCCAGCCTGCATGTTCAATGGGAATATAGCCGCCAAAATGGCAAAGAGTATAACTCGTAGAAAATTTCCTCTTTTATTATAAGTCATAATCTGTCAGTTTGTTAGCAGAAAGATATGCTTTGTTGTTCGAATCGGGTTTTAAGGCGTGCAATTTACAATTATTTTTTGATGATTACACCCCTGTGGATAATTTTTTAAAAGAAAATAGTAGGGTGGCAGAATTCAAATTGTAATAAGTTGAAAAATTGAAAAAATGAGCAACAAGTAGCCGACAAATTCTTTATCTTTGCGAAGAAAATATCCCCTCTCTAACAACTGAAAACTAACATCTAACAACTACTATGGACACCTACATCTTTCGCAAACAAATCCACCGCCTGCCTGGCAAAGTAATTCACCATGTGCCGCTGCCTGAACCGCAGGTGGTTGAAGGCCACGGGGCACGGGCGCAAATCGGTGAGATTTGTAAAAGGAACGGATATAAACAGGTACTTCTGGTAACTGACCAAACGCTGCACAATTTGGGCTACGAACAGAAAATTGTGCAATCGCTGGAAGAGTCCGGCGTCGGCTGTAAAGTGTTTGCCGATATCAACTCAGAGCCGACGGCTGCCTTGATAACCGCTGGTCGCAAAGCTGCCCTCGAGTGCAATGCCGAGTGCGTCATCGCCCTTGGCGGCGGCTCAGTGATGGACACCTGTAAGATGATCGTGGCCGGTGTTCGCTTGCCACACATGCGCACGCGCGCCCTGCTGCTCAAGTTTTTGGTCGTGCCGGGCAAAACATTGCCGATGATATCGGTGCCCTCTACTGCAGGCACTGGCGCTGAGATTACCGTGGGTGCCGTGGTGACCCGCAATCGTGGCGTGAAGGGCTCAACCGTTCTTATTGGTCTAAATGTGACACATGTGGTTCTCGACAGCGAGCTGACCATACACGCACCGCAAATGGTGACCGCCGCCTGTGGCATGGACGCTCTGAGTCATGTGGTGGAAGGGGCTGTCAGCGATGTGGACCCCGACGAGGAAAATATGCGACTGTCAATGGAAGGTACGCGCCTCATTTTGCAGCATCTGCCCGTGGTGATGCGTGAGCCCGAGAATGTGGAGTCGCGGTTGGCGATGTGTCGCGCCGCTATGTACGGTGGCAATGCTATCAATACGCAACTGGCTGGCTATGTGCACGCTTTTGCCCATAGTATCGGTGCCAAATACCATATCCCCCACGGCCAGGCCATTACGCTGATGATGTTGCCTGTGTTGGAGTACCAAAAAGAGTCATGCCTGACGAAATATGCGATGTTGGCACGCTATTGCCATCTTGTCGAAGAGAACGCTTCCGACAGCGATGCCGCCGAGGCATTCTTGCAGGCCATTCGCCATCTAATCACAACTTGCGGTTTGGATAATCTTCCCTTGCCAGTGAAAGTGGTAGATTACGAGGAGCTTACCCACATGATTGCCGCCGACTCCATCAATTACTCCGCCCCGATGACATTCAGCAACGAAGATATTGTGCGAGTGCTGGAAGAAGTGACAAAAGTGACAAATTCATAAATTATATCTCGCGATAATAAATTAACTAAAATACAGACATCATGAAAAAATCAATCCTGTTAATCTTTTTGCTGATGGCAGCAACGGTTACCTTTTCCCAAAACGAATTGACATTTGTTGTGGAGGGATATTCGCCTTACTACAATCAAGTGCGCGTTGTTAACGAAACATCTTTTTCAAATTTCCATTGCCGACTGGCCTATCTCAATGATGACTATAGCACCAAAGAGGTCTTTGGCCATTTCGAGCTCAAGGGGAGAGGCGATGTGGATACAAATACCGAAAACAGAAATGCGATTTCCAAAGGTTCGTTGATGGGCATCCAATTCCCAAAAGATTTCAATAAGGAAGTGTCTCTGGTGGTGGAATATAAAGACTTCCCGATGTTACATGTAATTATCCTGCGTCTTATTAGTCCGGACTCTGAATACGAATAAAGAACAAAGAACAAAATTCAGAATTCAAAGAGATTCCTTCGACGGTGTTTTCGACAAGCTCAACCACCGCCTCGGAATGACACCAACAATTAAACAATCAACACCCCAACAACTCTTAACCCCTTAGTTCCTTAACTTCTTAACTTCTCACTTCTCACAATTCACTTCTCACTTCCAAATTTCATAATAATGTACACTAACGAACAAATCCAACAAATCGTCGCCACACAGCGGAAATTCTTCCGTACAGGCGCTACATTACCCATAAAATGGAGAATAGAGCAACTCAAGAAGCTCAAAACGGCGGTCAAGGCATACGCTACCGATTTTGAGGATGCTTTGATTGAAGACCTTGGCCGCAGCAGGGTGGAGGCGTACCTTTGCGATGTGGGTCCTATCATTGTGGAAGTCAATGAGATGATACGAGGTCTGCGCCGTTGGGCGCGCCCAGAGACGCACTTCAGCGGCTTGATGAGCTTCCCTAGTATGATAACCAAAGTCTATAAGATGCCCTACGGTGTGTCGTTGGTTATCAGTCCGTTCAACTTTCCGATATTGCTCACTATCGGCGTGGTGGCGGCAGCGATGTGTGGTGGCAACACCGTGGTGATTAAGTCCAGCTCGAAGTCGGCCGCCTGCACGGCGGTGCTCAAGCGCTTCTTCGCCGAAGTGTTCCCGCCCGAGTACATCACGCTCATCGACGGCGGTCACGATGTGGCCGATATGTGCCTGGCACAGCGCTTCGACAAGATTTTCTACACCGGCTCGCCTGCGGTGGGCAAGCATGTGATGGCCGAGGCTGCCAAGAACCTCACCCCTGTGGCACTGGAACTGGGCGGCGAGACAGGCAACTGGTGCGTGGTGCGTAAAGATGCCGACCTGAAAGATGCGGCTCGCAAAATTGCTTTCTTCAAATTGTGCAATTCGGGACAAATCTGTATCAATATCAACCAGATAGCTGTAGCCCAAGAAGTGGCTGAGCCCTTCTTGGAAGAGCTGAAAAAGGCGTTCGTGGCACAGATTGGCGAGCATCCAATCGACAATCCCGAGTATCCCAAGCTCATCACAACAGCCGCCTACGACAAGTGCGCGGCATTGGCTGACGAGTATCGCGAACGCATCGTGTTTGGCGGTGAAGGTCATCGCGAAACCTGCCGTTACGCGCCCACACTCATCTATCCCGTGAAGGCCGACGAGCATATCGTGCAGCACGAGCTCTTCAACCCACTGTTGCCCATAGTTCCCTTCCCCGATGCCGAGGTTGATGCCATCATGGACATCATCGCCGAACGTGAGCATCCGTTAGCTATGTATCTGTTTACCAAAAATTTGAAATGGGCGAAACGTACCATGCAAACCCAACAGTACGGAGGCGGCTGCATCAACGAGGTGTGTATCCACATGATGGTGAAAGGCGTGCCGTTCAACGGCGTGGGCCATTCGGGCATGGGCGCCTACCACGGAGAGTGGGGTTTCCGCGAGTTCACACACCCGCAGACTGTCCTCAAAGGAAGTACCCGTTTCAACCTTTCTCTGCGCGAGCATCCCTACACGGGCAAGGCCGGGGAAACGAAGATGAAGCTTTTAAAAATGTTTGAACGCTAAGGGTTATGGCTAATGTTGAAAGAATAGAGCAGATGGAACAACGGCTTAACCGCGCTTTGGCTGTTGTGCGTAAGATGGATGCTGCATTGGAAGCGTATGAGGATGCGTTGGTGAATTATGAAGCTGTAAAAGAGGATGTTAAGTGTTTAGACGACTATTTGGGAAGCGAGAGTTGGAAGCAAGATTGTGCCGATGACCAGCAGGGTCTGCTTCCAGCAGATTTGAAACGCGGCGTGCTCAGTGAAGACGGCATTTGGAATTTGCTGTCGGATTACCGAGAATTAAGTCATCGTTTGGAAATCTTAAAGCTTAATACTGAAAACTCTTTGAAAAATATTCGTAACTTTGCACCCTTAAAATAATAAGGTGAAAAGACGAATTGCCATATTAGGAAGTACAGGCTCCATCGGCACACAAGCGCTCGAGGTAGTGGATAGTTTGCCCGATCTTCTGCAAGTGGAAGTGCTGGCCGCCTATTCCAATGCCGACCTGCTGATTCAGCAAGCAAAGAAGTACAAGCCCAACATAGTGGTGATTGTTCGCGAGGACCTTTGCGACAAGGTGAAGTCGGCGCTCTGGGATGACGATATCAAGGTGTTTGCTGGTGAGCAGTCACTGGTGGATGTGGCCGCCATGGACTGTGTGGACATGGTGCTGTCGGCGATTGTGGGAGTGGCTGGTTTGCGTCCTGCCTATCACGCCATTGAAAGTGGCAAACCGTTGGCCCTGGCCAATAAGGAGACTTTAGTGGTCGCTGGCTCACTGATGACGGCGACGGCTGCAGCCAAAGGCGTCAATATCTATCCTGTCGACTCGGAGCACTCTGCCATCTTCCAATGTCTGGCCGGTGAGTTCCATAATCCCATCGAGAAACTCATCATTACCGCATCTGGTGGTCCTTTCCGGGGCAAAGACGCCGCTTTCCTGAAAACGGTGACCCGCGAAGAGGCGCTGCATCATCCCAACTGGAATATGGGTCCTAAAATCACTATCGACAGCGCGACGATGATGAACAAAGGTCTTGAAATTATCGAGGCAAGCTGGCTCTTCAATGTGCCTATCGACAAGATTGAAGTGGTGGTGCACCCACAGTCCATCATCCATTCGCTGGTGCAGTTTACCGATGGTGCTGTGAAAGCCCAGCTGGGATTGCCGGATATGAAACTGCCTATCCAATACGCACTTACCTATCCTGCGCGACAAGCCAATCACTTCCCGAGGTTCTCGTTTGCCGATTATCCGCAACTCACTTTCGAGCAGCCCGACCACGAGACCTTCCCCTGCATCTCACTGGCTTGCGAGGCCTTCCGTCAAGGTGGTAGCATGCCTTGCGTGCTTAATGCGGCCAACGAAGTGGCCGTCCGCAGTTTCTTGCAAGGCGAAATCGGCTTTACCGACATCCCAAAGCATATTGAGAAGTGCTTGTCGGCTATCCCGTTCTCAAAACCTGCTTCGGTGGACGAGTTCTTGCAAGTAGATGCCGAAACAAGAAAAATAAAATGTGTAAACAATTGATAATCAACAATAATAAAACGACAAACAAAACGTTATCCTGTCGAAAATAAAGATATATAAAGGATGAGTATTGCAACCCAAATTATAGGCCTGATAGCCAGTCTCTCGTTGCTGGTTTTTGTTCATGAGTTAGGACATTACACCTTCGCACGTATATTCCATACCCGCGTTGATAAGTTTTATCTTTTCTTCAATCCCGGGTTCTCGATATTAAGAGCCAAGAAATACGACGGCAAGTGGCATTTTAGCTTCTTCTCGTCGGCATCGCCCGCTTCGTTCGACGAACATCCCGAATCGACAGAGTGGGGCATCGGCTGGCTGCCGCTGGGTGGCTACTGCGCCATCAACGGTATGGTGGATGAAACCACTTCCGCCGATCAGTTGGCCGCTGAGGTGCAGCCGTGGGAATTCCGTGCCAAACCAGCCTGGCAGCGTCTCTTCATCATCATTGGCGGTGTGTTGGTCAACTTCATCGTGGGTATCCTGATCTACATCGGTATCATGGCGCACTGGGGTAGAGAGTACATCCCCGTTGAAAATGCCAAGTATGGCTTCCACTTTTCGGCGGCGGCTCAGAAAGCGGGCTTCCAAAATGGCGATATGGTGTTGCTGGTGAATGGTCAAAAACCTGAAACACTGAGCGATATTACGATGGATATGCTGCTCGACGATGATGTGACTGTACGCGTGCTCCGCGATGGTCAGGAAGTGGATGTGGTGGTGCCTGCCGACTTTGGAAAGCAGGTGCTGGCCGAAGGTAGTTCCGCCTTCTGTATCTATGATTTCCCCTTCGTCATCGACTCCATTATGCCTAACCATTATGCCGACAAAGCCGGTTTGCAAAAACACGATAGCCTCGTCGCCATCAACGACTCGACCATGAACTCCTATTTCGACTTCAAGTCGGTGTTTGAGCAGTACAAGGGCAAAGACCTGATGCTGAGTTATTACCGCAACGATAGTCTGGAAAAACGCGTGGTTCACATCTCCGACGACGGCCTCATTGGCGTGGTGCCCGTTTCCTATTATGGTTTTCTGGATACAAAGAAAGTGGAATATGGCTTCTTCGAGGCTATACCCGTCGGTGCAAAATATGGCTTCTCCATATTGGGTAATTATGTGAAACAGTTTAAGTTAGTCTTTTCAAAAGAAGGAGCTAAGCAGATGGGTGGCTTCGGTACCATCGGCGGCCTCTTCCCGAAAAGTTGGGATTGGCAAGCCTTCTGGAGTATCACTGCGCTGCTCTCACTGATTTTGGCCTTTATGAACTTCCTGCCCATCCCCATGCTCGATGGTGGCTATATCCTCTTCATTCTCATTGAGATGATTACACGCAAGAAACCGAGCGATAAGTTCATCGGCTATGCCAACTATGTGGGTCTCGCCATCGTGCTCGCCCTGCTGATTTACGCCAACGGCATGGACATTTACAGGGCGTTTTTTTAGTAGTTGAAAATATCAAAAGTGTTTAATGTTTAATAATTTACGATTATGACAAACTCAAAATTACTTGAACAGTTAAAGAAAGTCGGAATCGACAATCCGAAAGAGATTTATTACAATTTGTCGTACGATGAGTTGTATCAACATGAAATCAATCCTGCTCTGACGGGCTATGATAAGGCCTACAAGACCAAAACCGGTGCTTTGTCGGTAGATACGGGCATTTTCACTGGCCGTTCGCCTAAAGATAAATATATTGTTGTGGATGATGAGACTCGCAACAATGTTTGGTGGGCCACTCCTGGCGTGAAGAACGGTTCTGACAACCATCCCATTACCCCTGAGATTTGGGCCGACCTGAAAGTGCTGAGCGAGAAACAGCTGAATAACAAGAATATTTATGTGATGGACGGCTATTGCGGCGCCAACGAGAACTCGCGTCTGAAAATCCGCTTTGTGACCGAGGTGGCTTGGCAGGCTCATTTCGTAAAGAACATGTTCATCCGCCCCAGCGAAGAGGAACTGAAGGATTTCGAACCCGACTTCGTGGTGCTGAACAGCTGCAAGACGGTCAATCCCAAATGGAAGGAGCAAGGCTTAAATAGCGAAGTTTACATCGCCTTCAACCTCACCGAGCGTATGGCTTTGATTGGCGGCTCGTGGTATGGCGGCGAGATGAAGAAAGGTATCTTCTCGGTTATGAACTACTTCCTGCCGTTGCGCGGTATGGCAGCTATGCACTGTTCGGCCAACCAGGGCAAGAAGGGCGACACTGCCATCTTCTTCGGCCTCTCGGGCACAGGCAAAACCACCTTGTCAACCGACCCCAACAGAGCCTTAATCGGCGATGATGAGCACGGCTGGGACGATAACGGTGTATTCAACTTCGAAGGCGGCTGCTACGCTAAGTGCATCAACCTGAGCAAGGAGAAAGAACCCGATATCTACAATGCTATCAAGCGCGACGCTCTGCTCGAGAACCTGGTTATCGATGCAGAAGGCAATATCGACTTCGACTCGGCAGCCAAGACTGAAAACACGCGTGTTTCGTATCCTATCTATCACATTAACAATATTGTGAAGCCCGTATCAAGAGGTACTCACCCCAGTAAGGTGATTTTCCTCTCGGCAGATGCGTTCGGTGTTCTGCCTCCCGTGGCAGTGCTGAATAGAGAGCAGACAATGTACTATTTCTTAAGTGGTTACACTGCAAAGTTGGCTGGTACAGAGCGTGGTATCGTTACTCCTCAACCCACCTTCTCGTCATGCTTCGGTGCCGCCTTCCTGTTGCTGCATCCTACCAAGTATGCCGAAGAGTTGGCTAAGAAACTCACCGAACACAATGCAACGGCCTACCTCGTCAATACCGGTTGGATTGGCGGCGGCTACGGCGTGGGCAAGCGTATCTCGTTGAAAGACACCAGAACCATCATTTCGGCTATTCTGAATGATGAGTTAGTTAACTGTGAAACGGAAATCGTGAAACCGTTCAATCTCTATATCCCGAAGCATGTTAACAATGTGGACGACAATATCTTGAATCCTGAAAACAGTTGGGCCGACAAGAACGCTTATCGCGAAAGCGCCAAGACACTGGCCGAGTCGTTCATCAAGAATTTCAACAACTTCACCGAAACGGCCGAAGGTAAGGCTTTGGTTCCCTACGGACCTGTTTTGTAAGTTTAGAATTCAAAATCCAAAAATAAGAAAAGGGATGCGCATGCGCATCCCTTTTCTTTATTTCAATAATTTCATTTTAGAACAAACTCCAGGTCAGTCCAACCGTGATCGGATTGATGGCGGGACCTTTGCCGCTCTCAAACAGCTTGTTGATCTGGTAGGAGGCGTAGAAGCCCACGCAGTTCCAACCCATGCGGAAAATTACATCCACATTGTATTTCTGCTTGTGGAACACCTCAAAACTCTTGTAGTTTACCGACAACTCTGAGCCGCTCGGATCGTCACCACGGTAGCGGTGCGAGATGCGCGTTACCAAACCTACACGTGCGCCAATGCTCACTTTGAATTTGTTGTGCGGATTCCTGTAACGGAACTCAATCGGGATGTGTACGTTGGTGTAGGTCACTCTGTTTACTTTATACTTGATGCCCTCAGGAATGATGTAGTATTTCATAATGTCCTGATCCTCTGACTTGAAGAGTGCATTGGTGAATTGGCTATAATAGCTGAAACCGACACCCAAGCCGAAAGAAAGCGGTGAGTTGTTGGGTAATTTGAAATCCCACAACGCCGTGACATTGAAGCCGGGGTTGAATTTCATAGAGGAGACTTCCTTGGGCATTCCCAACCAAAAGGCGTGGAACAAATCAACCATCAACCGGTCTCGGATGATTTCGGGCTTCTTCTCAGCGGGATTCTCAATGCTCTTGTTCTTCTCCGCTTTAGGTGCATTGTCAGTTTGGGCGTTAAGGCTCAGGGTGAGTGACAAAACGCTGATTATGAGTATGATGTTTCTAAAAAAACGTTTCATTGTGTTTAGGTTCTACGGATGGAATCCTTGGAATTATTCAATTTGCAAATATACAATTTTTTTCAAGATGGATTTTTTTGTATTTTCGCATCGTGAAAGCAACATCATCTTCCAAGTCTAAAGCAGAAAAAAGAGCCATTGCGCTGGACGATTTCTTTGGCGAAACCAAAGACTACTATTTGTATGCTGTCCAGTCTGACGACTCGCTGATGCCGATGGCAGCCCGCCTAAAAGAGTTGTTGCGTTGCGATCTTCCCTACATTGGCGATTATCAACTGTCAGATAACCAGGCTAATCCACTATTTCCAGTCTTCCATGCCCGCATCGACGGCGGCGACCCCATCGACTTTTTCTTGGTGGAGAATAAAACACTGCGCTACGATAGCGCGGCCGTGCCTTTCATTCCCGACAAAGACAATCCGTTCCCGACCATGGATTTGTTTGAGGAGTTCTATTATATCTTCAATGCTGGTCGTAAATTGTTGTTTAAATGGGATTTAGCTGATATTCCGTTTCTGTTTCTCTTTTCCATCGCTAAAGATACCGAAGTCTCTTCTTTGGTACGTTTGTTCTCGCAACTTCCTCGCACACGTGCCATCGACAAGTCGGATTTGCTGAAGGTTAAGGGGAAAAAGGTGGAAGATATCAAAAAGATGTATTGTGT
>JAEERB010000224.1 GCA_016285615.1 Bacteroidales bacterium
CCACCACGTTGAGCGTGCCTTGCTGCTTGAACTCGGCATGGCCCTTCACATAGAGACAACCCTTCTGCGTGCCACCAGTTGCATCAACAAGCGTATTGGTGGTACCCGTGATAACATTCACCTTGATGCGCTTGCCATTCTGGATATGTATGGCAGCACCACTATAAACGGGCGTGGCGTTGGTCAGCGTAAGACCATTGAGCTCTACGGTGGCTTTGTAGGAGCCCGACATGTAGAACTCGCCATCGGTGGACGTGCCGCTCAATTTGTAAGTAATTTCACTCGCAAGAGAATCGCTCTGCGCAATGGAAACGTGCGCACCTTCCTGTGTAACAGTTAGATACTTAGCAACATTGTCGGCTACAGCAACCGTCGCTGTCGTTCCATTATAATTAACTTCAACCGTGTTGTCGCTTATCTGTGCCCAAGCGTTTGTCATCAAAGCGAATAGAATGAATAAGATGGCGGTATTTTTCATAATAGTATATTTAATATGGCAAAAATAAAGCGATATGACCATCATAACCATAACATAACGGCGGTATTATTTGGCAAAAAGTCCGATTTTCAACATTATTATGAAAATAATCCGTATTTTTGTACTATGAAAACCGCGCCATCATACACCCATCCTATGAACCTCTACGCTCGTAGAATCAAAGAGGAAGGCATTGTTGTGTTTGATGATGTGCGGGGCTTACCCTCTGGAGATGAGCCTTTTATCTCACAAGATTATGTCATCTGCATTGGCCATAGGGGGCATATCGAGCTTCTGTACGATGACACGCCAGATTATTCTGAACAATATACCGTTGGAGTCATCTTTCCCAACCACAGCCTCCGCAAGGTGAGTATAACCGACGACTACTTAGCCACCTTGATTATTGCGGAATCTTCCACGCTAAACGACCCGATGTTGCATATTATCAACCAGATGCGCTACCGCTACGAGCCACATCCCAACGTAAAACTCGACAAGCGAGAATACAAAATGATCATGCATGTGGTGGCTGGCATGCGCGAGACCGCGCGCCTCAAACTTCCCGACTGGCGGGTGCTGATGATACGGCAGTTGGAGTTTCTCTTACGGTTTCTCAGTTTTTACCGCACCAGCAAACTGAACGAAACCAGCCCCGACAAACGGGTTAGTGCTCGCTTTCACAACGACCTTGCGCAACATTTCCGTAAGCACCGCGATGTGGGCTTCTATGCCGAGAAAGCCTGCCTATCGACCAAGCATTTCAGTGCCGTCATCAAACAAGAGACAGGGCACACGGCAGCCCATTGGATTCATACACATATCGTTATGGAGGCCAAGCGACTGCTCCATATACGGAGGGACCTTCCCGTGCAAGCCATCGCCGACATGTTAGGTTTTGACGAGCAAGCCACCTTCAGTCGCTACTTCCGCCGTGAGACAGGGCTGTCGCCCACCGAATTTCGCAACGGCGCAGATTATTGATAAACTTATCAATATCAGTATTTTGAATATCTTTACGGCAGAATTAGGAAATAAAAAAAATCCTGAATGGACCATCGCCAACCATTTTCACCCTTCTTTTACGTAACTTTGCACTTTAATCATTAATGCAAAAAATGATGGATAATAAAGTGCTCAAGGCGGTCTTCGTGAACGGGAGCCCGCGAAAGAAATGGAATACGGCGCAAATGTTAGAAAGCGCCATGAAAGGAGCCCAGGAGGCTGGCGCCGAAGTGGAACTAATCAATCTCTATGACATTGACTTCAAAGGATGTAAGAGCTGTTTTGCCTGCAAGATTAAGAACTCCAAGACGAATGGTGTTTGCGCACTGAAGGACGACCTACGCCCGGTGCTGGAGCGCTGCCGCCAAGCCGACGTGGTAGTTCTCGGCAGTCCCGTATATTACAGTTACCCCACGGGCGAGATCCGCTCGTTCATGGAGCGCTTGCTCTTCCCCATCGGCACCTACCTTTACGAAAACGGGAAGCACATCACCCTGCGCGACAAAGTCATCCCCTCGGCCATGATTTACACCATGAACTGTCCGAAAGACTACATGAAAGAGATTGGCTACCCGCCTATCTTAGAGGAAAACACCAAAATATTAGCCGACATCTACGGCTACGCCGAAACCCTTTACGCCTGCAACACTTACCAGTTCAACGACTACTCGCGCTACGACTTCAACCTCTTCAGCGAGGAGGAGAAGCGCCAGTACCGCGACGCGCACTGGCAGACCGACTTGCAAAACGCCTACGAGCTCGGCAATCGGCTGGTAGGGATGGCCAAAGAGGAAAACCTTAAAGCGTGAGACAACGCTTATTATTATGGAAATAGAGAAACTACGAAAAGCATTGCAATCCGCCGACGCTGTTGTCGTGGGCGCTGGCGCGGGACTTTCCACCTCGGCGGGTTTTACCTATTCGGGCGAGCGCTTCGAGCAACACTTTGCCGACTTCATCCGCCAATACGGCTTCACCGATATGTACTCGGCGGGCTTCTATCCATTTTCCACCGAGGAGGAACATTGGGCCTACTGGAGCCGCCACATCTATTTCAACCGCTACGTGCCCGCCCCAAAGCCCGTGTATGATAACCTGCTCAAACTGCTGAAAGACAAGGACTATTTCGTCATCACCACCAACGTCGATCACCAGTTCCAGAAGGCAGGATTTGATAAACAACGACTGTTCTACACACAGGGCGACTACGGCCTGTTCCAATGCGCGAAACCCTGTCATCAGAAGACCTACGACAACGAGGAGACCATCAAACAGATGATAGCGCAACAGGAGGACATGCGTATCCCTTCGGAACTGATTCCCCGCTGTCCTGTCTGCGGCGGCCCGATGAAGGTCAACCTGCGTGCCGACGAGACCTTTGTGGAAGACGAAGGCTGGCATGCTGCCTCGGAACGATACACCGCATTTATCCGGCGACATTTGAACGTAGAGACGTTGCGCGCAACGTCTCTACTGTTCCTGGATTTGGGCAGCGGCGGCAACACACCCGTCATATTCAAGATTCCCTTCATCCAATGGACGATGCAGAATCCAAACGCCACCTACGCCACCATCAACCTCGGCGAAGCGTTCACCGTGGAACAAATCAAGGATAGGTCGATTGTGATTGACGGGGATATTGGGGAAGTATTAGAGGAATTGTTGAATCGTTGATTGTTTAATCGTTTAATTGTTGATGATGAATCGTTTGGGCTATTTGATAGATTATCTTCTGAAAGAAGACTCACAATATTC
>JAEERB010000047.1 GCA_016285615.1 Bacteroidales bacterium
TGATCCCCACGCTTTCGTGCATGAGCGTCAGTTGCGAACTCGTGACCTGACTTCTCGATCGGTGTTCTGTGGCATATCTAAGCATTTCACCGCTACACACCACATTCCGGCCACGCCTATCGCACTCCAGTCCGGCAGTATCAAAGGCACGATCGGAGTTGAGCCCCGACTTTTCACCCCTGACTTACCGGTCCGCCTGCGCACCCTTTAAACCCAATAAATCCGGATAACGCTCGTATCCCCCGTATTACCGCGGCTGCTGGCACGGAGTTAGCCGATACTTATTCCTCGTGTACTCTCAACCGGCCACACGTGACCGGGTTTACTCCACGATAAAAGCAGTTTACAACCCATAGGGCCGTCTTCCTGCACGCGGCATGGCTGGGTCAGAGTTGCCTCCATTGCCCAATATTCCCTACTGCTGCCTCCCGTAGGAGTCTGGACCGTGTCTCAGTTCCAGTGTGGGGGGTAATCCTCTCAGAACCCCTAATCATCGTCGCCTTGGTGGGCCGTTACCCCGCCAACTAGCTAATGATACGCATGCCCATCCTTGACCAATAAATCTTTAGTTACATCCCGATGCCGGGTCATAACCACATGGAATATTAGCGCCGATTTCTCAACGTTATGTTCCAGTCAAAGGTAGGTTGCATACGCGTTACGCACCCGTGCGCCACTCGTGTATCCTCGGTATTGCTACCTCGGACCTTACCGTTCGACTTGCATGTATTAAGCCTGCCGCCAGCGTTCATCCTGAGCCAGGATCAAACTCTCCATCCTAAATAATTTCTTTTGCTTTTTTGTCTGTCCCGACTTTATCGCTGCGTCTCAAAAAAATCTTCGAGCTGTTTGCTACATCCATTCCATTCTTTCAAAGAACTGCCAAACGACCCCTCTTCCTTCCACTCACTTTTCCGTTCGTTTGGGATTGCAAAGATACCACCTTTTTCTTTCTTCGCAACACCCTCATGAACTTTTTTTCACTTTTTTTCGCATTTGCCTGTAAATCACTCCGATAAAATTCAAACAAATCAGAACTTCTGTTGAAAAACTTGAAAAAATGACACCTTTCAGGGGCTTTTTTGGCAGTTTTTGAGAGAAAACACCGCGCAAATTTGGAAGTTTTTTGGAAACTTAGGGCAAAAACCGATCAAATTACCACTCGGCAACCCCTATCAATAATACATCGACCATGGGGTCGTTTTGGGCTATCTCAATATAATGATTGCGGAGCGCCTCATCGTACGGATGATACCACAGCAGTTTATGTAGCGATGGAAAATTCGCTTTCATAAATTCATATTGATAATAATAGCCCGAAATAGTAGGTATATGATATTGACTTGTCACTTTGGCTATGCTGTCATTCATTTGCTCAACTAACAAAGAATCTTCCTCCTCCGGATTGAAAGGAGGAATATAATAGCTAATATCAAAACCTTGCCTTTCAATATCTTTCAAACAATCATAAGACATTGACTCCACAATAATCTTCCCTTTCAGCTTATATTGACCTCTTACATGCAACAACGCATTCACAATATCAGCCTTATTTTCAGGAGTCAGATTTTTCAAATCCAGCCACAGCCCGATTTGAGAACGGTTCTCCAAACTGTCCAGCCATTGGTTAAGCGAAAGTAGAGGATCCTCATTCACGTCGTGCTTTATCATAAAACACTTTTGTTCAGCATCATAAAAAACATCTATTTCCAACCCCGCATACTGATATTGCAACGCACGAGCCTTATCCATCTCATTCGCCCGGTGCACCCAAACCTTTTCACCATACTGATAATCGGGTTGCTTGCTGCAAGAAAACAACAAAAGACAAATGAGAATTGATACAATATTATATAATAAGGACCTTTTCATCGTGTTAATTTTGAATTTCTATACGCGTATCCAAATTATCCAGTTCCAGTAACGCCCCTTTTTTGCTCCAAAGCACTGCTTTCATCGTTTTGCCTTTCAAACACTTATCCTTCAAATACAAAGTCGTCTTCAGATAGCAGTGCATTGATTTTTTCGTACTTATCGGTTCATCAACTAAAACTCGGAAATCATATTCTTGATAAAAATCATCACCTTCGCCATCAGAAATGTGAACCATAATCTCTGGCAAAGCAGAAAGTATCTTTTTCGACAATTTCACATCAAATGAGAACTCCAAAAACATCTTCTCGCAATTTTCTTGCAAAGTTAAAGGCAACATCAATGGCAAATACGGATGTTGCTCATCAGCAATAGCATAACGGTTACCATCGCGTGCAGTGCGAATAATCTCGTGGTAATATTCCGGCACAACTTCATCAAAATCAAACTGATAATGGCAAAGAAGTTTCTTGTTAGCCAATTCATCCAACCACAACAAATCATTTTTCACCGCATAATGATTGACAATTTTGAAATCGTTCAATTCCTGGCACATCTGCTCATAGCATTTCTTATCGTCGATAAGTTTGGTCTGCAAATCCCTTTCCACTTTATACAATCTTCTGCCAACCAAAAGCTTATCTCCATGAAGCCATTCTACAATATCACGATTATTACGCATAAAGGCCATCCGTTTTTTGCACACAAAAGCGGTAGTAGTATCCAGCGACTCACCCAGCCAAGCGCATTTATCATCAATTGTATATTGATAATTATGAGAAAGATATGCATTCAAAGATGGAGTTATATCGGCATGCGAAACCACCGCTTCCATTGTTCTCCCCTCGTTTAACAAAGGTGAATAAATCGTCAACGGAACATGATAGACCTGTAACGGATTGTTATTCATCAGTCCACCAATACGATGATCACCGGTAAAGACAAAAATGGTATTCTCAAAATCCTTTTGCGAGCGGTAATAGGCAACGAGATTTCTAATGCAATCATCCATATAAAGATAGGCGGCATAGACATCCATATTAGCCTTAACCAACTCCATTTCAACAGGTTGTGATTCCAACTCTTTAGCATGAGCCTTAAATAGGGCCTTTACTTTTTCAACATACACATCCAATTCTTCAAAGACGAAGGGCTCGTGTGTCGTCAAAGTTTGGTACACATGAATATACGGCGCTTGCTCCGGTTGCTGCTTCAGGTATGTCTGGGCCGCAGCAAACATCTCCTTATCATCCACGCCCCAACGGTTATTATCAATCAAAAGTTGCTTATTCTTCGGATTTAGATTATCCTTATCAGCCGACATGATATAATCGATGCCATTGCTATACAGGAATCTGTCTTGTCCATCAAACGAAGCGTTTCCTCCATAAAAGAAAGCGGAGCGATAGCCATTCTGTTTCAAATCGAGAAACAGCGAACGATGTTCTGGAATGGGAACATACGAATTAGCGAATCCCCTATCGCCGTATGGTGCTGACGCAAAGAGAGATGGCAACACACCAAAAGTACGCTCTGTGGTCGCAAGGCAATTCTTCCAATGCAGTCCCACAGATGCCAAACTATCGAGGAACGGTGTAAACGAAAGCACAGGATTCACCACACCCGACAGCTCCTTGCCCCAACTCTCGATGACAACTACCACAATATTGGGCGGAAGTCCGTTGGAAGTTGGACGGAAGAATGGTCCCAGCACATCGGCATCATCGCTGCGCCGCAAAAATGGATATTGCGGGGTTGCATAACTACGTTCAGGAAAAAGCTGGCGGAAACGAGTCGTAGCATCCTCCACATCTTGCGCTGTCAGCTTTTGGGAAAATGCTTTGTTATAGTCGATTATCTTATGTAAAGTGTAGGAAAATTGGTTCAGCGACAAATAATAACCACGCATAGACGAATGAACCGCTTCGTTATACAACATGGATTTATAGGGATAAGGAGCCACTAATATCGAAGCCGACAAAAGCACCCAAATAGGCCATTGAGAAATTTTAATTTTATTGAATAAGAAATAGATAGCAGTCAGAGCCATTGTCACAACAACAAATCCTACCCCAAATATCCAAAAAGTCTGCGAAAAGCTTGTTGACCATCTCACAATACCGACCAATTCAGCAGGAGAATACTCCATCACCACATGATCTAACGGCAATTTCGTTATGGCAAAATACTCTACCAGACACAGATATAGAAAAGAGTAGATATATGTAAAAACAGTAAAAGTGATATGAGCGACTCTGACCGACAGCAAAGAGAGCAGAAAGAATGGTACAATGGAAAACAAAAGCACGCGCAGAATGAAGAAAACATCAAGAAAGCCGAAGCCGAAAAATACGGAGGACCATACTGAGATGTCGGCATGGGGCAGCAACGAAAAGCGGACTGCCGTATAGATGCGCAGCAGCAGGCAAGCGCTAAAAAGAAGGATAGCAGCAAGCACCCACTTGCTTCCCATCTGCAGAAAGAAAGAACGATTGAAGCGGCCACGCAAAGAATGTGCACTATCCATAGCGGCTACTTGAAGACGATGATACGGAGTTCTTCTTTGCCCGGTTTATACTTGGCAGTTTTGGCCTTTGCCACACAATCGGCCTGGATGCGCGAATTGGTGATGGTTGTAGGATATTTGCTATTATTGATCACTCGGGCGTCTACGACTTTACCGTCGGCACTGATGTGCACTTCAACATAAACAGTACCCGCCTCGTTCACTGTAAGGTCGGGCATATAGGTATAGCCGCGGGTACCAGTACCATAGCCAATACCGCCACCTGAGCCACTACCCTCGCCTGGTCCGATGCCAGAGCCCGTACCGCTACCTGAGCCAGTGCCTGTTCCACCGCCATTACCGCCGCCGCGTCCAGCTCGATACATCGAATTTTGGTCGGGTTTTGGTTCAACCACGGTCGGTTTATTAGTGGTGGTTTTCTTGTCGCCACGCGGAATTGTCGGGGCATCTTCGCTGTTCTGCGTCACGATATTCTCAGCGCTACCGTGCGTCTGCTTTTGTTGTGAAGGAGCCTCGTTACCACCGCCTCCACCGCCCCCCATGGTTGAGAGTTCAATCAGGATAGCCTTTTTGGCTGGTGGTGGTGGATTCTGATAACTGAGACCGCAAAAGAGCATCATCAGCAGCAATGCTATCATCACTGCGGTTGTTACCGATGCGGCTATCGTTTTATTTTTCTTTTCCTCACTCATACAACAATCCTATTTTGCCTCAGTGGCAAGGAGTATCTTATATCTGTTTGCTTCGTCGAACGACTCGTTCATCACATTCAGCACATCCATCAGGGCTACTACATTCTCAACGGGCACACTCTTATCGGAACGCAGTATCACGGTCCGTTGCTCCGATTTATCCTGCGCAGCGGCCTGCATCAATGCGGGTAACAAATCTTCGTAAGCCACAGGTGCGGCTTGCGAGCCTTCGGGATTGACATAGTAATTCTTGTCCGCATCAATATAGACTTCGATATTGCGGGATCCCAACTGCTTACCCGAATTGCTCTTAGGGAGCAACAGATTAATGGCATTGGGAGCCACCAACGTAGAGGTTATCATGAAGAAGATGAGCAAGAGGAACACCAAGTCGGACATGGCCGAGGTGCTGAACTCTGCACTTCTCTTATTTTGCATTTGAATTGCCATGACTTTCGCTTTTAAGGATTAAACCGGTTCGTGCAGAAGATCCATAAACTCAGTAGTTTTGGCTTCGAGCATATAGACCACTTGCGAGATGCGGGAAACGAGAATGTTATAGCATACATAGCCAACAACGCCAACAATCAGACCTGCGACGGTGGTAATCATAGCCGTATAGATACCGCCGGCCAAGTCGGCAATATTCAAGTTGTTAGGATTAGCGGACATTGTATGGAACGCGATAACCATGCCGACAACCGTACCGAGGAATCCCAGCATAGGACCGGCACCTGCGATAGTGGCCAGGATAGAGACACGCTTCTCGAGGCGTTGCACTTCCAGTTTGCCCGTATTTTCGATGGCGGTATTGATATCGTTCAGCGGTTTGCCGATACGCGAAACGCCTTTTTCAATCATGCGGGCCAGAGGTGTGTCGTTACCTTTGCAAAGAGCCAATGCCGACTCCAGTTTGCCTTCATGGATGAAATCACGAATATTGTTCATAAAGTTCTTTTCTTCCACAGCAGCCTTGTTCAAGGTAAGCAGACGCTCTACAAAAATATAGATAGCGGCGGCCAACATCAGCATCAAGGGAATCATAATCCACAAACTGCTCGGGTCGAAGACCAGCTGCATGATACTAATCTTTTCAACAACAGGTTCTGGAGCAACGGTGCCCAGCGAATCAATAGGAGCCTGCAACAAAAAAGGTACATTCATAGATTTGGTTTTTATATTAAAACTTAACTTTTGAGTTTAACGTACAAAAATACCATATTAGTCTGTAGCCGTTCGCTTTTGTTCATAAGTTTTTCCAACACTTCATTGTTCATTTCAGCACCGCCTTGAGCGCTAAAATATCACAAAAAAAGGTCGGACTTTTCATCCGACCTTTATCTATCTAAAATGTTGTCTGTTCTTTAGAATTTGTCGCTGTTATCGACCATTTTCTTGTTTAACTCATTATATTTTCTAATGATGTAAACTTCTAACAGGAGATAAACGGCCCAGCAAATGATGGCGGCAATAGCGACACCTGTATGGTTCAGTTTCAAGAACATAGCACCTTGAGTAAAGAAGGTGGAATGCAAGAACCAAGAGATGATGAGGACTGAAATCAAGAGGAAGCACCACCAAATGCCAAGTACAAACTCGTTATCCTCTTCGGGATTGCTTGCCACGATTTCTTTATCGTTGAGCACGTAAGTGGTTTCGTCCCAAATCTCACTAAAGAATGAGAATGGTTTGATAAAATTGTAAACCGGGATAATCCAGCCCAGGTATGCCCAGAAGGGCTTGTTGCCTTTCTTCATCCAGGGAGCAACCTCGTGAATATTCAATGAGTTTTTATAGTTCCACCATGCGAAGCAAGCGATTTTCACAATCAGGAGAAGAATGGTAATCCACATCATAATTTTGAAAGTGGTCTTAGCGGAAGCCATATCGCTTTCAAACTGGTGATATTCGGCCTCAACAGGCTCGAAAGTGGCTTTGGCAACTGCGATAGTCGAATCGGTCGATGCCAACTGGGCCTCTTTTTCTTCCAAAATGCCGCTGATACGTTTTTCCTCTTCCTGCCACTTTTTCATCTCCTTCTTATTCTTAGCTTCAGGTTTATTAGCCTGTAACGTATCCATTTTCACTTTATAGTAGTCCAACTCGGCGGTATGCTGTTTCAAGGGCTGCTCAGCATTACGGAGGGCATCCTGATAAAACTCATAGGTGGGTTTTTCGGTCAGCATAGCTCTGTTTTTCTTGTCAAAATTCAAAAGAAAAACCATGGAAATGATGAAGAAGACCAACACCAACACATTCAACAACATAGTCAGTTTGGCCTGTTTCGCATTGTTTGTAATGTTTTTCATAAAGTATGATTTATAGAATTAATTATCACTTTTTACAATCGGTTGCAAAGATAAAAAAAATAAACATACGAAAAATGTCTTACTTTTTATTTTTTAGTGTTCAATTTATCGGGTTTGGCGAAGCGCGGATCGGTTAAAAACGCGTCGTCGGTCAGCGTCAGGATAAAGGCTTTCAAATCGGCGATTTGCGTAGGCGTCAGATGTCGCCCACCCTCGTCAATCTTGTGCATATAGGGATGCACGTAGGGCGAATTGACCAGACCCGTGTTATAGAATTCCAGCACTTCGTCCAAGGTTTTGAAGCGGCCGTCGTGCATGTAGGGCGCTGACACCGCCACGTTGCGCAACGACGGGGCGCGATATGCCCCGTGGTCGCTCGGTTTGCCCGTCACAGCATAACGGTCGCGCGGATCGTCGTGCGTGGCCGACAAAGCATTGTTGTAGAATTCGTTAGTGGTAAACAACGGGACACCGTCACTGCCGTGGCAATGGAAACAATCGGCTCCTTCTTCGGTTGTAAATAGCACATAGCCACGCAGTTCCTGTGGCGACAGTTGCTCTTCACCACGCAAATAGCGGTCGAATTTGGAGTCGGCAGAGACCAATACACGCAGAAACTGGGCAATTGCCTTCTCGATACGCTCTTGTGTAATCTCCTCAGTGCCAAATGCTTTTTTGAACATTGGCGGATAATAATCCACTTGCTTCAACGCATTGATAGCGCGCTCGACAGTACTGTTCATTTCATGGGGTGCTTGGATGCCCATCGTAACGACATTTTCCAATGAGCGACGGTTCGGATCAGGGTTATCCTTGTGAATCATGCCGTTCCAGAAGTAACCGTTATGGTTGAATACCAGATTCACCAGCGGCATAGGGCTATGTGGGGTCGGCGTGCCCGACAGGCCGTAAGTCACGCCTCCAGGGAAGCGCGGATTATCGGTGCCCACATCAAAATTATGCGCTTGGGCGTGGCAGTCAGCGCACGACAACATAGAATCGGGATTGGTGCCCATGTAGCCACTCAAGCGACTGTCGTAGAACAGATAGCGGCCCAACTCGACGCCTTCGACCGTCAGCGGATTGTCGTCGGGGATATTGAGCTGTTGCGGGAAAAATCGTGGTATTTGCAAATGGTACGGCGTCGGCTGCCAGACATCCTCTTCGGGTTGGCAGGCATGTATGAGCAACATCAGAGCCACCAGCGCGACAAACAGCGCTGACGACACATATAACCTACGAAGAAACAACGGATTGCGACTCATCGTTACGGCTTTTAAAACAGCGACAACTGTTCTCCTTCACCGTCAGTATCATCATTATCATCTTTCGAAACGGGAAGAATATCCTCTTCCATGTCGAAACGTTCTTTGGCCACGGCATCGTCAATATTCTCTATAACGCCGTCGGCATCATCATCCTGTTCTTCTACCGGCTCTTCCACCTCTGCCTCAGCTGCCAGCATCTCCTCGGGATCAGGCAGCGGCTCGAGCAATTTGACGCCCGTCACCGTACCGAAGCGGAGCACTTTACCTTTGGCGCGCACTTTCATCACATCCACAAATTCAGCCACATTAACCACCTCTGTCAGAATACCTTTTGGATCTTTCAGATGATACTTCACCTCAATCTGCGGCAGGTAGTCGATGGAAGCAAATTCCAAACGGATGTCCTTATCAACAGGAATAAAGTCGATCTTCTTTTCCGTCAATTCGGGTTGGAAACGCTTGATAATGTATTGTTTATCCTTCTTGTTATAATAAACGGCCGTAATAATTCTATTGGGATGGAACTTGCGGATGATCAGCAGGTCATCGTCAAAGTGAGTGGAGAGGTCGTAGCCTGTAATTCTGTAATATCCAGACTTATAAACGGCTATAATTCTGTCATCTTCCTTGAAGGCGCCCAGCAACTCACCACGCTCATCATTATTGAGTTTCATCACGGTAGCATCGTAATAGACATTGATGGCACTCAGTGTCGAAACGCCCTTTTCACTCATCTCGATTTTACGCACAGGGTTGCGCGACAAGATGTTACCCTTCGAGCTACGACTCTTGATAGCCAGTGTACTAAAGTCGAAATCGAACTGCGTTTTTTTCATCTTCGGCTTCGGCTTGAGGTAAACCTTAATCTTTTCAGCTTCGCCATTGGGGTTCGAAGTCAGGTAGAGCACCTTGGAGTCGGGTTTGCCGGCAGTGAGGTCATATTCCTTGTCGCGGGTCACGCCACCGATAGAGAATCGTTTCACCATGGCGCTGCCGTTCTTGCCGTCGGAATAGACCATGTTGAAGACCACGCGGTCGTTGTTACGCTTGAACACTTCCACATGGATTATATCCTTGCCAATGAACACTTTATCGCACACCTTCTTGACTACGAACTTACCATTCTCGCCAAAAACAATGATGTCGTCGATATCGGAGCAGTCGCCCACATATTCCACCATCTCATCACGCTTGAGGTTGGTGCCCACAAAGCCTTCTTTCCTGTTGACATACAACTTAAGATTGGCCACTGCCACCGTCGTTGCCACGATATTGTCGAAGGTCTTGATTTCGGTTTTACGTTCACGGCCTTTGCCGTATTTTTTCTTAATCTGCTTGAAATAGTTAATTGAGTAATCGATAAGGTGTTCCAGATGGTTTTTCACCTCGTCGATGTCGAGTTCGATGGCCGCAATCTGGTCTTCAGCCTTCTTGATATCGAATTTGGAAATCTTGCGGACAGGCTTCTCGCACAGTTTCAGCACATCCTCGCGCGTAATCTCACGTTTCAGCAGTTTGCGATACGGGTCGAAGCGCCGTTCGATGCCCGTAACCTGGTCTTCCCAGAGGTCGTAGTCCTTATTTTCAAGTTCTTTATAGATTTCTTTCTCGAAGAAAAGTTTCTCAAGCGATATCCAGTGCCACTGGTCTTCCAGTTCTTGCAATTGGATTTGCAGTTCGCGCTGCAGCAATTTAACCGTATTTTCGGTGTTTATCTTAAGGATTTCCTTCACCGACAGGAATGCGGGATGTCCGTTGTAAATGACGCAGGAGTTTGGCGAATAGGTTTTCTCGCAGTCGGTAAAAGCGTAAAGCGCATCTATCGTCTGGTCGGGGGAAACATTAGGCATCAGGTGAAGCAAAATTTCGGCGGTCTTAGCCGTATTGTCATCCACCTTCTTGATTTTGAGTTTGCCTTTTTCGATAGCGGGCGTTATCGAGTTGTTAATCAAGTCGGTAGTGGTCGTACCAAAAGGTATTTCCGTAATTACCAGCGTGCGGTTATCCTTGATGGTAATCTTGGCGCGGCAGCGCAATTTGCCACCACGGAGGCCATCGTTATATTTGGTCACCTCGAGCGAACCGCCGGTCGGGAAGTCGGGATAGATTTCAAAATCACGATTCTCGAGAATGGCCACCGACGCATCGAGCAACTCGTTGAAATTGTGCGGCAGGATGGACGTTGCCAAGCCCACAGCGATACCTTCCACGCCCTGTGCCAACAGCAAGGGGAACTTGATAGGCAGCGCGATAGGCTCCTTGTTACGACCATCGTACGAACGTTGCCATTCTGTAGTTTTGGCATTGAAGACAACCTCTTTGGCGAATGGTGTCAGGCGGGCTTCGATATAACGCGGAGCGGCGGCGGGGTCACCTGTAAGGATATTACCCCAGTTACCTTGTGTATCGACTACCAACTGCTTCTGTCCTATTTGCACCAAAGCGCCAGCAATGGAACTGTCGCCGTGCGGGTGATATTTCATCGTATTACCCACAATGTTGGCCACCTTGTTAAAGCGACCATCTTCCAACTCATTCATTGAATGCAGAATACGGCGCTGAACAGGTTTTAGGCCATCATATACATCGGGCAAGGCACGGTCGAGAATAACATAGGAAGCATAGTCCAAAAACCAGTTTTTAAACATCGACTGGACATAGACGATATTATGCAAATCGGATGATTGTTCTACCTCTGAATCAACAGGTTGTTGTTCTTCTTCGTTCAAATTATCGAGATCTTCTTCCTTCATAAAAATCAAAATTTAGCAACGGCACATGCCTACACTACCAATGATAATGTGCAAAGGTAATGATTTTTACAACTAAAAAAGGGGCGTCACAAAAATGTTTTCAACGGAATTTTGTGGATTTATCCATTCTTAACCAGTTTGGCGGTACCCACAACCGACTGGCGATGATAAAACCGAAGGATATACATACCTGCGGGCAGATTGGCCACCGAGAAAGAGCCGTTGGCAATCTGTTGTTCGCCAACGCACTGACCTTGCAAATTGAGAATAAGCACTTTGTCGCAACCATAATCCATGGCAACCCTAACGTGTGATGTGGCAGGATTGGGATAAACAGTAATCGTACTAGCCGAATATTGCGGAATGGCCACCTCATCACCGGGCGGCGTAGTGCCTTTGTACCAAGCGATGCCGCCGGCATAGTTGCCCACCAGCAGGTCGGGATAGCCGTCGCCATTGAGGTCGGCCACGGCGGGCGCCACACGGCAACCTTCATCAATGTCGTACTTGCGGCGATCGTGCACTTCGAACAGGGCCGACTGCTTCAGCATGAAGGTGCCGTCAAGATTATCGTCAATATCCTTGTAATAAGAGACATAGCCCTGCTCATTACCACAGAACAAAATCGTCTGGTTCTGGGCATTACGGAAGAAACAAGGCACGGCAAAGCCGAAATAGGAGAGCTCAAAATCGCGCACATCCACACCACCGAGCGTATCGGTAACCAACTCAAATTGAGGAATATCTGAGCTAGACGTATTGCGATAATAGGCAATATGGCCACGGCGGTTGCCGATGAGTAGATCATTTTGGCCATCACCATCCAAGTCGAAATAGCACGGTGTGCTGAAGTCGCCCACATCTATCTGGCCATAATTGAATTGCGGCGCAGCGAAGGCCAGTGCGTCGGCTGAACCCATGTTGGCCACCAACAGCAGTGTGCCGTCGCGCTGCCCGCACAGCAGGTCGGTGCGCCCATCTCCGTTAAAGTCGCCCAATGCGGGATAGAGCGCCTGCAGGCCATACTGGCGCAACGAGCCAAAGTCGGCCGTAACGAGCTCAAACGCTGGAGCCGCCGCCGTGCCCGTATTGCGGTAATAGGCCACAGACGACGAATAGGCCGTTTTCAGATAGCCAAACTCAAACCAAGCACTATCGAGCGTGCCATAATTGGCGACAAAGATGTCTTGCAAGCCGTCGCCATCCCAATCGTAAAGCACTGGATAGGAGCCGCCGCCGACATCAATCATATCCTCCTGCAGAAAAGACTTGTTTTGCAGTTCATAGCGTCCTGTAAGTGAGTCTTTTGCATAGAGCCACACACTCTCCACATTCTGCGATTTGATGAGCGAGGGATCTGACGGAGAGACAATAATCTCTTCTACCCCATCGCCATCCACATCCACAAAGGTGATGGCTGGCATAGAGAATATATTGACAGGCATTGAAGCATTAGGAAAGGCCGTGTCAATGGCTGTCATCAGTGCTTTTTCGCGCGTACCACCATTCTTCAACAAGATAAGATTAGGATAATCGACATCACCTACTACAATGTCAGTCAAGCCGTTGCCCGTCAGGTCGCGGGCAAAGATAGACGAGCCCACATGCTTCGGAGCCCCATTGTCATCACCCTTCTCCTCGCAAGAGATATTCAAAGTAATTTCATTATTGCTCTCCCCTTCGGCAAACTTGCCCCAGCACTCCTCCTCCAACTTGAAAGCGAACTCCTCCCCCTGCCCATTTTCTACTGCATAATTCCTGATATAGTGAACATATTTACCTAATAACCAGAAATTTAAAATATCAATATCGCCATCACCATCCACATCTTCAATCGCCATATAGTCATCGGGCGAAGCGTAAATATTGCTCATTCCGTTATAATAAAACGCCTCCAACTGCTTGGTTACCAGTTTGAACTTCAGCACTGTGTCCGACACATTCTGAAACACGCTAATACCGGCCATGCCATAGGTAAAAATGTCCTCTTTACCGTCGTGGTTATAATCCTTCAAAATGGCCCAGTCGTGCAAAGCAGGGAAACAGGCAACATACTCAGGAGCAAAACGATAGCCCGAGTTAGTATTCAGAAAAGTCAGTATGCGGTTGCCGTTCTTTTCAAAGACGAAGAGATCCTTTTTCCCGTCGCCATTCAGGTCGATTTCCGACATGTGCGCCGAGTTCATGCCACCAGCCCACGGACAGGCCAGTTGTCGGCCCTGTTGCATGACAGGCACGCTCAAATCGCGTTGGAAACCAAAGTCATAGGATTGCGCCTCCGCCAGCGGACAAAGCAAGAGAAGGAAGAAAAGCCAACCAATTTTCCTCATAAGATTCTGTTTTTGTCCGCCGGATACGCTATCGACTATCGACCGCGGAAATATTTCACGGCATTGGCGAAGATATCCTGCGTCTTATTGCCGTCGATATTCTTGTAGAGGTTCTCGCCTTTACGCTCGCTGTGGCCCATCTTGCCCAAGATGCGACCGTCGGGCGAAACGATGCCTTCGATAGCATAATAAGAGCCGTTGGGGTTGAACACAGGATCCATCGTAGCACGACCGTCTCCATCGCAGTACTGGAAGGCCACCTGACCATTGGCAAACAGTTGCTTAGCCAGTTCTTCCGATACCACGAACTTACCCTCACCATGGCTGATAGCCACACGGTGCACTTCGCCCGACTGGAATGATGTGAGCCAGGGCGACTTCACCGAATTAACCACCGTATGGGTGATATGGGAAACGTGGCGGTTGATGTCGTTGCGCGTCAATGTGGGCGAATCGGCTGTAACAGAGCCAATTTGGCCAAACGGCAGCAAGCCCGACTTAACAAGAGCCTGGAAGCCGTTGCAGATGCCGACAATCAGTCCGCCGCGTGCCAGCAAGCGTTCTACGGCTGCTTTCACGGTGGCGTTAGTCAGCACATTGGCGATGAACTTACCACTGCCGTCGGGTTCGTCACCCGAGCTGAAGCCGCCACTGAGCGCCAGTATGTGCGAGCGGTCGAGCAGGTCTGCCATCTCACGGATAGAGTCGGTAATCTCTTTTTCGTTGAGATTGCGGAAGACGAATATCGTTGAGTGGGCGCCAGCATCGTTGAAGGCGCGGGCGGTGTCGTAATCGCAGTTGGTGCCGGGGAATACAGGCAGCAGCACTTCGGGTGTCTCCACTGTCTGCGGCACTGTGGTCGTGTTGGCCTCGTGCGGGGCGGGCATGTCGGCGGGACGCGCACTGGCTTTGGCTGTGGCGGGATAAATCTGGCCGAAAGTGCCAGTCCACGCAGCCATACATTTCTGTTTATCAATCGTTTCGCCATTGATAACATATTGGTCATCCACTTTGCCCAACAACACAGCGAACTCGGAATCGAGAGCCACGGGCGACTCAACGATAAAGCTGCCGTAGCCGTACGAGAAGAGGTCTTCTTGTGTGTTCACATTGAAGCCCAAGCCGTTGCCGACACTCATCTTAAAGAGTGCTTCGGCAGCACCGCCAAACTGCAGCGTGAATGCCGACACAATATTCTTCTTCAGAATCTGCTCGTGCATATAGTCGAACACCTGTTTCAGGCGGTCGGTATCAGGATGGAACGGCACAGCCTTCGTATCTTTAATCCAATAGATATAGTTGCCTTTTTTCTTGAATTCGGGAGAGATGATTTGCGAAGCCTTGCCCGTGGTAACGGCGAAAGAGATAAGTGTGGGCGGCACATGCAAATTCTTGAAAGTACCACTCATAGAGTCTTTTCCGCCAATGGAGGGCAAATGGAACTTATTCTGCACATAGATGGAGCCCAGCAGAGCAGCGAAGGGCTTGCCCCACTTGGTTTCATCCTTACCCAACTTCTCGAAATACTCCTGGAACGAGAAGCGGATGCGATGGTAATCACCGCCGGCGGCCACTATCTTGGCAATAGACTCAATGACAGCGTACATGGCGCCGTGGAATGGCGATGCCGATGAGATGTAGGGATTGAAGCCGTAGGCTACTAACGAAGCGGTGTCGGTTTTGCCGTTGGGCACAGGCAGTTTCTGCACGCTCACTTGCGTTTCGCTCAACTGTGTCTTGCCGCCGAAGGGCATCAGGACGGTAGAGGCACCGATGGTGGCGTCGAACATCTCGATGAGGCCTTTTTGTGAAGCCACGTTGTGCATAGCCAACAGGGCCAGCATACGGTTCTCGAACGAGGCAGAGCTTTCGGGAGCATAACGATAGGCTGGCTCCTCTTTCACTGCGGCCACCGTCGCTTTGATATTGGGACGCACGCCATTGGTATTGATGAAGTCGCGGCTTAAGTCCACAATCATCCGACCATTCCAAGTCATACGCAGGCGGTTATCGTCGGTCACCTTGGCGATGATAGTGGCCTCGATATTCTCTTTGCGGCACAGTTCGAAGAACTCGTCCACATCGTTCTTATCAACCACCACGCTCATACGCTCCTGCGACTCGCTAATGGCTATTTCGGTACCATTGAGGCCTTTGTATTTGGTCTTGACCGCATCCAGATTGATGAGCAGACCGTCGGCCAACTCGCCGATAGCCACGCTCACGCCGCCAGCGCCGAAGTCGTTCGACTTCTTGATGAGGCGCGTGGCCTGCGGATTGCGGAACAAGTGTTGTATCTTGCGTTCTTCGGGGGCGTTACCTTTCTGCACCTCTGCAGCGCACACTTCCAACGAGCTTTCGGTATGCTCTTTCGAAGAGCCAGTAGCACCGCCGATACCATCACGGCCAGTGCGGCCACCGAACATGATGATGATGTCGCCAGGCACGGGCTGCTCGCGTTTCACCGAAGCGGCGGGGGCAGCGCCTACCACTACGCCCACTTCCATACGTTTGGCTTTATAACCCTCGTGATAGATTTCACGCACGTGCGTCGTCGCCAAGCCGATTTGGTTACCGTAGGATGAATAGCCAGCAGCGGCGCTCTTGGAGATAACCTGCTGTGGCAATTTACCTTCCATCGTCTTATCCACGGGTTCGGTAATATCGCCGGCACCCGTCACACGCATAGCCTGATATACATAGCTACGACCGCTCAGCGGGTCGCGGATAGCGCCGCCGATACAGGTAGCTGCACCGCCAAACGGCTCTATTTCAGTAGGATGGTTGTGCGTTTCATTCTTGAACATCAGCAGCCATTTCTCCATCTGGCCGTTCACATCCACATCCACATAGACGCTGCAGGCGTTTATCTCGTCCGACACTTCCATATCGTCGAGGTTGCCGGTTTTGCGCTCATACTTACCGCTGATGGTAGCCATATCCATCAGTGTCACAGGTTTGCGGCCGCCATGGACGGTATTGCGCATTTCCATATAAGTATTGAAGGCCTCCTGCATCTGCTGTTCGAAGATAGAGGGCTCGAACGTAATCTTCTGTAATTCAGTCTCGAAGGTGGTATGACGACAGTGGTCGCTC
>JAEERB010000225.1 GCA_016285615.1 Bacteroidales bacterium
GCGGACGGATGAGCACGCGCATAGGAATAAATGAAATGTCGATGGCCTTGGCCAAAGTGCCGAACGAGGGTGTCACGCCACCCACTTCGAGGCATTCGCACAACTCCACGCACTGGGCGCAGCCGTCCATCGCGTTCTGCAACGACTTGATGCCGTTAGCACAAATTTCCAATCTAATCATAGTCCTAGAAATATCAAATTCAACGTAGTTAATTTTGTGGCAAATATAGCAGTTTTGTTGTTATCTTTGCAGAAATTTTCCAACTATGAGAACCCGATTCCTGATTATCCTTTGCCTTTTTAGTCTATGTGCCTATGCACAAAACACCCATATCCTTCCTACCCCCCAACAAGTTGAATTCACCGAGGGATATTTCACATGGGACGATAACGTCGTCCTGACCTACGATGCCTCTGATGCCGAGATTAACCAGATCATCACGCTCTTCCGCAACGATTTGGACCAAATCAGTGGCAGAAAGGTAATGTTTTCACGCGGTGTCATCAAAGGCATGCATTTCATCGAGCTCATCAAGACTGACCACCTTGGTGTGAGCGAAAACGAGGACCAAGCCTACCGCTTAACGGTCAACAACAATTTCATCCGCTTGGAGGCCACCACCAACACGGGACTCTTTTATGCCATACAAAGCTTGAAACAACTCTACCGTTACGCCTATCTGAAAAGTCCAAGCGGCACCATCGTCATTCCCAGCATGACCATCACCGATTGGCCCAATTTCAAGGTACGTGCCTGGCAGGACGACATCAGCCGTGGTCCTATCGTCAGCATGGACTACTTGAAACGTCTTATTCCACAACTTGCAGAATGTAAACTCAATGCGTTCTCGCTCTATACCGAGCACACCTTCAAGACCAAATGCCATCCCGACATCGCGCCCACCGATGCATTCTCTGCCGAGGAAATCAAAGAATTGGAGGACTTTTGTCGGCCCTACCACATCCAAATCATTGGAAACCAGCAATGTTTCGGGCATTTTGAGGAGATTTTGAGCAATCCGTTCTACAGCCATTTGGCCGACACGAAATGGAACCTCAACCCCGCCAAAGAGGAAACCTACCAATTCCTTGAAGACCATCTCCGCGAGGTGGCAAACGCCTATAAGTCGCCGTATTTCAACATCAACTGCGACGAAACCGAAAGTCTCGGCCAAGGCTATGCCAAAGCATACGTCGATTCCATTGGAGCGGAAAAGGTTTATTACCAGCACATTAACCGCGTCAACCGCATGCTTCGCCCGTATCGCAAGCGCGTGATGATGTGGGGCGACATCGCCGACCAGCACCCTGAAATCCTTGACAACCTGGACAAAGACATCTTTCTCATCGCGTGGAGTTATGTGGGCATAGACGACTTTAACGACTTCCTGCAACCCTACGTCAAATCGGGTCGCAATTATTGTGTTGCTCCAGGCGTGAGCCTTTCCGAAAGGGTTTGGCCCAAGCATTACGAATTCAAGAAGAACATCGCTAACCTTTGCCGCGACGGCTACAAAAACGGCGCGATGGGCGTCATCAACACCTGTTGGGACGACTTCGGCGAGTCGCTGACCAACTGTGCTTTATACGGATTGGCATTGGGCGCCGAAATGAGTTGGAACGCTGCTTCCCAACAAGAGCGCACTACCGAAGCCAACTTCACCGCGCATTTCATGGGCAGTCTTTCCGACGAAATCTGCCAACATCTTGACGAGCTCTCAGAATGGACAAAAATCGACGGCATAGGCAAGTTCACTGCCATGACCGAACCCATGACTCCCTTCTTCCCTGCCCTCGTCAACGATTCCGTCAAAGCCCTGAACCAACGGGCCTCCGTGGCGCTCTCAACCTTGGAGAAAGAGCTGAAAAACGACAAAAACAAAGTGATGCGCAATGCCGACCTCTTCGACAATGCCCTTTATGCCGTGCATCGCATGCAATGGTGCGCCAAACGCAACACAACCCGGATACAACTCTATCGCACTTACAACGACCCAACGAAAGCCAACATCACTGAAAGCCAAAAGATGCTATCCGAGTTGACCGCCTCTCTCCACGACTTGAAGACCGAATACGTCAAGGTCTGGAACATCGAAAGCCGTCCGTATTGGCTTGATGTCAATTTGAAGAAATACGATGACATTGCCCGAGAATTACAACAACTTGAATATCTACCATTTATCGAAGCTACAACCGACAAGAATGGTAATGCCGCCATCGCACTGAAAACCGTTTTTGGCGACAAAACCATCCGCTATACCATTGACGGAAAAGAAGTTACGGAAAACGATTCCATTTATCGGAATCCCGTCGTTTTGGAGCGTCCTTGCCTTGTGAAAGCGGCTTGTTTCAATGCTCTTGGTGAACCGATTTGCACCGAACGTTATTTCTGCTACCACAAAGGTACGGGTAGGCTGAAACAACTCAATAGCCCTGCAGGTAATTATCGTCCTGAATATTCGGGCGGCGGCGATAATGCCTTGCTTGATGGCAACTTAGGTAGTGATGACTATACAGACGGGCATTGGCAAGGTTTCTATGGCATTGATGCTGACCTTGAAATCGACTTGGGCTCTGTGACCAAGGTCAACGCGTTGAATATCGGCTTCTTGGTCAATGCCCATGATTGGATTTTGCGTCCGGATGTGGTCGAAGTCTACACTTCTAACGATGGCAAGAACTACAAGCCTTTCAAGACCTTCAACCTCTCAACCGACATTGCATTGAAAGGAAACCATACTTTCCGTGAGCGTTTCGCTACGCCCAACCTCTCCACGCGTTATCTGCGCATCGTGGTGAAGAATCCAGGAAAGTTGCCAGAAGGCCTACCTGGAGCAGGATATGACTCTTGGATTTTTATGGATGAGGTAATGGTGGAATAGTCAATTGCTGGCACGTCTATAGCTCAACCCCAACGAGTAGGAAAGTGGCGCAACCTCCGCACCCGTCAGTTCCAACTCCAATGCACAACGTTCCTTGATCAAACTTTTAAGTACAATTCTTTCAGTACGCTGCTCGCCTTCCTGTAAAGGACTGAGCGAATAATATTCGTCCGCCAGCAGGTAGTTGGGCTTCCCTTTATCGATGATTCGCACACGCAGCATCAACCCCGTCGCACACCTTGGCCCCAAATTCTGCAAGTCGACTTCCAATTCGCAGTCGGCCTTATGGAATGTTGAAGCAGGTTTCGACTCAAATCTCACTCCTTTCATAAGCAGGCTTGG
>JAEERB010000048.1 GCA_016285615.1 Bacteroidales bacterium
TTCGAATGGCATCCTGACATATTCTTGCCCGAACACCCCAATGGCATGATATTTCACGCTTATAATGCCAACGGAGAAACCTTGATGGAACGCAAGACTTTCAGTATCGGCGGGGGCGACATCTCTGACGATGGCAAACGACAAAATGTGGAGAAGATTTATCCACATCAGACGATGGATGAAATCCTGAATTACATCGGCAACCGCAGGTTATGGGAATATGTTGCCGAAGTGGAGAATGAAGATGCATTATGGGATTACTTGAATACTGTATGGAAACAGATGCAGCGAGAGATTCGAGATGGATTGGAGCATGAGAGCACCTTGCCTGGGGTACTACATCTGCCCCGCAAGGCATCAACCACCTACTCGAAACTCAGAAGCTACAACGAAGCCTTCCAAAAACGTTATTTAACAAGCATTTATGCTCTTGCTGCAGCGGAAGAAAATGCGGCAGGACAAACCATTGTAACGGCACCCACCTGTGGTTCGTGCGGTGTTCTGCCAGCAGTACTTTACACCTACTATGCCGATTATGAAAAAAGCGACAAGAAAATCCTGCACGCCTTAGCTACCGCCGGACTAATTGGCAATCTCATCAAACACAACGCCTCTATCAGCGGTGCCGAAGTGGGGTGTCAAGGCGAGATTGGCAGTGCTTGCTCCATGGCCTCCGGAGCCATCTGCCAGTTGATGGGCGGTTCCTCATACCAAGTGGAATATGCTGCCGAAATCGGTCTGGAACATCACCTTGGTCTCACCTGCGACCCTGTGTGCGGTCTGGTACAAGTACCTTGTATTGAGCGAAATGGCTTCGCAGCCATGCGCGCCATCGATGCAGGCACCTACGCACTCCTCTCCGATGGCAAACATCTCATTAGCTTCGACAAAGTGGTGAAAGTCATGAAAGTAACCGGCCACGATCTGCCTTCCTTATATAAGGAGACCTCAACAGGAGGACTGGCCATTTAAAATCAACCATGATAAAACCCTCCGTTTTCATATTGACCATGTGTTTGACAATGTGTGTCTGCGCCCAGAACGAGCAACACCTGATTGTTGAGAACGTTGCCGTAGATATAATCACGCCTTCACAAACGGTAAAAGGCGATATACTCATCTTGCCGGGATGGAATTTTGCCAAAGAGCATTGGTGCAACGAGAGCTCGCTGTGTACCAAAGCATTGGCTCAAGGCTATCGACTCATCCTGCCCGAAATGCACAAAAGCGTCTATGCAGACCACTACTTCCCCGAAACACGCCAAGACTGGCGCAACGAGCCCACTTTGCCCTGGCTTACAGACACACTAATCCCTTATCTACAAAAGAATTACAACATCTTTACCACGACAAAGAACTACATCGTCGGCTTGTCCACGGGAGCTCGCGGCGTGGTGCTCTGCTGCATCAAAACGGGACAACTTTTCAAGGCAGGCGCGGCTTTGTCGGGCGACTACGACCAGACCACCATGCAGAACGACAATCTGATGAAGGGATTCTATGGTCCTTACGCCCAGTTTGCCGACAGATGGAAAAACTGCGACAATCCCACCACAATGATTAACCGACTGCAAGTGCCCATCTACTTCGGGCATGGCATGAAAGACAAGGTAGTGCCTTTCGAGCAGACGACCACCTTCTACAACAAACTGGTGTGGCTCTATCCCAACAGTGGCCACCAACTGCATTGTGATGGCAGTAAAGGCCACGACTTCAGCTACTGGGATTCGGAAGTGGATGCGATACTCGATTTCTTTGCCAAGCATCCATAAATCAAAAAAAAAAAAAAACCTTGAAACCGTTACGGAATCAAGGTTTTCAATCTGGTGCCCAAGACAAGAGTCGAACTTGCACGGGATAACTCCCACTACCCCCTCAAAGTAGCGTGTCTACCAATTCCACCACCTGGGCATTTGCGGCTGCAAAAATAATAATTTTTCTTTTGCGCCGCACATTTTTTTAATCTTTTACGCAACGAATTGAATATCCGTTAGTTTTCTGGATATCGCGACGGCTGATACCTTGACTATAATATGAAAATACGCGGTTGCAAGCGTATCTTAAGGTACCCGGAGTGGCAGTCCACCAGCAAGCGTCGGACAATTTATAGGTAAAATCACCATCACTGTTACGGAAGCCTGCGCCAACAGCAGCAAAACCGTACTCATCGGTAGCATTCTCATCGGCTTTCTTCCAGTGGGTATCGCCTTTCTCTTTCAGTTTGGCTGCAGCCTCTTCAGCGTCACCCAACTTGCTTTCCAGCGTTTTCCATTCAGCATCGGTAGGCACATGCCAGCCTTTGGGGCACAATTTGCCTGTTCCTACAACATACCAGTTGTACAAAGCGCCGTACTCATCTTTATTACCTTTGTCATTGTCGTACCAGCAATAGCCGGGTGTAGTAGCGGCAGCCCATTTCGAGCGGTCGGTCACATTAGGAATTTCAGCTCCATCGCGGTAGTGAGTGGTCTTCAGGTTTTCGGCCATCCACACCTGACTGCCAATTTTGACAGTCTTGTAGCTGTTGCCATCATAATCTTTCACTTCGTCTTGTGCTTTCAATGTAGAAGCGCCAAAGAGCAAGGCGGCTCCTAACACAAAAAATAAAACTTTGCTTTTCATGATATTGATTTTTAAAGGGTTAAACATTATTTCTTTAGGTTGAAGGCAAAATCAAAACGGCTATCCGGCTGAATCTCAATTGGTTCTTGTTGATAGCGCATCACACGCATAGGACGACAGCCACGCAGCGTGATCATATCATTCTCCACCCATAATGCCGTTGCCTCACGCAGACCTGCCACAGTAATCTCTTGGTTTACAGAAAGGAACTCGTTAATTCTATCCTGACGAGTTTCGCCACCATGACGAATGGCATCGTTGATCTCTTGCGGATGCGGATCAATGTAATGGGGATTGATTTGGAACGGCACAAAGTCGAAACAATCGAATGAAGCGGGCATCACAATGGGCATATCGTTGGTGGTACGCAGCGTGGGGCAAGCCACATTCGAACCAGCACTCCAGCCCAGGAACGGTGAACCTTCCAGCACTTTACGACGCACCGGCGCAATCAGTCCGTTACGATGCAGTTCGTACACCAAGTGGAACGTGTTACCACCACCCACCATAATCACATCGGCTTTGTTCACCGCTGCAATCGGATCAGCTTCATTATGAATAGAATATACATTCAAACCATATTCATCAAACACCTTTTTCACTCTGTCGGTATAAGCATCATAACTTTTGGGATAATCTTTGCCACCCACTTTCACACCTGCGTAAGGGAAAAAGAGAATATTTTTCTTTTCGTGTTTCAAAAACTCATCTATAAGGGGCATGCACCACGAAAGGTAAGCCTCCTTGTAATTAGTGGAATTACTTATCAATAATAATTTCATCTCAGCATCTATTTAGTTTACAATAATTTACTTATCAAATCTATCGAAAAAGCATTCAATACTTTATCCGACTTGCAAATATACATATATTAAAATGAAAAAGCAACACCGAAAAATGAAATATTTTTGTCGTCCCATTTAACCAAAACGAATCTGTCAAGTCTAAAACAACAAAAGAGCCACTTAATAATAACCTTTAAAAATTAACGGCCATGAAAAAATTAATGATTATCGTGCTAATGGCACTCAGCAGCAGCCTCGTTTTCGCACAGGCTCCCGGAGCGTCAAGAGACCCCGGCAAAGATCCGCACAAACCGTCATCTGCAGTATCAGCACCTAATCATTCAACCTCTGCTGATAAGGCAACGAAACCGGCCAGTGCACCCAAACCCGATGCAGGCAAACCCGGCAAGCCCGGCACGCCTCCTCCTCCCTCAGGTCACGGAGCTCCCGGTCACGGTGGACCTAGCGGCGGACATGGATACGGCCCCGGACACGGTCCTGGTCACGGAGCCCCCGCCCCCGGACATGGCTATGGAAGACCGGCTCCCCGTCCCCTGCCTCCTGCAAGTGCAAGACCTGTACCTCCGGCAGGACGTCCTGTAGCCTACTATGAACTGGAAGAGACGATTCGCTATATGGAATTGCTGACCTTCGACAGCCGCAAACTGAGCTACGCAAAGTCCTTCGTAAGAGGCAAGGCACTCACGGCCTCACAAATTGAACGAATGGTTCGCGAGTTCTCCTTCGACAGCAACAGGTTATCGCTCGCCAAGTACGCCTACAGATACTGCATCGATCCGGGCAACTACTACAAAGTAGAAAGAGCGCTCACCTTCATCTCCTCGAAAGAAGAATTAAGATCCTACATCGCACGCTACTACTAACAATCAAACAACAATAACCCTCGGGGCAGCGAAAGTTGCCCCGATTTTTTTGTTTGTGATTATTTCTTTTTTTATATTTGCAACGATAAAACCATTAATCACTTAAACACAATTGTCATGTTAGATTTTCTTTGGTTCATTCTTTTGGGCGCATTGGCCGGCTACCTTACCGGTTTGATCATGCGCGGCGGCGGTTACGGCTTTTGGATTAACCTGCTCCTCGGTATTGTGGGCGGCTTCTTGGGCGGCTGGATTTTCGGTCTCCTCGGCATCCACACCAGCAGCATTGTAGGCAATCTCATTTGCGCTGTAGTCGGTGCCGTAGTCCTCGTGCTTCTTGTAGGACTTATCGCCAAGAAGAAGTAACGAACAAAAGACGGTGTCTTCGACAAGCTCAGACACCGTCTTTTTTTTAATCAGAGTTCAAAATTCAAAAAACATGTTTCGCAACCATTTAACCTATGGGCTGATGTTGCTTGCCATCATCATGCTCACCTCTAAGTTGCAAGCGCAGGAGGCGGACAATGAGTTTTCGATTGACGCCAAGATGCTTACGCGTGCAGAATTGCGTTACGGAGGATTCAAGCCCGACAGCGCTGACAACGAACGGATGGCACATTTCATTATGGGCCAATATCGGCTCAATTTCACTTACAAGCACTCTTCATGGTTTGAGATGAAACTCTCGCCGCAAGCCACCTGTGTTTGGGGACAAGCATCGGTGAATTTAGGCATTGCAGAAGCCTGGGTGTCACTGAGATCCAAGCAGGGTTTGTTTGCCAAAATCGGCCGACAGGTGCTGGAATACGATGATGAGCGTATTTTAGGATATGATGACTGGACGATGACCGCCCCCACCCACGATGTGCTGGCCTTAGGCTATGAGGGGCACGGACATAAGGTGCACGCTCTACTCGCCTATAACCAAAACCCCGATAATATGGATATCGGTGGCGATGATTATTCGGGCGGCCTTCAGCCGTACAAGACCATGCAAGCACTTTGGTATCACTACGATACGCCAAAGTCAATCTTCGGTTTTTCCTTGTTGGGCATGAATATCGGCATGCAAGGCATTGACCTTAAAACAAATAAGACAAAATCTTATTACCAACAACCGGTCGGTACATACATGAAGGTTAAACCTCCGTTTGTGTCATTGGAAGGTGCATTCTACTACCAGTTAGGCAAAGAAGAGCATGGCATTCCTATTGACGCCTATATGGGAAGCGCAAAATTCAAAGCCGACCCAATTCAAATGTTATCTCTCTATGCCGGTTACGACTATCTGCGTGGTGACAAATACCTCTCCGTACCGAAGCCAGGAACTTTAGGACTCGTATTTCACGATAAAATCAGAGGATTCTGCCCTATTTTCGGCTCACATCACGAATTTTACGGAGCCATGGATTTCTTTTATGTGGACAGTTATGTAGGCAACTTCACACCCGGTTTGCAAAATCTTTACGCAGGTGCGATTGTTAAACCTATTGAAAACATGAACATTGACCTCTCGTATCATTTCTTTGCCATCGCCACCAAACTTCCTGATCTGAAGAAGCCCTTAGGACACGAGCTAGAATTCTCATTTTCATACACTTTCGCCAAATTTGTCAAACTGGCAGCAGGTTACTCCTATATGAGAGGGACTGAGACGATGCTTAGACTGCAGCGCGTTTCCGAAAACCGCCACCTGCACTGGGGTTGGCTCATGTTGAACATCACACCTACATTGTTTAGCACCACATGGCAGAAAAAGAAGAAAGCCGAAAAGAATATCGCCACAGAACTCGCGGATTAACGCGAAAATGTTATCTCCCGCGGATCACGCGGATTAGCGCGAAATGAATATTTTTCGTTGCGAATAGAGCAATATGGCCGCCAATACAGCGCCCATCACATCGGAAATGGTGCAGCTCATCCATACACCTGAGAGGCCGTTGAAGCCAGCGGCAAGATAGATTTGCGGCATGATATAGCAAAGCGGAATCAGGAAGATGACCTGACGCGAGAGGCTGGTCACTATGGCGATCCACGGTTTGTCGATAGACTGGAAAAAGTTGGAATTGGTGATGGTAAAACCAATGAGCGGGAACATCACCATAAGATAAGGCGTGGCATGTGTGGCAATGGCAATGAGATTGGCATCGCTGGTGAACGCACGAACCAGATACTGCGGAATGAGGCATCCCAACAAGCTGCCCACCGCTCCAATCAACACGCAAATCTGCATTGTCAGACGATACACATGCTTCAGTCGGTCGTTATGGCCGGCACCATAATTATAGCCGGCAATGGGCTGCATTCCCTGACAAACGCCCAGAATGATCATCACCAGTAAATGGGCCAGCGAATTGATAATTCCGTAGGCACCGATAGCATAGTCGCCGCCAAAACGCCCCAACTGGCGGTTGAGGATAGCCACCACGCCAGCCGCTGCCACATTCATCAGGAAAGGGCTCAACCCTATCATCGTGATATTCTTGAAGATATAGCCTTTCGGCGCCCATGCGTGGGCACGGAAACGAATAAACGATTTGGGACTCATAAAATGCGCCACAGAGATGACGGCAGTAATGGCCATCGAGATGGTGGTAGCCCAGGCAGCGCCCGCAATTCCCCAATGAAAGACGAAAATGAAAAGCGGATCGAGAATCATGTTTAGGATGGCACCGCCCGCCAAGACGAACATCGACTTGGAAGGATAGCCAGAGGCACGCATCAGACTGGTGAGATTGTAGGTCAGTGTGGTGAGGAACATACCAGGAAAGACAATGAGCATGTACTCGTGCGCATAGGCAACTGTGCCAGCCGTGGCCCCAAATTTGATAAGAATATCATCCAAAAAGAGGTAGCCGAAAGTGAGGAAGAAGGCACCTAACAGAAAAGTGAGCAACATACTGTTTCCCAATATCTTCTCAGCCCAGCGCACATCTTTCTGTCCTAAAACGATGGACATGCGAGCCGACGCCCCCACACCCACCAAAGCACCAAACGCATGGATGATGTTCATCACAGGGAAAGTGACTGCCAGGCCGGCGATGGCCAAGGCACCCACCCCTTGTCCGATAAAGATACGGTCGGCGATATTATAGACCGAAGCGATGACTTGGCTAATCACCGAAGGCATGGCGTAGGCAAACAGCAGCATGCCAATTCCCTTAGTTTCAAGTTCTTTCGTTCTGTCTATCTGTTCCACTTTAGCTTCTCTATTTTTAGGCGGCAAAAGTACGGAAAAATGCGATAGTTGCGCTGCACTCTCAACATTTTCCTTATCTTTGCAGCCCAAAACAACAATATGGAAAGCATTAACATCATCACGCTCGGCTGTTCCAAGAACACCATCGATTCGGAAGTCATTGCAAACGCCCTACAGAAAGAAGGTTATACCGTTCTGCACGAATCGGCAGAGGACACCGACATTGTCATCGTCAACACTTGCAGCTTCATTCAGGATGCCAAGGAGGAATCTATTGAAGAGATCCTTATGCACGCCGAGCGCAAGAAAGCCGGCCATATCAAAAAGCTGTATGTCATTGGCTGTCTGGCTCAGCGCTATCATGACGACTTGGTGAAGATGCTTCCCGAAGCCGACGGCATTTACGCCTACAAAGACCTGGGGCAATTCCTCAAGCAGAGCGATTTCAATCTGCTCACATCAGCACGCGGAACGCTCTCAACCCCAAAACATTACGCCTACCTCAAAATCTCCGAAGGTTGCGACCGCCATTGTGCATTCTGCGCCATTCCCAACATCAGGGGCAAACATATTTCCAAGCCCATGGATATGGTTGTACGAGAAGCCGAACAACTGGCCAGCCAGGGCGTTAAAGAACTGATGGTCATTGCTCAGGACTCGACTTATTACGGCATGGACCTCAACAACACGCGCCAGCTGGAAGTGCTGCTTCGTAAGCTTGCCGGCGTAAAGGGCATTGAATGGATACGTTTGCATTACGCTTATCCCATGGGATTTCCGTACGAAGTGTTGGATGTCATCAGAGATTACAGTCAGTTTTGCAAATACATTGACATTCCGCTGCAGCATATCAGCGCCAATGTGCTCAAGAGCATGAATCGCGGCTGCACCGAAAGCCAGATGTACAGCCTTGTAGAGCGCATTAGGACAAAAGTTCCTGGCATTGCCATCCGGACCACTTTACTGTCGGGCTTCCCCACCGAAACCCGCGAAGACCACAAGGCGCTGGTGCAGTTTGTCAAGGATATGCGCTTTGACCGTTTGGGTGTCTTTTCCTACTCGCAAGAAGAAGACACACCCGCCTACCCGCTCGGCGACCCCATCAAGAAAGCCGAGAAGAACCGCCGTTTGGAAGAGTTGATGACCTTGCAAGAGGAGATTTCGCTGGAACTCAACGAAGCAAAGGTCGGCTCTGTGCAGAAGGTTATCATTGACGAAGAGACGGATGAATTCTACCTCGGCCGCACCGAGTTCGACTCGCCCGAAGTGGACAATGAAGTGCTGATTGACAAGGAGACGCCGCTGACCATTGGCGAATTCTACCCCATTCGCATCACCGAAGCCGATTATTTTGATCTCTACGGCAAAAAAATCTAGTCACGCATGATCGGTATTATTGCTGGAATTTTAGGATGGATCTTTAGTGGCAGTTTTTGGATAGGACTGCTCGCCTATTTTGTTGGCCGGCTCATCGACTCGGCCTTAAACTCGCGGGTAGTCATTCACCATCATCGCCAAAGCCGCGCCGACTTCGACCGCACCTTCTTGATTCTGTGCGCCGAAGTGATGAAGGCTGACAACGCGCTCATGCGTTCTGAATTAGACTGTGTAAAGAATTACCTTCTTCAGCAGCTGGGCCCTGAAAGAGCCAGCCAAGCGCTGCTGCAGTTGCGCGATATTCTGAAAGAGAACTACTCCATTGAAGAAGTCTGTGCAGAGGTGCGCAGCCAATCGACCATATACGAACGGCTCATTACCCTGAAATTCCTCTTCGACATTGCCCATGCTGATGGCGCCATATCAGCAGAAGAACTATCTTGTATTCAGCGTATTGCAGCGCTCCTCAACATCAGCCGAATGGATTTCGAATCCATGAAGTCGATGTACATGGGCGGCTATCAGTACCAACAAGGAGGCGGCTATTCAGCACCGCGAGTTGAAAATCTGGACAACGACTACAGAATTTTGGAACTCTCGCCCGACGCCACTGATGAAGAGGTCAAAAAGGCCTACCGTGAATTGGCGAAGAAACACCATCCCGACAAAGTGAACCACCTTGGCGACGATGTGCGCAAAGCCGCCGAGGAGAAGTTTGCGCGCCTGAACCAAGCGTACGAAAGAATCAAGAAAGCGAGAGGAATGAATTAAACTGAAAGTTGAAAATTGAAAACTGAAAGTTAGGGAGTTAGCGTAGGTGTTTTTGTAGGTGGTAAAAAAAGTCCATTTAGCCCTTTTATTTTTCAAAATAAATTTTATTTTTGCATTGCGAAATAAGAGATTGGCTTTTGTTCTTAACAATCTAGTTATCAACAACTTCTTCTTTTATTATATCTTTGAAAATTACACGAAACTACAATTTAATATAATACCCTATCATTATGACAATGCAAGAAAAAATAAACGAGTTGCTCGAACTGAGAGCGAAGGCTCGTATGGGTGGCGGTGAGAAAAGAATTGAAAAACAGCACTCACAAGGCAAATTCACTGCAAGAGAACGCATCTTGATGTTCCTTGATGAAGGCAGTTTTGAAGAATTCGACATGTTTGTAACGCACCGTTGCACCAATTTCGGATTAGAAAAAGAGAAATACCTGTCTGATGGCGTGGTTACCGGCTACGGCACAGTGGGAGGCCGTTTGGTCTATGTGTTCTCTCAGGACTTTACCGTATTTGGCGGTTCGCTGTCAGAGACAGTTGCCAAGAAGATCTGTAAGGTTATGGAACAGGCCATGAAGGTGGGCGCTCCCGTTATCGGTTTCAACGATTCAGGTGGAGCTCGTATCCAGGAAGGCGTTAACAGCTTGGCTGGCTACGGTGAGATTTTCCAGAACAACATCTTAGCTTCTGGTGTTGTTCCTCAGATTTCCGTCATTTTCGGACCTTGCGCCGGTGGCGCCGTTTATTCGCCTGCATTGACCGACTTCATCATGATGGCCAAGAACACCAGCTACATGTTTGTTACTGGTCCTAAGGTAGTGAAAACCGTTACCAACGAAGACATCACCGTTGAGGACTTGGGCGGTGCCAACGTTCACTCGTCGAAGTCGGGTGTGGCTCATTTTGCCGTTGACAACGAAGAAGATGGTATTGCCTTGCTGCGTCAGCTGTTGAGCTACTTACCCTCCAACAATATGGAAGAGCCTCCGTACATTCCGTGCGAAGATCCCATCAACCGTCTGGAAGATTCATTGAATCAGATTATCCCCGACAATCCTAACAAGCCTTACGATGTGAAGGATGTTATTTACGGCATTGTAGATAACGGCGAATTCTTGGAAATCCAACCCAACTACGCTCCCAACATCATCATCGGTTTTGCCCGTTTCAATGGCATGTCGGTAGGTATTGTTGCCAACCAGCCCAAATATCTGGCCGGTTGCTTGGACATCAACGCTTCGCGTAAGGGTGCCCGTTTCGTCAGATTCTGCGACGCTTTCAACATTCCTATTGTCACTTTGGAAGATGTTCCCGGCTTCCTGCCCGGTTCTGGTCAAGAGTACGGTGGTATCATCCTGCACGGTGCCAAACTGCTTTACGCTTACGGCGAAGCTACTGTTCCCAAAGTTACGGTTATCTTGAGAAAAGCTTACGGCGGTGCTTACATCGTAATGAGCTCCAAGCATTTGCGTGGCGACATCAACTACGCATGGCCCACAGCCGAAATCGCAGTTATGGGCGGCAAAGGTGCTGTTGAAGTGCTCATGGGCAAGGAAATCAAGGAACTTGACACCCAGGAAAAGAAAGACGAATTCATTGCTGAGAAAGAAGCAGAATATCGCAACACTTTCGCCAATCCCTACGTAGCCGCTCGCTACAGCTACATTGATGACGTTATCGAACCGCGTAACACACGTTTCAGAGTCATCAGAGCTCTCGAGTCGCTGAAGAACAAGCGATTGGAAAATCCTGCCAAGAAACACGACAACTTACCTTTGTAACCAGCAACCGACAAACTAAATTAGCATAATGAAAATAAACAACATAAACATGAAAAGAAAGTTTGGACTTCTCCTGATAGCACTTTTCTGTTCGGTTGCGACATTCGGGCAACAGACCACCGATTTGCGCATCAACGAATTGCTCATCAAGAACGATTCCAACATGGTAGATGAGTACGGCCGACATGTTCCGTGGGTGGAGATTTTCAACACCGCCTACAACAGTGTCAACATTGCCGGATGCTACCTTACCGATGACACCACGGGCTTGTGGAACGGCAGCGGCAAAACACGCTGGTACCGCATTCCGCAAACCGACCCCAAGACTCTGATGCCGCAGCGCACGTCGCTGGTATTCTTCTTGGACAACTCTCCTCTCTATGGCACTTTCCACGCCAACTTCGATCCGCGTAACTCTAAAAATCATTACGTAGCCCTCATCAACTCAAACGGACGCGTGCTGATTGACATCATGGAGTATCCCGACAGCCTGCTGAACAGCACACAAACTTACGGCTGCTATGTTGACGGTGTTATAGAAAAAGACAAAGATGGCAAAGAGATTTCAGGCCGTGGATTCCTCGAATACTTCACTCCTGGTTCTGTTAACAAAGTGGCCACGGGTGCCAGCAAGGCCGAACACCTCATTGAGAGCGACCCCTACGGCATCGGTATGGCTTTGATTTCCATCTCGGTTGTATTCGTAGCACTGATCCTTATCTACTGCATGCTGAAGATTTTCGGCGCCATCAGTCGCAGAGCCGAAAAGAAGGCCAAAGAGACTGTTGCACAAACAACGCAACCTACGGCTGCGACGGAAGCTAGCAAACCCGTTACAGAAGAGGCCATCAGCGGTGAGGTTGTTGCCGCCATCGCAGTAGCCTTGAATATGGATTTGGACAGCTACCACGATGAAGAAAGCGAAATCATCACCATTGACATGCCTTCAGCACACTACTCACCGTGGTCGCAGAAGCACCTCGTTATGAAGACCGTGCAAAGAAGAAACAGAAGATAAATTTTTGACATTCAATTAATAACAGAAATTCACGATAGATAATGAAAAATTACAAATTAACCATAAACGGCAATAAATATTCGGTTGACATCGCCGACATTGAAGACAGCAAAACGACCGTTGAAGTAAACGGCACGCCGTATGTTGTTGAATTGGACATGCCTGTTCCCGCAGCAAGACCTCAGGTTAAGAAAGTGGTTAAATTAGCCACTCCTCCTACTCCGCAGGCTGCTCCTGCCACTGCCTCTGTGGCACCCGCTCCCGCAGCTCCCAGCGGCGGCAGCGCCATCAAATCACCTCTGCCCGGTGTTGTTCTGAACATCTTCGTCAATGTGGGCGACCAAGTGAAAGCCGGTCAGCACCTGCTGTTGCTTGAAGCCATGAAGATGGAAAACAATATCGATGCCGACAGAGAAGGCACCGTAAAAGCCATCAAGGTTCAACGCAACGACTCTGTGATGGAAGGTGACACCTTGGTTATCATCGAATAATTAAATTAATTAAAAATCAAAGAGATAGCAAACCACTATCCCCTAAAATAATCAGACAATGTTAGAATTTTTCAAGGAGGGACTAATTCAGTTTTTCAACTATTCAGGCTTTGGCAACTGCAGCTATGGACACCTGATTATGATTGTGTTCGGACTCATTTTCATCGCCTTGGGTATTATCAAGGAGTATGAACCTCTGTTGCTGGTTCCCATCGGCTTCGGCATCATCCTCGGCAACATTCCGTTTACCGACGGTTTGCAAGTCGGCATTTACGAGAACGGCGCCGTGCTTAACTACCTCTATTTCGGCGTTTTGAAAGGTGTATATCCACCCTTAATCTTTCTAGGCATTGGGGCCATGACCGACTTCTCGGCGTTGATATCCAATCCCAAGCTCATTCTGATTGGTGCCGCCGCCCAGTTCGGTATTTTCGCTGCCTACGCCATCGCCCTGTTGTTGGGCTTCTCCCCCACAGAAGCAGGTGCTATCGGTATTATCGGTGGTGCTGACGGTCCTACCGCCATCTTCATTTCCTCGAAACTTGCTCCGAGTTTGATGGGTGCCATCGCCATTTCGGCATACTCGTACATGGCATTGGTTCCTGTAATCCAACCGCCTATCATGCGACTGCTCACCAATCCTAAAGAGCGACTCATCAGAATGCGTCCCCCGAGAGCTGTCAGCCAAAGAGAGAAAATACTCTTCCCGCTGTTATGTATCTTGCTCACCGCATTCCTGGTTCCCACGGGTCTGCCATTGCTCGGTATGCTCTTCTTCGGCAACCTGCTGAAAGAAAGCGGTGTAACCAAACGTTTGGCCACCACGGCATCTGGCACATTGATTGACATTGTAACCATCCTGATCGGTTTGACGGTAGGCTGCTCAACACAAGCCACCAACTTCCTGAAACTGGATTCAATCCTCATCTTCGGTTTGGGTGCATTGTCGTTCGTTATTGCCACAGCTTCCGGCGTATTGTTTGTCAAATTCTTCAACCTCTTCCTCAAGGAAGGCAATAAGATCAACCCGCTGATTGGTAATGCCGGTGTATCGGCTGTGCCCGACAGCGCGCGCGTATCCTACGTGGAAGGTATGAAATACGACAAGACCAACTACCTGTTGATGCACGCCATGGGTCCCAATGTGGCCGGCGTTATCGGTAGTGCCGTAGCCGCAGGTATTCTGTTGAGCTTCCTGTACTAAACAATGTACAATGTATAATTGACAATTTATAATTGATAAAAAGCGGTGCTTGATAGTTCAGGCGCCGCTTTTTTTTATTTCCATTTTGCATATTCCCGCGAGGTACGCTGATTGACGAAGATATTTTTCCGCAACATTCTGCAATTTCCACAGGAGAAAAAAAGGGGCGCATTCAATGCGTCCCTAATAATTATCTCAACAATAAATTATCTTATTTCAATTTGCCAATACGAACTCCGATTTTGGCATAACCGGTATGCACTGCACCACCATACAAAAAGACACAGTCATACCCCATTCCTAATGTCAAACGTTTCCATTCAAAGCCTGCACCAAAGCGAAAACGACCACTTGGGACCACTAAATAATCTGTTCCTACCAACAGTCCATTAGCAATCATAAGATTGAAGCCCAAAGACGCTTCCAAATATGGATAAACATTTTCTTTGGCAGGGTAAAAACATCTCACATTCGCTAAAAATGGAACATATAAGCCATCCCAAAGACCTCTGTATTCAGTACGCGAGACAAATAAAGCGTCCACCCCTGTCATCATTCCCACAAAAACATAATCGCGAATGCGCGCACCGAAAGTAAAATGAAGAGCCGGACCTGCCTCATAAGCCCTAAAAGGGCAACCAGCTTCAGCATATACGTTAAAAAGCGTTCTATAAATAAACTTTCCTTTCGTGGTCTCAATCGGAGAATCGTTTGTTTTCTCTTCTATTGCAAAAACATCTTTACTTCCGTTAGCATACTTAATGAAAAAGACATTCGCCTTGGGTATCTGGTAAACCGGGCCATCTTGGAAATCCCATTTTTTATATGAAATTTCATCAACGCCAACGGTTAATACCTGGGCTTCAATTTCTGTAGCATCACGCAAAACGATAACATCCTGAGCACTCAGATGTCCTAACGATAACAAGACAATGATAAAGAGAAAACATTTTTTCATACAAGAATCTTATTACAGGATAACCAATTACATCTTCGGCAGGCGGTCAACAAGGTCGAGAAGCAGGCGGAAAATGCCTTCATAGCCACTGAAGGTGCAAGAATCGTAATCATCTGACGAATCGTGGATGCCGCCACTCTTGCCCATGGCATAGATGAAGATAGCGGGCACATTCTGCTGTGCAAACGAGTAGTGATCGCTGTTGGGCGCGTTGGCACGATCTTTCAGCACCGTCAGGTAGTTCTTCTCAGCATTGATTTTCACCATCTCATCGAAATACTTCTTCTCGATGCCAGTTTTCGTATTCTCAACAGTGATGCCCTCCTCACCCGAGCAAAGCAAGTCGAGGTTAATCACGAATTTCACTTTCGACAAGTCGATGGGCGGGTTTTGCGTAAAATGACGCGAGCCCAGCAGACCGGCCTCTTCGCCGCTGAAATCGAGAAACACCATCGTGTAATAGTTCTTCTGAAGTGAATAATGACGGGCAAAGTCGAGCACCATAGCAGCACCACTGGCGTTATCGTTGGCGCCATAAAAAATAATATTGTCGCCCATTTGGCCCATGTGGTCGTAATGGCCCGTAAAGACAATCATCGTATCGGGTTCCACATCGCCTTTCACGTAGCCGCAGACATTCTGCGTTTGGTGTTTATGGAAGTGGTTATATACATGGAGTTGCAGTTCCGTGCTCTTTTCTGGCATCACCTGAGGATGAACAAAAAGCAATGTATAATCGCGTTCACGCTGGCAGCCGTTGAACGACCAGATGGAGAAATCGCGCACACCGCATAAGATGCCACGGCTATGGAACGGATTGTTGTATGAAAGGAAATAGGCGGCGCGAGCAAATTTCTGGGATTCCTCTTTCGACATCTCTTTCAAGGAGGTCATATCAAGATAGACGAAAGATGAAGGAAGTTTTTTGGCGTATTTCTTGCAAAAAGCAGCCAGTTGGGCGCTGTCGCACAAATAGTTGGCATCAAACTTGATGATAGGCGCTGTGCCATCGAAAGAGTGCGAGAAGTTGTGCACGCGGTAATCCGTATAAAGTTCCAGGGGCTTACCATTAACAGACAGTGACACCTCTCCTTCCATACCGGCCACATCAAACCAATAGGTTTGGAAGTAATCAGGCACCAGCGGTTGCAGATGGAGGTCTTTCATCACACCGCGAAGGTATTCTGCAGCAATGCGGTCGCCATTATAGGCATAGCCACGACCGTACATATCGGGAGCTGTCAGTGTTTTGACCACTTTCTTTACGAACGGAAGATTCTGTGCATCAGCAGTATAAAACGAAAACATCAGAGCTGCTGAGAGCAATAAGAGTAACTTTTTCATACCATCAATTTTTTGAATATAAATAATAAGGTAAAAACAAGACGCAAAGATAATCAAAAACACACAAACCGCCCCTCTTCCGCAAAAAAAACATCTTCAAAAAAATAATGCTATTGTTTATTAAAATTAATTTGTATA
>JAEERB010000049.1 GCA_016285615.1 Bacteroidales bacterium
TTAGCTTCAGCACCTTCAAGTTCGGTAATCGCATTTTGGATATTCTTGATAGTAATGCTGTCCTTGGTGAGGAAGTTATTATCACTCAGATAGTTGTTGGTGATATTGTTGATAGCATCCTGAATGTCGCTGTCTGTACTCATACATTTAGCCACGCTATCGCATACGTTGAGATTGAACTCATTAACACGATTCTGCAAATTGGTAATGTCTTGTTGAATGTTAGTGATAGTCGAACTGTCTTTGGTCAGGAAGTGGTTATCCTGCAGATACTGGTTGGTGATATTGTTGATAACATCCTGAAGGTCGGTGTTGGTGCTCAAGCAAGCGGCCACACTGTCACATACATTGATGTTGAACTCATTTACTCTCTCTTCCAGATTGGTAATATCGTTCTGGATGTTGATGATAGTAGTGCTATCTTTGGTCAGATAGTTGTGTTCTTCCAAATAGTTCTCGGTCACATATTTGTTTTCAGTCAATACTTGGTTTACACTGTCTTTGATGTTGGGTTTGTTCAAGATGAATGCGTCATCAGCAGCGTCGGTAACATTCCAGTCGCTCTGTACGTTCTCTTCTGCATTTTCCTCAATGGTAGCTAACTTGTCTTGAATGTTCGTGATGGTTACGCTGTCCTTGGTCAGGAAGTGGTTATCCTGCAGATACTGGTTGGTGATATTGTTGATAACATCCTGAAGGTCGGTGTTGGTGCTCAAGCAAGCGGCTACGCTGTCACATACATTGATGTTGAACTCATTTACTCTCTCTTCCAGATTGGTAATATCGTTCTGGATGTTGATGATAGTAGTGCTATCCTTGGTAAGATAATTCTTGGTCTCCAAGAATTCGTTGGTGATATTGTTGATAGTAGTAGTGCTATCTTTGGTCAGATAGTTGTGTTCTTCCAAATAGTTCTTCGTAACATTGGTGATGGCACCGGTCAGAGCAGTGTTACCATCTTCCAAGCAAGCGGCTACGCTGTCGCATACATTGATGTTGAATTCATTTACTCTCTCTTCCAGATTGGTAATATCGTTCTGGATGTTGATGATAGTGGTGCTGTCCTTGGTCAGGAAGTTGTTTGTTGACAAATAGTTCTCGGTAACATTGTTAATGGCACTGGTCAATGCAGGATTGCCATCTTCCAAGCAAGCGGCTACGCTGTCGCATACATTAATGTTGAATTCATTAACTCTACCATCCAGATTGGTAATGTCGTTCTGGATGTTGATGATAGTGGTGCTGTCCTTGGTCAGGAAGTTGTTGTCGCCAAGATATTGCTCGGTAACATTGGTAATGGCTTCTGTTATAGCATTGTCGCCACCGATACATTTGGCCACACTGTCGCAAACATTAACTTTGAAGTCATTCAGTTTGTTCTCCAAGTTCGTTACATTTGTTTGAAGGTTCGTGATGTCGGTCAGCATATTTTGAATCAATGTGCTGTCGCTCGTCAAAACGTGGTTATCGCTCAGGAATTGGTTCAAAGCGTCTTGCAGGTCGCTGCTGGTGTTCAAGCAGGCTGCCACGCTGTCGCATACGTGCAAATTGAACTCATCAACTCTGTCAGACAGGTTGTTGACAATTTCCATAATATTTTGGTTTTCCTGACGGATTACTTCCAAAGAATCATGAATAGTATTGCTTACCCAAATGCGGATAGCGCCGGCGGTGTCGGCCAAAGCCTGTGCAGATACATAATATTTCAAAGTGTCGGTCAATTTCTTACCAATTGAGTCAACGCGTACGTTGGTTCTAGAGATACGGATGTTCAGGTTGCTGATGGCCTGGTCGGTAACTTCGTGGATTTGTTCGTTCAAAACCTCACGATTGACAGTTCTTGCTGAGTCAGCGTGCAAGGCATAGGGAACTGCTGTTACCAGCGTTGTATTCTCAATTTTCGTGCCAGTCACATCAATGGTAGTCTTAATGGCGGCATCCCACCAAATTACGTCACTCATCTTGCCGCTAACGGGTGTTCCTTCACCAATCATCAACGAAATCAAACCATTCGCGTTGGTTGTTACTGAGTGAGTTTCACTGTAATAATTGGTAGAACCAGCTGCATCGGTAATGTCAACCGTTACGGTAACAGGTTGTTGGGCTACCAGCTGGTTAGCGCTGTTTCTTACTACAGCTTGATAACTAAGTTTTTGAGGGGTCTGTGCCATTGCAAATCCGGCTAACAGCACCATCATCAATAAGGTAATGAATCGTTTCATTGTTTTTGATTTTTAATTTATACTATATTATATTATTTATTTCTATTTTCAATTTATATTTATAATGTATAATTATTAATTGTAAATTGTAAATTGTTAATTGTACATTATTTACAGCGTGTAGTTTCTGATGCATCGTACGCTGTAGCCGTTGTTGTTCTTCATGGGAGTCAACATCACGTCGCTACAGAAGCGTTTCAGCGAGAGAGCCGTTGAAGTGGTGCCGCTCACCTCCTGTGTGGTCCAGAAGGCGGTCTCACCCAGCAAGTTGCTGAAGCGGCCTGTCTGTCCTTCATAAACGCCGGCACCCACAGCCGAGAACTCAGTGCTGTTGGTGTTGTTATTGGGCATCAGCCAACCGTCGGGGGTGTTCAGTTCCTCGGCAGTGAAGCGCAGCATGGTCTCGCTCATCTCATTGGCGGTGGGCACGTGCCAGCCGTCAGGACAAACGCCCTGCACAGAGTCGGTGGCTCCGAAGTCGGGCGTACCGTTCTCAGGCAAACCAACGGCCGAGTACCAAGTGTAGAGGCGACCGTAGGTCTTCTCGTTCGAGGCCTCGTCGGCATATTGCTCGCTATGATAAACCAGCGCCACGGGAATCTCGCTGTTGTCACCGTAGTGCTGTGCGCGCATGTTCTCCTTGGTCCAGCAGTAGCGGCCTAGAGGCAGCACGGCGTAAGTGTTGTTGTCTACGTCGGTGGCGGTCGAGTCGCAAATCAGGATCACCATTAGGTCAACCAAGCTGTCGCAGCCGAACTCGGTCTTCAACTCCTGCGGGTAGACGCCCTGTGTAGGGAATGAATCGGGCAGCGCGTAAGTAAAATAGATGGTGTCTTCCACATGGAAGATGGGGTGCACCGTCAACTTGAGCGTGGTTACTGAGTCGTAGTGCAACGCTGAGCCCATGGGCAAGTTGCGCTCGTAGGTGTACTCGCCCTCCTGGATGGTGTCACCAATCACGAAGTCGTAATTGTTGTACTCGCTCTGAGCGCAATGATCGTCGGCGATCTCCACTTCAATGCGCTGTGCCTGTGCCAAACCGGCAAAGACCTCATACTCGCCGCCCAGCGCCTGATAGGCGAAGAGCTGACCCAGCACCACGTAGGTGTTGTTCTGCGTGTTGCCGCCCATCGTGAAACCGCTCATTGTCACCGACTGTGACCATAGCGCCGTGGGGAGCAACAGCATCATAATCATGATTGAATAAATCTTTTTCATATTGTTTTGTTTTTTTTTATCTTCTATGTTTTAACAAAATATTAATATTTTTCCACATTCTATTCTATCCTTGCAAAAATAAAAATATCTTTCATACATTATATATGAAAAGTTATAAACAATGCAACAACCTTCATTGCACTATTAATCAATAACTTAAATAAAATTGAAGGGAAAGCAAAAACCATTGGGATTGCTTAAAACGATATTTTCAGCAAAAAAAATGGAAGAAAAACAGCAATTTCCTACGCAAAAGCGTCATTCCAGCAACATTACAACTTACCCTTCAGAGCCATCAATTCATATTTGGCTTTAAGCAGTTGGATGCTGTGCATTTCTTGGTTGATAAGTGACTGTATTTCATCATTCTGCTGCTTGATGAAGTCGTAAGTGGTGATGGTACCGTTCTTCAACTGCGTTTTGCAAGCCGAAGTAATCTGCGCATACTTCGCAGTAATTTGGTTATCTAATTCTAATAGCTTTTGTAAACGATCGATCTCGTTCAACTTCTCCTGAATTTGGATTTTGTTTGACTTTTCAAAATCGGCCTCCTGGCTTCTGACGATGGATTTCTGCAAATTGATAATGTCACTCACGCCCTTCGTCTTGGCCCAATGAATGAGCGGCACGTTCAAATTGACGCCAGCCACATAAAACCAATCGAATTTATTACTGAAGATATTGAATGTCGGGCGGCCGTAACCACCTTGGGCATAGATAGATATCTTAGGCAAACTCTTTGAGAAGTGCAGTTTGCGCTGGTAGTCGAGGCAGGCCAATTGGTTTTCAAAAATGTCGTACTCATAGCGCCACGATTGTGTGGTGGTGTCCACATCAGGCAGCTGCGGCACCACAAAGATGGCATTCGACAAATCCTTGCTGGTGAGGATGGAGAGCGACGATTTGAGCGACTCCTTAGTGGCTTGCAGCGCACCTTTCTGCTGTTCTATCTTCAAGGCTTCCAACTCGAGTTGGGCCACCGTGTTGCCATCCACAACACCTTCCTTGTACATCTTGTTGAACAGGTCGAGTTGTTCGACAAAAGTATTCTCCACACTGGAAAGGATATTGAGCTGTTTTTCAATGATTAACAAATTAAGATAGATGGAAATGACCTGCTCTTTTACCTGGTCGATTTGGATGTCGAGCTTGCGGATCTCGGCTTGGTTGAGAAGACGCTCGTACTGGCGACCATAGAACACCTTGCCGCCCTCGAAGAGCACCATCGAGAAGTCGAGGGAGATGTGATACTGATCTCGCGATAAGGTATCGACACCGGGGATAGAGAACGGCAGTTGCGGCACTTGCGACTGATAACGTGCGCCACCGTTGATTTCGAGCGTCGGATAGAGATGCGACGAAGCCTCATTTAGCTTCACCTTCAGCAACTGTGCATTAAACTCTTTCTGCACATTCACCGACGACTGGCTGACGGCCCACTGCTGGCACTCTTCAATGGTAACCACGTTTTGCGAAAATGCCGGTAGCAGCAACCCCAAGAACAGCAATATAATATAAAAGCGCTTCATGCGAATTGTCAAGATTTTCAAATGCAAAGATACAAAACAATTCATAATTCACAATGCACGATTAAGAACAAAGAACAAATTCAGAATTTAAAAAACAGAAAAAATAAAGTACAGACGCACGGCCGTGCGTCTCTTCTACAACAATTCAACACTTCAACAATCAACAATTCTTAACTTCTTAACTTTTTCACTTCTCACTATTCACTTCTCACTAAAAACTCTTATATTTGCCCTTCCATTATAAATTATAAAATGTTAATTGTAAATTATGCTTGATAAAACCTTTTTAGCTTTTGACCTCGGCGCCACCAGCGGCCGTTCCATCCTTGCCACTATCCGCAATGGAAAACTGGAAATGCGTGAACTGACGCGCTTCCCCAACGCTATCATGGAAGTGCACGGCAAATATTATTGGGACATCTTCTCCCTTTATCAAGCCTTGAAAGAAGGCCTTGTTGCTTGCGCCAAGGAGGGTGTACATCCCGACTCGATAGGCATTGACACGTGGGGCGTTGATTTTGTGGCCGTAGCTGAAGACGGCACGCTGTTAAGTCTGCCGCGCGCATACCGCGACCCCTACACCGACGGAGCTCCCGAAGCATTTTTCAAAATAGTGCCCAAAGAGAAAGTATATGAGCTAACAGGCATCCAGATTATGAATTTCAACAGTTTGTACCAGCTGTTTGCAGGCGTGCGCGAGCAATTTGCGCCGATGCTGAAAGCATCCAAGTTTCTCTTTGTGCCTGACGCATTATCGTATCTGCTTACTGGTCAGATGGTTTGCGAATATACCATTGCATCTACCTCGCAGATACTGAACCCGCGCAGCCGCAAGTTTGAAGGCTCGTTGCTACAGGCCGCCGGTGTGCGTCCCGACACCTTCTTGCCGCCCGTAGAGCCCGGCACCAAGGTGGGCGAACTTACCGACGCCCTCGCCCAAGAGACTGGCATTGGCAAAGTGCCCGTAGTGACTGTGGCTGGCCATGACACAGCATCGGCTGTAGTAGCCGTACCTGCTGAGAATGAGAAGTTTGCATACCTCAGCTCCGGCACATGGTCGCTGATGGGCATTGAAGTGGAAGAGCCCATCATCACACCACAATCGTACGACATGAACTTCACCAACGAAGGCGGCATTGAAGGTACCACCCGCTTCCTGAAGAACATAACTGGCATGTGGTTGCTCGAACAGTGCCGCAAGGAGTGGTCGAAGAGCGGCCGCGACTACAGCTATCCCGAAATCGTGAAGATGGCTGGCGAAGCCGAGGCCTTCCGCAGTTTGATTAACCCCGATGACGCCACCTTCGCCAACCCCGCCAGCATGACGCAAGCCATTGCCGACTACTGCCGACGCACTGGACAGCCGACGCCAGAAAACGACGCCCAGTACATCCGCTGCATCTTCGAAAGTCTGGCCCTGCGTTATCACCAAGTGCTCGATATGCTGAAGTCAGTGGCTCCGTTTGCTATCGAGAAACTACACGTCATCGGTGGTGGCTCGCAGAACAAACTGCTCAACCAGTGGACCGCCAACGCCATCGGCATGCCCGTGGTGGCCGGACCATCGGAAGCTACCGCCATCGGCAACTGCATGATGCAGGCCAAAGCCGCCGGCGTGGTCGCCTCACGCCAGGAGATGCGCCGCATTATTGCCCAATCGGTATCACTCGAAACCTTCGAACCGAAAGAGAAAGAGTTGTGGGAGAAGGCGTACGAGAGATTCTGTGTAATCTCGAAATAAAGAACAAAGAACAGAGAACAAATAAAATTCAGAATTCAAAAAACAGAAAAAAAGTACAGACGCACGGCCGTGCGTCTCTTCTACAACAATTCAACACCTAACAATACATGAAACGCCTCCTTTTCTTCCTAACCCTCCTTATCGTTTGCGGCGGTTGCAGCAAATACAAATCCCCCGAACCTGTGGCCTTGCGATGCGAATACCGCTACAACCCCATCGGCATTGACGTTACTACGCCGCGACTGACCTGGGAGATGAGCGACACCGTGCGCGGTGCATGCCAGACGGCCTATCAGATTATGGTGGCCACCACCCCCGAACTGTTGGAAAAAGAGAGACCAAACATCTGGAATTCGGGCAAAGTGCGCTCAGCACAATCAGTATTAGTACCTTACGGCGGTCCCGCCCTCGAATCGGGCAAACGCTACTACTGGACCGTGCGCGTATGGAATGAGGACAATGTAAAAACAGACTACAGCCAACCCGCTTTCTGGGAAATGGGCAAGCTGTCGCGCGGCGACTGGCAAGCGCAATGGATCGGCCTTCGTGACACAATTTCCGACATGACCGTCCGCTTCCCGTCATGCCGCTCGCTCTCGTATTACAAGCGATTCACCGTGCCTGCGGACAAGAAAGTGCAGTCGGCCCGCGCCTACATGACTGCTCTAGGTGGCTACACCTTCGACATGAACGGCGAACGCGTCAACCGCGAATTTTTCAGTCCCGGCTGGACAAACTACGCCAAACGCATCCAATATGTGACTTACGACATCTCCGACCGCATCCAAAATGGAGAGAATATTATCTCGGGTATGTTGGGCAACCTGTGGACCTACGGCTTCAAGAAGAACTTCGATAACGAAATGACACTCAGGATGTTCGGTCAGGTAGAAATAACATACACCGACGGCAGCAAGCAGGTCATCGCCACCGACACCTCGTGGAAAATGGCGCCTTCGGCCATCACTTTTAACACTTTCTACGACGGCGAAACTTACGATGCCCGCATCGACATGACCGACTACGACAACGACATCAAGTGGGTCAACGCCCGCTATTTGCCCAACTTCAATGTGGAACTGGACGCCCAGAACGACGAGCCCGTAAAGGCTCACGAGGAACTGAAACCCGTAGAAATCAACAAGTTGCCTAATGGCGATTATGTGCTGAACATCGGTCAGAACATTGCCGGTGTTTATCGACTGAAAGTCAAAGGCACTGCTGGCCAGATGATTACGCTGCGCTTTGCCGAGGTACTGCATGAGGATGGAAGCGTGGCCCAAGAGAATCTGCGTTACGCCAAAGCCACCGACAACTACATCTGCAAAGGCACGGGCGAACTAGAAGAGTATGTGCCCACCTTCACCTTCCACGGCTACCAATATGTGCAGATTTCGGGGCTAAAAGAAGCGCCGACGGCGGAGACTTTCACCGCCATCGCCACCTACTCGGACATGGAGTTCTTAGGCGAGTTTGAATGCTCTAACAATCTGATTAACAAGTTTTACCAAAATACTAAATGGGGACATAAGGGCAACTTCATCAGCGTGGCCACCGACTGTCCGCAGCGCGACGAGCGCCTTGGCTGGCTGGGTGATGCACAAGTCTTTATGCCCACGGCCAACTACAACGCACGCACAGGCGGCTTCCTCACCAAGTGGACGCGTGATATGCGCGACTCGCAAACGCCTGAGGGCTATGTAACGGACATCGCACCTCCAATGGATTGGGTCAGCGTGGCCGCACCCGCCTGGGGCGACGCCGTCACCCTGATTCCGTGGGAACTCTATCGCTCAACCGGCGATAAAGGCATTTTGGAACAGAACTACAACCTAATGAAAGGCTGGGTGGACTTTATGATTCACGAAAGCAAGGATAACCTATACATTTTCGAAAGCCGCAAGCGGCCTGGCGACTACGGCTATGGTGACTGGGTACCTGTGGACATGTCGCCCTCACGCCCGCTGAGCCAGATTTACTTCCACGTATCGACCGAAATCCTGTCGAAAGCGGCTGACATTTTGGGCAAGCGCGACGATGCCGCCTACTACAAGGCCTTGCTGCCCAAGATTGCCGAGATGTTCCATAAAACCTACTTCGAAGAGGAAGCCCAGAACTATGTAGGCCACACGCAATGCGCCAATGTGCTGCCCTACTGGTTTGGCCTCGTGCCCGACGAGTGGAAAGAGAAGACCTTGCAGAACATCATCGACAATGTGGTGGCCAAGAACTACCATCCCACCACAGGCTTCTACGCCACAGCATACCTGCTGCCCATCCTGAGCGAGACAGGGCATCACGACATGGCATGGAAACTGGCCAGTCAGCGCACCTACCCATCGTGGCTCTATATGGTTGAGCACGGAGCCACCACCATCTGGGAGCTCTGGAACAGCGACCAGGAGCCACCTGAAAGCATGAACTCGCGTAACCACTACGCCTACGGCACCGTCGTAGCGTGGTACTATGGTTACCTCGCCGGCATCCGCCCGATAGAGAAAACACCTGGCTATAAGAAGTTTACCATCGACCCCATGCCAGCCGACGGACTGCAGTATGTCAAAGCCACCGTACCCAGCGAATATGGCCTTATCAAGTCGGCGTGGACACACGACGGCAAGCAATATACCTTCGATATGACCATTCCTGCCAACACCACCGCCAACGTCAGCGTACCTGTAACCGAGAAATCGCAAGTGAGCGAAAGCGGTAAGGTTCTCATTGACAACGGAAAGCGTAAGAGCGGCAACAAATATGTGAAACCGCTGAAAATCGAAAACGGGCGAGCCTATTTCGAAGTAGCAGCAGGGGAATATCAATTTACAATTAATAATTAACAATGTATAATTAGAAGAGAACAAATTCAAAATTCAGAGAACAAAGAACAAATAAAATTCAATGCCGATTCAACAATTCAACAAACCAACCTTATGAAAAACCGATTCATCATCTCTGGCGGCGGCACTGGCGGACACATTTTCCCCGCATTAGCCATTGCCAATCGTATCAAGAAAGAGATTCCCGAAGCCGACATCCTCTTCATCGGCGCAGATAACAAAATGGAAATGAGACGAGTACCCGAGGCGGGCTATCCCATCGAAGGGCTCACTATTTATGGTATCAGCCGCGACTTTTCCGCCAAGGGCATTATGCGCAACTTGAAGTTGCCCTTTGTACTGCTGAAGAGTTACAACAAAGCCAAGAAAATAATTAAACACTTTGACCCTGAGTTGGTTATCGGTGTCGGCGGCTTTGCCAGCGGTCCCGCTCTACGAGCAGCCAATGCCCTCAAGATACCCACGCTCATCCAAGAGCAGAACTCCTACCCTGGCGTGACCAACAAGATGCTGGCCAAGCAGGTGCGCAAGATTTGCGTGGCTTACGACGGCCTGGAGCAGTATTTCCCCGCCGACAAGATTGTCAAGACCGGCAACCCCGTGCGAGATGAGATTATCCATATTGTGAAAAAGACCGATGAAGCCTACCAGTTCTTCGGCTTCAGCAAGGAGAAGAAGACCATCCTGGTAGTAGGCGGCAGTCTGGGCTGCCAGACCTTCAACCGCTGCATGGCCGCCCATTTGGACGAGATTGAGCAGATGGGCGTACAGTTGCTGTGGCAGACGGGCGAGAGCTTCTACAAAAACATCGACCCGGCATTGTTGGCACGACAGAACGACAATATCAAGATTGTGCCGTTCATCAAAAACATGAACCACGCTTACGGTGTGGCCGACCTAATTGTGTCGCGCGCCGGTGCACTGGCCATCTCCGAACTCACTATCGTCGGCTCGCCCACCATTCTGGTACCGTTCCCCTACGCCGCCGAAGACCATCAGACCAAGAACGCCTACGCCCTCTCATCGCGCAAAGCAGCCTACCTCATCCCCGACAACAAAGCCAAAGACGAACTGATGCCACTGATCAAGAAGCTGATGGCCGACGAAGACGAGTGCCGCACATTGAGCGAAAACATCAAAGCCATGGCCCAACCTGATGCGATTGATGCGATAATGGAAGAAATCACCAAAATTATACACTAATTTTGCAGACGCACGCGGTGCGTTTCCACACGGGACATTTGCATAATTATTCTCATTGATTTTCCCAATTCACCGGATTATTTTCGATGTATTTGGCTATGCGATTCCTTTCATTTCTGTCACGAATAATATGGTCATGATATCGTGATTGCCATCCAAAATTGATGTTGTTGTCATTGGCAAAATGAGTAACGGATGATTTAATCCCGCGAATTATAGACCCCAATGTGTAGGATTGAGGTCCGAATTTTTGTAGGGACGCACCGCGTGCGTCCGCTTTATGATTACCTGAAAATATAATGACAATCAAATGAACATGATTCGGCATGATAACATATAGTGGTATTGCAACACGAGATTCCCTGATTATTTCGGTATTTTCTATTTGTTTTTTAAGAAATTCGCCAATGGGTGTCAACCGCATTTGTCCTTCCTGGATTTTCCCAAAATAATGTGCTCTGTTTTTTGTGCAAAATGTCACAAAATATTCGCCACCAATGTATTCATGCCATTGTGCTCGCGGTGTTTTTCGGTTTGGATAATTCATCATTCATTATATTTTATTGACGGCAAACATACAAAAAAAATATTTATTAATTAATAAATAAATGAAATATTTCTTCTAAAATTATACGGACGCACGCGGTGCGTCCCTGCTTTTTCCTCTGCACGGACGCATCGAATGCGTCCGCCATAAATATCACCCACTGGCACGAAAATTTTTGGAACAAACGAAATGGACGCACGCGGTGCGTTTCCACATAGAAAACGGAAAAATGGACTGATATACCGTTACCGGCGGCGTTTCAGAAATGACACCTGTATCGTAAAACGATTGTCGCTTTGCGATACGGGGGCTTCTAACTCCACCTTCATCTGGTTGTTGGCAATGGTGTAATCGCTGTTGCTGCGACTGTAGGTGGTTCCCATCAGCACGCACAACTGGTCGCGCAGTTCTTTCAGCAACCGCGGAGCCACCGACAGATAGTCGTCGGCCAACTCGAACGAGAAGGTCATATTGCGCAGACGGAGCTCATCTTCGGTGTACTCTATCTGCAGACTGTCGTTAGTGTGGTTAAAGCCGTCTTGATAATTGAATGTCAGATTCTTATTGATGGTCATGATAGGCTCGTCAAAGCCGTAGGCCGTCTCAATTAAAGTCACAAACGGAGCCAAACGCGTCTTCGATGGCCTTATCAGCGCCTGCGCCTCCACCTTGTAATTGCCCTTGTCGAGCAACTTCTGCAGTGTCATGGCTGCCGAATATCCCTTGAAGTGGTTGCCGTTAGTGCCCTGTAGGAAACGCACCGCAAAGCCGTGCAGGTCGAGCGTATCCTTGCCTATCGATGTAACCGCCTGACACTGAGGATAGCTGGCTTCGTAGCGAGGTTCAATAACCCACTCTCCTTTACGGTTCACAAAGCCCACCCGTCCGTTTTGCGCCACAGCGGCGATATGATTACGAAAGCCGGCCGCAGCGTCGTAAGCCGGCGCAATGACAAACCGCCCGGTCGAGTCGGCATAGCCGTAGCGCCCATCTTTGTCGGCCGTCGGCGTCGGGCCGTTGCCCACCTGCGGGTCAAACACGGGCATATCGTACTCGGCGGGAGCAGGACAAGTCTCGCCAACCTCATTCACATAGCGCACCTCACCATTCGACAGCACCTGTGCCGCCCCATGACGGAAGACAGAACAGCCGTCGGCATTATGCAAAGTAAAGAGTATCTGATTGTTATGGTCAATGCAAACGATTTTCCCCTGACTATTAAGGGCGAAAGCCTTGCCCTCGCTGAAAATCGTCACCTCGCGGTACTGCGGCTCGATGAGCTGGCGTCCCAGCGTATCGATGAAGCCCCATTGCTCACCTTCGCACACAGCGGCCATGCCATCCGAAAAAGGCATCACATCGCTAAACTTAGGATAAATCAGATAATTACCTTCGCTATTGATAAAGCCCCACGTGCCGTTAATCTTGACGGGCAGATAGTTATACTCGGGATTGATAGAGATGGTCTCCTTAGACTTGCATTGCCATAGCAGACAAGCTAACATCAAGACTCCCAGTATTTTAATAATATTTTTCATCATAAGAGATTATTTTCGGCCAAAGTCTGCGGGAATCTCACCCCACACGGGCGTGTTCCACTTAATGATAGGATTGGAAAAAGTGTTCTCGCGGAGCCACTTCTCAGCGCGCTCCAGCATATCGAACACCACGGCATTCTCTTCGGTGGGGAGCACTATCGTCTTGTACTTCTTGTTGCGCACCCAAGCGATGGCGGTCATGCTGTCGGAATAGATAGGCAGTTTGCTACCTTGCTGCTTCAGCAGCGCCAGCGCATGCACGATAGCCAGAAACTCGCCAATATTGTTGCTGGCGCCTGGGAACGGCCCACGATGGAAGATCTCCCGCTTGGTCTGAGTATCCACACAGCGATACTCCATCACCTTGGTCACCATATTGCAGGCGGCATCGACGGCAATGCTTGGATAGACAGGCTGCGGGTCGTTGGAGCTAATGAAGCGCACCTCCTTCTTCTGTACGGGATGCTCACGATAATAGCCTTCGTACCCTTGCGCAAAAGCACGCAAGGCCTCCTCCTCCGTCTCAAACGACTTGTACTTGGCGTTCTGATAGCCTTCTATCTGCAATTTGCACACATTCCAGCTGTCGTATACGCCTGGCTCCACACCATTCCAAACCACATAATACTTTTTTTTACCCGGCATCTCGTTTTTAGTTTTATCTTTGCTTGAAAATTTCTCGGTAAAAATAGGAAAATAAATTAAGCTGAACACAATGAAAAGACAAAACTTCTCCACCGTCGTCATCTTAATATTAGTCAGCATTTTATTATGCGGATGCGGCGGTTCTCACAAAGAAAAGACCATCCTCGAACACAAACATGTTTTTCCCGAACAGAAATGGAATCGCTTTCAGGAATTTAAACACCAGGTGGATATCAAAGATACCGAAACCCTGTATGGCATTTCGCTCGAAGTGGTCTGCACACCCGACATCCAAACCGATAACATTCCCATCGTATTTTCCATCTACTCGCCCGGTGGCGGTGAAGCACACACCCTTTCCACCATATATCTGAATGAAAAATCCTCATTCACCGGCGACGAAAACAGCAGCAGCGACCGCATTATCCTGCACACAATCTACCCCGCCCGAAGCTTCACCGAAGAAGGCACCTACACGCTGAAGTTCTATCAGAAAGTGCCCAAATACGACCTCATCGGAGTTAAATCAGTGAAAATCAGAATGTACACGGTACCGGAATAATTCACAATTCATAATTCACAATTCATAATTAAAAGTTTCAGGTTTCAAGTTTCAAGTCTTAACTCCTTAACTTCTTAGTTTCTTAACTTTTCTCACTGCTCACTATTCACTTCTCACTTCTAAAATCTAACAACTATTATCTAATGTCTAAAGTCTATAAAATCGTTTTAGGGATAATTCTCGTATTGTGCATTTCTTGCGGCAACCGCAACGATAACGGCGACAAGATGATATTCCGCTACAACGAGTCGGCTGGCATACAAACGCTCGACCCCGCCTACTCGTCGGGACAGTCGGTGATCTGGGCATGCAACCAGCTGTACAACGGGTTGGTAGATTTGGACGACTCATTGAATGTGGTGCCCTGCATTGCCAAGCGGTGGGAGATTAGCGACGGCGGCAAGGTTTACACCTTCACGCTGCGCGACGATGTCTATTTCCACAACACCAACTTCTTCAAATTCAATGGCAAACGAAAAGTCACCGCCGATGACTTTGTCTATAGCTTCTCACGCATCCTTGATGGATCCGTAGCTTCACCTGGAGCATGGATTTTTCAGAAAGTGGCACGCCAAGCCGACGGTACGCCCTGTTTCTTCGCTCTCAATGACAGCACTTTCCAAATACGGCTGACCGAGTTTTTCCCGCCCTTCATCGGCATTCTGACCATGAAATACTGCTCGGTAGTGCCCCGTGAGGTGGTGGAACACTTCGGCAAGGAGTTCCGCGACCATCCTGTCGGCACCGGCCCCTTCCAGTTCCAAATGTGGGAGGAAGGCGTCAAGCTGGTGCTGCGCAAGAATCCCGACTACTTTGAAAAAGACGAACAAGGCAACCCACTGCCCTATCTTGACGCCGTGGCCATCTCGTTCATCGTGGATAAACAGTCTGTGTTTATGGAGTTTATGAAGGGCTCGCTCGACTTCATGTCGGGCATTGAGGCCTGCTACAAGGATGCCCTGCTCACCAAGGATGGCCAACTTAATCCCGAGCACAAAGACAACATCCAAATGCTCACTTCGCCCTACCTCAATACCGAATATTTGGGCTTTCTGGTTAAAGACGACGCCAAAGATAACCCACTGCGCGACAAGCGAATACGTCAAGCTATCAACTATGGATTTGACCGTGAGAAGATGATGCGCTACTTGCGTAACAACATCGGCTATGCCGGCACCTCGGGCTTCATCCCGATGGGCATGCCCTCGTTCAACCCGCAGCGCGTGAAGGGCTACAACTACAACCCCGCCAAGGCACTGCAACTGCTCGCCGAAGCAGGCTACCCGCAAGGCAAGGGACTGCCACCCATCCCGCTGTCAGTATCGGCCTCCTACCTCGACTTATGCCAATATATCCAGCACGAGCTCAACGACATAGGCATCCAGCTAACCTTGGATGTGCAACAGGCCGCACAACAACGCCAGATGATGCGCAACTACCAACTACCCTTCTTCCGCGCCTCATGGATCTGCGACTACCCCGACGCCGAGAACTATCTCGCCCTCTTCTACTCGAAAAACATGCAGCCCATAGGCTCAAACTACACGGGCTACGCCAATCCCAAGTTCGACAAGCTCTTTGTGCACTCGCAGCGTATCATTGACGACGACCAGCGCAACGACTGCTACACACGACTCGACTCGATGCTGATGGAAGACGCCCCCGTGGTGGTGCTCTACTACGACAAGGCCGTGCGCTTCGTCCGCGCCAATGTACACAACGCACAACCCAATCCCGTGAATATGCTCGATTTGAGAAGAGTGTACATTGGGGAATAATAACTTTTTTTCAACAGCGGCGGAATTCCCCATTTTATGCGGGAAATGTTGATATTATTGGCTTTTCTGCGACTTCTTTTTTACATAAAAGTACACACAATTAACTACTGGATGTAACTTTTTTTGGAATTTTTTTTGGAAATATTGTTTTTATAAAGAAAATGTCGTAGTTTTGGCCTTCTTATATTTAACTATTTGTGTACTAGACGACGAGCATTGATTATCTGACGAACTTCTTTCGCAAACCTTAGAGTAATCAACAAAAATTGAACATTTCTCAATCTGCTTAAACACAAAAATCAAACTTTCTCAATTTCAACTCATTAGTGTAACATTCTTCCTTTTTCTTCGTAAAGAGACTATATATAATTGGATTTTTTAGGCATTCTGAAGAAATAAACACATTATCAACTCACGCAAAAGCTCTTTTGAACGCCATTTTCGATTATTAATAAAAACAAAATAAAACACTATGAAGAAATTCTACGTACTACTTTTCACTGCCTTGCTACTCCCGACGGCGCTATGGTCACAGACGGTGACGATGAGCGGTTTCACGACGGGCGGCAATACGCAGAACAACACCTATGTGGTGCTGGGTCAGCTCTTCGCCTATCAGGCGCTGGGCGGCGAGTATGAGGTCTTTGCCGGTTTGGCACAGGCACAGCGCATTGAAGTGGAAATTGCCGACGATCATTGCGCTCAGAGCGAGTACAACAATTACGACTTCGTGATTGGTGAC
>JAEERB010000226.1 GCA_016285615.1 Bacteroidales bacterium
CATTATTTAGCTCAGCATCTAAGTTTGCCATTGGGGTGTGACATCTGTCGCATCGCCAGTCTATCAGCCCTGGAAAATTATATTTGTTCAAGAACCATGTGCTGTCGAGGCCGTCAAATCGGCACGAACTATCTTGATTATTGGCATATGACTCATACGACAGAAACCAAGGCTCGCAGAAAAAAAGGCGTGTAAAATACGGATTACCTGGCTTCCAATGGTTGTACACATTGTATGCCGAATGGCTTATTCCCACATAGAAACGCACTCCTGCAGGCACCTGTACGGGGTCAGTGAAATAAAATTCATGGAATGGCATGATCGTAGTGTCCCCGTTGGGGTTATTCTTTGTCGCGACAAACCCAAAATCAGCATACGATACTGGCTGCTGCTCAATAAAGCAGAACAGCTCTTTCGCTATCGTATCTTGGGTATAGCAGAGGTTTGCACTGTCCACAAGCCGATCCTGCAACAGATACACCCACAGGTATGGATACGTTGTCATCAGACGCTCTACCAATGCTACTCCATATACGGTCACCTCACCCTTGGAACGGTATGCATTACCCCTAAAATCAAGCCCAGCAGCTAATACTCCGTGTTCAGGAGGCGGATACACCTCAACGGATGGCTGCGTGGGTGGTGGCGTAAACATATATCCTGTCGATCCAGCCATTATCAGCGGCCGCTGCGCACGCGCTCCGTTCGTTCCTGTCAACAGCAGCAACGCCATCGTTAATAGAATCATTGCCTTTTTCATGGTACTGTTTTATTTAGGGTTAATATCTACAATTCAACTTCGTTTCTTCCTCGTTTTGTTTAGGTTGGAGTTAAGACCCCCGATTCAAATGATAATGCAAAAGTACACTTTTTTTTTCTATTCGTTACCGCATCTTACCGCATCTTACCGCATTTTACCGATTTTTACCGCATTTTACCGATTCTTACCGCATCTTACATTAACACATTAGCACATTCAAATGTATTGTCCACTTTAACTCCCATTTTAACTTCCACTTTAACTCCCATTTTAACTCCCAATTGCCTTCGTGCAGCCCGATGCTGCTAATCCCAGCACTGCCAAGAGTGCCATAGCTTTAATTTGATTCTTCATTTTCATAGTTTACTCTTTTTTAAAAATTTGACTCTATTTTTTGATTAAATACCTCATTATGTTCTTGCTCGTTTTGAGTATGGAAAACACAGATGTCTTGATTCTTCATTGATATAGACACTATTTCTAGGTCTGATTGCTCTACCTGACGGTCGTTAACTGTCAAATTATAAGCTTCCTCAGGGTGATTCTTGAATGCCTTCCACGTCCATACGTCTATTTCCTCCAGCTCTATCATCTCTTGCGGTATATTGAATGCCTGCAGCAGATACTTCCACCCCGCCGAGTCGGTCGCCTCCAGCAGCGTCACCCCGACGGTTAGCGTGTCGTTTATCCTATAGTCTTTGATATAGCTTGCACACACCCCTTCCACCTTGCTATACCGCTTGTAGACCTCGCTGCACTGCCAGTAGGGCACCACACTGGGCACATACCTGACGGCAAGCCCCACCACTATAGCGGCAACAACGACAAGGACGAATATGATGTAAATACTGCTCTTTTTCATTTTTTATTTCCAACAATTTATTTCGAACATGATTTAGGGGGCTTCTATAAATTCGTTTTATTCGTTCTTATGCTTGCATGAAGATTCAACAAATTAATTCGTTAGATTCGTGCAATTCGTGTTCGAAAATAATAAATAAAAGTTGCCTATATATAGGATTGTGGATTAGAGCGTAAACAATATTTATTTTCCATTTGTCAGAACCTAAAAGGCATTGCAAATATACATCTTTTTCTTCACATAATTAAAAAATGACAATAATCATGCTGCGGACAGTCCGTACCGCCCGCAGCATGATGAGTATGAATTGGCCTATTCTTTGTCGCGAACAAGGCGCACTGCGATACCGCCGTGGCGTAAGCAGCTGCTCTCTGTATTGATGAAACTGCCGTTGAAAAACACAACGTACGCCATAGAAGCATTCTCTGGTGTAGATGTCCAGTAGTAGCCGTATGCGCCCACTTCGTTAACATCCCTTCCCCAGCGTATGCCCGTCGCAGGCAGAAACACCGCGTTCGCTGCCTCCATCTGCAGCCATTGCTCTTCGGTGTACACGTTCTCATTCCATTCTTTGCATCCGGGAGTGAACGTACACCCACTCGGCATCACCCAGTGGTCGGGCAGAATAATCAGCCCATGCACCCCGTTGACGGAACCTGTGGCGTGTTTGCTATTTGCGCTGCTTCGACCGTGCAGGACATAGTTCCACTCGTTGATTGTCAGCGTGCGCCAGCCGCCGTCAATGTGCTCTCCCCAATCGTCAAACTGAGCGTAATCCTCGTCGTATGTAGATGTTTGAGCGGGGTAAAGGCCAGTGCCCCATCCGAAAAGGTCAATCCATCCGTCATACGCGGTGTCGGCATACTGGTTGCCATCCCCGACGCAGTCGTATTGGTGCTTGGCAAAACTCCATGTGGAGGTACTTCCCTTATACTGCAGGTTTCCCTGCGCAAATTGCACTTGGTTGGTTGCGCTTACCGAAAAAAGCCCATCAATGGCCTCTGTTCGCGGCTCGTCGTCGTCGGGCTTTGGCGGTTCTTCCTTTCCACAACTGGAAAGGCATATCATCGCCGCGGCCATGACAAAATAGGCAAACAATCTTGCGTGCAGACTGTTACTGATTGCAATTTTTTCTTTTCTCATGGTTCTGTACATGTTTAATTGATGAATAATGGTTGTTTGTCGGTACCGTACACTATATAGACTCAAAAAAGTGCTTTTGTTGCAAAAAAAGACCAAAAAAAATGCATTTTTCTCCCAAAAGGCCCTTTTGAGAGCTTAAACGACCTCTGCACGTATTGTTGTAATATGTTATAAACTAGCAAATGCCAAAACACCTTTATGCTTTGCGGTACAAAGCATAAAAATTCTTAATTCTCCCGCCGTGAGTGACGTTTACACGTATCATTACCCCTATTCTAAGAAGCTGTTTATACTTGATTGATGAATCTTATAGTAGGCATGAAGGAACAGACTCTTTGCCTTTCCTATGGAGCAATGGGGTT
>JAEERB010000227.1 GCA_016285615.1 Bacteroidales bacterium
AACCCCAAGGGCGTGATGCTCACCTATAACGCAATGTCGGACACCGACAATTTTGCCAACACCCATTTCCCGAACCATCCTGGCCAAACCGTTGTATCGATGTTGCCTTTGGCCCACATGTACGGCTTGGCCATCGAGTTTATCCATCCCAATGTGGATGGCGTTACGGTCTATTTCCTGGGCAAAACCCCGTCGCCCACTACCCTGCTCAAGGCGATGCAGGACATCAAGCCCTATATGGTGGTCACGGTGCCGCTGGTGATGGAGAAAATCTATGCCAATGCCATCAAACCCTCAATGGAGAAAGCAAAAATGCCATTGGCTATCCCTGGTTTGAGGACTTTGGTCTACCGGGCTGCCCGCAAAAAGATGATAGAGGCTTTCGGCGGAGCAGTCGAATGTTTCATCATGGGCGGCGCGGCACTCAACCCCGAGGCTGAGCAGTTCTTCAAGAAGATTCGATTACCCTATACGGTGGGCTATGGCATGACCGAAGCCTGCCCGCTGCTGGGCTATGAGTGGTGGACTAAATTTGTGCCCGGGTCTTGTGGCAAGCCTGTCCACGAACTCCGCATTGACTCGGATGACCCGCAGCACACGCCTGGCGAAATCCAAGCCAAGGGCCCCAACCTCACCATCGGCTATTACAAGAATCCCGAAGCCACAGCCGCATCGTTTACCGAGGACGGATGGTTCCGCACCGGCGACCTAGGTGTGATCGACGCTAAAGGCAACATCTTCATCCGTGGACGCATCAAGTCGATGATCCTGAACTCCTCGGGTCAGAACATCTATCCCGAAGAGGTGGAGGCTGTCCTGGCCAACTGCCAGTATGTGGAAGAATGCCTCGTGGTGGACCGCGACGGCAAGATTGTAGCCCTCGTTTATCCCACCGACGGCTTAGACGAAGAAACCAAGGCAGCCATCCCGGGACAGATCCGTGAGGCCGCCAACAAATCCCTTCCCGTCTACAGCAAGATCTCCAGAGTGGAGCTCATGGACACCCCCTTCGAGAAAACCCCGAAGAAAACCATCAAACGCTTCCTCTACCAGTAAGCAGCGAAGGCCCATCAATAGGCCCAAAAAACGGAAAACTAAAGTACTACTCTAGAATATGCAACGAAATTTGGTGAACTTGGAAAATGTGACTAAATTTGCAGATGTTCTATAGTAGCAATTCGCTGACCGACGGTCAGCCTTAGACATAAAGAAAGGCGTTTATTGGCACATTGTCCTGGACATATCAGCATCTTGCATTAAGGATAAAGCAACAGAATGTCTCGTGTGGAATATGTAGATTCGCCGCCAATGGCAATAAGCATATTCAGTGTGGAGCTCAATGTTGCTCGGCCAACAACTGATGGCAATGCAGGACCTTGATATACAGGGCGAATGACAATAACTGACTCCTGCGCTTCTTTTTATGACTGAGTATCAACCGAATATCAACTAACAGCCAGCAACGGGGAGCCGTGGCAACAAAAAGATAGTTTTATGGCCGATATTAAATGCCCATTATGTGGCTCAATGGATGTTGAATCAGAGTTCATACAAAGTGTTTACACAGCTCAATATTTGCCGAATGCTGGCAAAAGAATTGGACGCCCTTTTGGGCTTATAGGTCATATTATAGGTACCATTTTTGGTAATGTCGCAAAGAGCTTAATTGACAAAGATTATTATAAATGCCACTGCCGGAAATGTAATCATAGTTGGGAAATGCAGGTTGGCACAGCTACTAGGTTTACTCTTCGCGATCTTTTTGATGAAATCAGGTCCTGGATTTGACATTCCGTGTCTCCTGGTTTATTACTTGGCTACACATAAAACCGACCTTGTCCCGTTTTTAGCAGAACAAGATTGACAGGTCCCATTATCACCATTCCCAAAGAAGCAAGCACCATATCTACCATGGTTCTTGCTTTCCTTCATTTCTTCTGTTTCTAATTACAGTTTCTTAATAATGGGTTTGAAATACTTGATAAACCGCTCGGTATAGTCCTTGTACCAAGCGAAGACCACCTGCTGTCCAGTTCGATCAGTAAAATTACAATTATGCAAATACACATCTATTGTTGAAATCATCTGGCCTTCATATCGATTCCACTCAAGTTCCGATCCAATCGTTTTTTCAGCTTTCTCACGATTCTTTACAAGCGCATCAAAACAGGTTTTATCTTGGTCTTCAGGCATGTATAACCTTACCGTGGCTCTTCCGATATTTGCGTGAAACAAGAGTGTTATATTGAAACGGCTACTCCCAATATCAAAACTCATCCAATATTGCTGTGTTGGTGACTCTGGCTTAAACAACTTAGATGGATTGTTTCTCATGTACTCACAAAAGTCACACCAGAATTCAAATTTTGCCTGCCTCTTTTCGGCCGCAGTGTCTGCCTTCTTTTGGGAAGAGCTACGCACATCTTTCGACCAGTCATTGGGTTTGGCAATGACATTAAAGACAGGAGCAACCGATTTATTGCTTCTAATCTTAATCAACTGAATTTCGACACCAAAGAAGTTGAAATTCTTGTCGGTGATACGGTTTAACCAGTCAATGGCTGCGCGATGTTCCTCAGTAAATTTCTCTGCAATCCAAATGATTGTGGCCGCATCCAGGCCGGCGGCATATGTGAGAATTTGGCCCAAATGGTTGTGGTCTGTTTTCTCCAACTGATTCTCGATAAGTACAAGCCTGTCGTTGATTGGATCATTACATAAAATGTCGGCCCGGAAAGAGCCAACTTTCTCTTCGGTTGCTATTACCTCAAGCTCAGTCATGCCGATAGCTTCAGCAAGTCGAGCCATGTTTTCCTCCTCGGCCAACCAAGGAGTAAAATCGCTCGCCTCGTTCTGCCAACACCTGCGTAAAGGGAGATGCTCTATTTTCGATAGAATTAGTTTCTTAGCCATAAACAACAAATGAATTAATGTAAAACAATTTTTGATGTCCCATATATGTGGGGCGCTCGAGGGTGCGATAGGAGATGACTTCCATGATGTGGTGGTCGAGGACGTCGGCGCAGGTCTCGAGTTCGGAGATGGTGCGGGCGACACTAGAGAATGCGGTCAAATGACTTTGCCATCCCAAAGGTGTTTAAAGAATTGTTCGACGGGCCATACTT
>JAEERB010000228.1 GCA_016285615.1 Bacteroidales bacterium
CTTGACCAGGTTTTTGGAGATGTAGAGGAACAGCGCCACGAGCACCAGCGAGATGGCCAGAAATACCACCTTCCAGATGCGACGCGAGTCATATATGTTGCGCAAATTTGCCATACAGGTAATTAAAGTAATTGTTTCAGTTCGTCAATGTCAGGTAAAGCGTTGCGGTGTTGGTCGGGCATATCCTTGGTAGTGGTATAGGTTGCCACACCCATGGGTTTGCTGTAATCCCGTATAACAAATTCCACAAAATCTTTATCTGCATCCTTGCAGAGCACAATTCCAATGGATGGATTCTCGTGCGGCTTTTTTACTTTTGCATCAAGTATGCTTAAATAGCCCATCAATTGGCCCAAGTAGGATGTTTTGAACGCGCCAGTCTTGAGCTCGATGACAACGAGGGCATTCAGTTCTCGATTAAAAAACAGCAAATCAGGGAATTGTTCGACACCATATACTTCAAGATGGTATTGGTTGCCAATAAAAGCGAAATCATTGCCAAAAGTCATGATAAATTTCTTAATGTTCTCAATGATTTGTTTTTCCACTACCCGTTCGTCAACATCGATGCTTTCCCGTTCTCCGATTTCTTCCACGTTAATGAAATTGAGCAGATAATTGTCCTTAAACATCATCACTGCTTTACGGGCTGAAGCTGCATTGGGTATTGTATGGGAAAAGTTATTGGGAATCAGCGCCTGGTGATGAAACGAGTCCTCTTGGATTAATCGTATCAATTCGTTGGCCGAAAGATGCTCTTCGGCAGTGCGATGAATGTAATAGTAGCGTGCTTCACGTTCTTTTTCTCTTTCAAGAATTCTAATATGATGCGTAAAAGGCACTTTAAAAAAATCTTCGATAGGAAAATCGGCCGTTAACGGTATCTGTAAAGAATTATTGAGGTCGATAACATTAGCATCTGCAGATGTCGTATTTTCGTCAGTTGCGATTGGCGATTCTGTAATTAACTGATTGTTATCGTTTTGTAATTCGCCAATCACGATTGGCGAATTGATGTTTCTTGTTATCGCATGGGCATCAAGATTCATCCATTCTTCATAGAACAGACGCATATTTTTTAAATTGGAAGCTGAAAACCCTCGGAGTCCAGGCAACTCCTTGCGCAACTGTTGGCTGATGGCATCGATTGCCCCCAGGCCCCAAACTCCTTGACGGGTGTTATTGGATAAAAAGCGACCAACGGCAAAATACAACGCCAATTGCACGCGGTTGACGTCCTTTGCAGCCTCGTATTGGCCCTGAAGGATAGCCGTCTTGATGGCCTTGACAGCCTCCAGGACTTGACGGTCTGTATGTTGATTTTGTTTGAGGTTGGCCATACAGGTAAGGTCGCTTGACGTTAACGAGTGGCAAAATTAAGGAATTCCCGTGAATTGGACAAATTGATGCGCCAGCAACTTAAAAAAGTTAACAGTGAAAAGTGAACAGTTAAAAAGTGAACAGTTAACAGTTAACAGTGAATAGTTAACAGTGAAAAGTTTGGATGCGGATGCCATATAAAACTAAATCTTAGCGGCTTTGCGTCTTAGCGTGGGGCAAGTGTGTGGCAAGTGTGCGGCAGCCAGTTATAAATCTTAGCGGCTTCGCGCCTTAGCGTGGGGCAAGTGTGCGGTAGCCAAAGAAAAGTCTTAGCGTGGGGCAAGTGTGCGGCAGCCAAAGAAAAGTCTTAGTGTGGGGGCAAGTGGGATTGCAGGTCGGCCTCGATCCAGCGGGCGACGCTGTCGGCGGTATTGGGGCCGATGACCTCGTTGGCGGCGGCTTGTACCTCGGCGAAGGCGTTGCCCACGGCAATGCTGTAGTCGGCAGTCTGCATCATTGCGATGTCATTGCGGTTGTCGCCAAAGACCACCACCCGCTCGGCGCCTACCTGTTGTGCCAGTTTGCGGATGGCGCCCGCCTTGCTCGTGCCGGCAGTGAGTATTTCCAGGTACCCCTCGCTGGGGTCGAAGTTGTCGTGATAGACTATGACTGTACAAGTGGGTACGGTAGCCCTCAGATCCTCGGCTATCTCCTTGAGCACGGCATATTTGCTTATAGCGAAGATGAGCAGCGCCTCGTCCTCGCTGTGGAGGTAACCGCGGACGTCGATGAAGAACCGCTTGAGGGGTAGCTGCTGGCGCGATGCGACAAAACGTTCCTCTTGTGCCGACATGGGTCCATAGTGGTGGGCATGCAACATGCTGTCGCCGTGGCGGCGGTAGATAAAGGGGCGCGCCCCATGGCGGTCAAACACTTCGGCAACGGCATACACCGTCTCGGGAGCGATGCCGCGCGTGTGCTCATAGCAACCTGTGACAGGGTTCCACATCGCCGAGCCGTCGATGACGATATACGGCAACGTGGCATGAACTTCTTGCATCAGCGGCACAACCGTGGCCGGCGTGCGGGCCGTGGCTACAGTGAACAGACTACCCAATTCCCCAATGATACGGTTGAGTGTGTCAATCGTGCCGCGTGACAATCGCGAGTCGTCACCCAGCAACGTCCCGTCCATGTCGCTCACATACAGCGTCCTAATATGTCCCTCGTTGTTCATTTGAAGCGACAAAGGTACACTTTTTCCATTTTTTAACCCCTTGAAAAGTACACTTTTTCCAGTTTGTGGCAAAAAGACTGCGACAAATTTGGTATTTTTGCAATATCAAAAATGAAAAGTATGGAAAAAGATATGACTATAGTTCCAAGTAAGGCCGAGTTGGAGAAACAATTTGAGTTTGTCGATTCACTGATTGAACGGCATCGCTCAGCTGCGGTTACGGCAATCAATATCGAGGCGTTGCAGATGAATTGGGAAATAGGTCAGTACGTTTCCTTGCAGCTTACGTCCGCTCGCTGGGGCACAAATGTGGTCGGTGATTTGGCCGACTACCTGAAGCGGCAAAATCCAAAACGTCGTGGGTTCAGCAAAAGAAATCTGTATAACATGGTCAAGTTCTATGATACTTATAGCCAACCCATGTTTATTGACAGAGTATCACAATTAAAAATAAATGTTAATGAATTTGTGCAGTTATCGGCTGCACAAACGAATAATAATGCAATTGTGCAGTTGCCGACTGCACA
>JAEERB010000229.1 GCA_016285615.1 Bacteroidales bacterium
CTAACGGGTTCGAGAATGCGGATTGACATGACGATCAGCACACAGATCGTGTGCCTCTGGCACAACATTACCCCTCCGTTTCTCCTTTTCCCCTACCCGCGGCGCATTTCCACCTTTTTCCATTGCACCATCATACCGGCGCCGCGCGGGAATTGTCGGGGCATTCCGTTGCTACCAAGAGGGAACCCCTAACGGGGTTCGGGATTGCGGGTTGGCTTTTCCCACATAGGCTACTGAAATTTCCCCAACCATTATTGAAAAATGTTTATTTTTGCCATATCAAAAAACACCGCTGACGCGGAAATTGAAAATTCAGAATTCAAAATTCAAAAATCAAAACAAATTCATAATTCACAATGCATAATGCATAATTAGTTTCAAGTTTCAGGTTTCAAGTTGGCGGACGCAGGCGCTGCGTTCCTACACATCTCACTATTCACTACTCACTTCAACAATTAAACAATTCAACAACCTAACATACACGCCTTATGAAAAAATCCCACGTATTGATTATCGCTTTGGCCGCCCTGTTTATGCTGGCTGGCTGCGACAAAGAAAACAATGTATCGAATGTGTATCGTGCCGAAATCTCTGATTACCACTACGCTTCACCGCTGACAGGCAACGACATCCAAAGCTACCTCTCACTGTTCAATTTATGGAATGGCACCGACATGACCTTGAAGGGCGCCACCACCGAAATCACCGACCTGGAAGCTATTGGCATCTTCAATTCCAGTCTGCTGCTCATCAACGCCGACTCGGTAGCTGCCAAACTGGGCGAGAACGACTCGTTCACCTACCAACTGTCGCGTAAAGAGAGCGAAACCGCATCGGCTGCTGTACTGCGCTCGGTAACTTTCACCTCGCACGGTTTGGAACAGGCCAAATAAAAAAAGACGACTTGTTAGTCGTCTTCAGCATCGATTTCTCCGCGAAGCGGAACGCTCATCCAATGTTTCACCTCTTCGGTGCTGAGGCCCTCGCCCAACAGGTACATCAACTTGACCACGGCCGCCTCGGTGGTGATATCGCGGCCACTGATGACGCCAATTTCACCCAGCTGGACGCTGGAGCCGTAACGCCCCTGCTCAACACTGCCGCCGCCCTTGCACTGCGTGACGCTGACAATGATGATGCCGCGGTCAACGGCCTCCTTGAGCAGCGAGATAAACTTGTGATTGGTGGGCGCATTACCCGACCCGAACGTCTCCATAATGACCGCCTTAAGCCCTGGTGTGTTAAGCACCGACGAGATCATCTGCGGCGTAATGCCCGGATAGAGCTTCAGGATGGCGATATTGTCATCCATCTTGGTGTGAAGGATCAGTTTCTCCTTCGGTATCTCTCTGATATACGGCGTGTTGTACTTTATCTTGACACCCACCTCCGCCAAATTGGGATAGTTGGCCGACACGAACGCATTAAAGTGCTCGGCATTGTCCTTGTAGGTACGGTTGCCGCGGTAGAGAGAGTTCTCGAAATAGAGGCACACCTCGGGCACACGCGGCTTACCGTTCTTGTAGTCGGCGGCAATCTCTATCGAGTTGAGGATGTTCTCGCGACCGTCGGTGCGCATCACACCCAACGGCAACTGCGAGCCCGTAAGGATGACTGGTTTGCCCAGGTTTTCGAGCAGGTAGCATAACGCCGAAGCCGTATATGACATCGTGTCGGTGCCGTGCAGGATGACGAAACCGTCGTACTGGTCGTACTTTTCGTAAATGAGGCGCGCCAGCCGTATCCAGAAGTCGGGGTTGGTGTCCGACGAATCGATGAGCGGCGTCATCTCATAGAAATCCACCTCTGCGTCAATCAGTCGCAGCATAGGCAGGTGTATATAAATATCACTGAACCGGAAAGGCTCAAGCCCTCCGGTTTCAGGATTTTTCATCATACCGATGGTGCCACCCGTATAGATGACGTATATTTTTCGGCTCATATTTTAGTAGCGATCAACAGCATTCAGGTCGGAGAAAGCCACCTTCAAGCGCTCTACCATCGACAGCTCGCCTTCGCGCAGAACCTTGCGAGGATCGTAGTATTTCTTGTTAGGCTTGTCCTCACCTTCGGGGTTGCCGATCTGCGATTGCAGGTAATCTTTCTTTTCTTTGTAATAACCCATAACGCCCTGCCAGAAAGCCCATTGCGTGTCGGTGTCGATATTCATCTTCACTACACCGTAAGAGATAGCCTCTTTAATCTTGGCAGGCTCAGAACCCGAACCACCATGGAATACAAAGTTAACGGGGTTAGCCTTGGTGCCGAGTTTCTTCTGGATATATTCTTGCGAATTGTGCAGGATGATGGGCTCCAATTTCACGTTGCCGGGTTTGTAAACGCCGTGCACATTGCCGAAGGAAGCGGCGATGGTGAAGTTAGGACTGATCTTGCTCAGTTCTTCGTAGGCGTAGCAAACGTCTTCGGGTTGCGTGTAGAGGCGTGAGCTCTCGATGCCGCTGTTGTCCACGCCATCTTCCTCACCACCGGTGATACCCAACTCGATTTCGAGCGTCATGTCAATCTTGGCCATGCGAGCTAAGTATTTCTTGCAGATTTCGATATTCTCTTTCAGCGGTTCTTCCGACAGGTCGAGCATGTGCGAGCTGAAGAGAGGTTTGCCGTGCACTTTGTAATAAGCCTCACCGGCATCCAACAGACCGTCGATCCAAGGCAATAGCTTCTTGGCAGCATGGTCGGTATGGATAATAACGGGAATGCCATACATTTCGGCTACATTATGGATGTGCATAGCACCCGAAACGGCACCAGCAATAGCCACTTTCTCGTCGTCGTTCTTCAGCGACTTGCCAGCGAAAAAGTGGGCGCCACCGTTTGAGAACTGGATCATCACGGGTGAATTGACAGCCTTGGCGGCTTCCATCACGGCATTCACCGAGTCGGTACCTACCACATTCACTGCGGGCAATGCAAAGTTGGCGGCTTTGGCCATTTCGAAAATGGTCTGCAAATCTTTACCGGTAACTACACCGGGTTTTACTCTATTGGAAATTCTTTCTGACATATCTTTAAGGTTTTAGATTTTTTAAAAATGACTTGCAAAGATACAACTTTTGAT
>JAEERB010000230.1 GCA_016285615.1 Bacteroidales bacterium
TCGTCGGGAAGTACTCCTTGTAGTCGCGCTTGTTCACCGTAATTTTACCGTCGCCGACCTTCATGTAGATGCGAGCAACAGCGGTCTTTCTTCTACCTAAAGCGTTGATTACTTCCATGATTATTTCTTAATAGTGTTAATTTTAAGTTCTTCTGGCTTTTGTGCCTGATGTGGATGCTCGGAACCGGCATAGACGTAGAGGTTTTGGAAAATGGTGTCACCCAACTTGTTCTTCGGCAGCATGCCTTTGATGGCGTGCTCGAGCACGGCGATGGGTTTACGGTTCAATTGTTCCTTGACGGTACGAATGCGCTGGCCACCAGGGTAACCGGTGTAGCGGACGTAATACTTCTCATCCATTTTGTTACCTGTGAGCTGGATCTTCTCAGCATTGATGATGATCACATTGTCGCCACAGTCACTGTGGGGAGTGAAGCTGGGTTTGCGCTTGCCACGGAGAATCATGGCAACCTCGGAGGCAAAACGTCCGAGAATCTGTCCTTCAGCATCAACGACATACCATTTCTTGTTGGCATGTTCCTTGTTGACGCTGACTGTTTTGTAACTTAAGTAGTTCATTTTCTTTTTAATACGTTTATCCAATTAATGTTTGCGTAACATCATCTTCGCCCATGGTCTTACGCATGATTACAAAAATAGATAGAACAGTTTTTACTAACGAGGGCGCAAAAGTACGAATTTTTTTCATACCTTTGCACACAAATCGAAAAAAAATGTCCATCGAGATTCAAAATATCACCAAACAATACGGTGAACAGCTGGCACTTAACCACGTCAGCCTCAGCATCGACAAGGGCATTGTAGGCCTTCTTGGCCCCAACGGTGCCGGAAAATCGACCCTGATGAAAATCATCACCTGCTTCATTCCCCCTACTTCCGGTACCGCGAGCGTCAATGGATTCAACGTGCTGGAGCAACCCATGGAAGTGAAACGCATTGTAGGTTATCTGCCTGAGCACAACCCCTTGTACCTCGACATGTATGTACGTGAGTACCTAGAGTTCGTGGCCGGCATCCACCATTTGAAAGGCAAAGCCGCCAAAGACCGTATCAAAGCAATGATTGAAGAGACCGGACTGGGTCCTGAAGCCCACAAGAAAATCGGTGCCCTTTCCAAAGGCTACCGCCAGCGTGTGGGATTGGCCCAAGCCATGATGCACAATCCTCAGGTGCTCATCCTCGATGAGCCAACCTCGGGCCTTGACCCTAACCAGCTGGTGGACATTAGGAACCTCATCTCCAGTTTGGGCAAGGAGAAGACCGTACTCCTCTCCACCCACATCATGCAAGAGGTAGAAGCCATCTGCCAGCGCGCCATTATTATTAATAAAGGTGTATTGGTTGCCGACGACCGGATCGAGAACCTGAAGCAGAACCAAGCCGCTGCAAACGTCGTCATCGTCGAGTTCGAGAGTGAAGTAGGTCAAGGTCAGTTGCTGAGCATCCCTGGCGTCGCCAAAGTGCAGCGTGTCAAAAGCAACCATTGGATCATCGAACCCGAGGGCGACATCGACATCCGAGGCGAGTTGATGCGTTGGTCGGTCAACAACGGCCTGATTATCAAAACCCTCCAGAAGGAAGATGTCAGCATTGAGGAGGCTTTCCAAAAATTGACAAAATAATTCCTGCTTCTTACTACTTACTTCTAAATTCTTTTGTATCTTTGCCGCCGCAAACGTGGAAAGATTTGTTTTGATTGCAACCACAAGAAAAAATGCTAAACCAATGCTTTTTCCTTCCCCTTCAGTCAACAACTTCCCACACAAATTAATTTATTAACTATTTAATAATCAATTTGTTATGGGTTATTACTTCACTTCAGAATCCGTATCCGAAGGCCATCCCGACAAGGTAGCCGACCAAATTTCGGATGCCATTTTAGACGAGATTCTCCGCAAAGATCCAAGTTCAAAGGTGGCTTGTGAGACTTTAGTCACCACCGGCCTTACCGTCGTCGCGGGCGAGATCCGCACCAATGCCTACGTCGAAGTGCCTGATGTGGCACGCCGTGTCATCACCAAAATCGGCTACAACAAGTCAGAGTATCAATTTGACGCACAGTCATGTGGCGTTTTGTCGGCCCTTCATGGCCAGTCAAACGACATCTACATGGGCGTCGGCCGCGAGAAGCCCGAAGAACAAGGCGCGGGCGACCAAGGCATGATGTTCGGCTATGCATGCAACGATACAAATCAGATGCTGCCGAAGGCAATGGTCATCCTGCAGGAACTTTCTAAAGAGTATGACAAACTGGTCCACAGTCATGAAGACTTCTATCCCGACGGCAAGGCTCAGATCACAGGCATCTATGATGATGATTTCAATCTTGAATCGATCAAAGACTTTACGATCTCCTACAACAACTCTGAGAAAAACAGAGCTGTCACTGATAAAATCCTGGAGGATATCGCCAGAAAACTCTGTGCACAATACGGTATCGAAGTCGAACGTTTCCTGATCAATCCGACCGGAAGATTTCTGATCGGCGGCTTTGAAGGAGATGCAGGTCTTACCGGCAGAAAGATCGTTGTTGATGCCTACCAGTCATTCGCCAATGTCGGCGGCGGCTGCATGAATGGCAAGGATCCTACCAAAGTTGACCTTTCCGGAGCCTATATGGCCAGAAAGTATGCCAAGGAGCTTCTGAAGAAATACGATCTTAAGTGGTGCGAAGTTCAATTGTCCTATGCGATCGGTCTGAGAAGACCATTAGCTATCTACATTGATTCCGATAAGGGTAATCTTGTCCCTGAGGAACAGATGTATGAAAGAGGCGAACCTAGGCATATAATTGAAGAACTTGATCTGCTTCATATGTGCTATGAAAAGCAGGCGATGTTCGGACATTTTACGGACTAGTTAATAGTGTCTATTCTGTTTTTGTTAAATAAGTATTTTTAGATAAATAACGATGAATTATAATAAAAACAGATGACGATCAGAAATAATTACAACAAGAAAGAGATTATTGAGATCATTGATCTCAATAATTTTCTTTATGATCTTAAGAAATCCGATCATTATGTTGCTAAGAGTGAATATCTTGAT
>JAEERB010000050.1 GCA_016285615.1 Bacteroidales bacterium
GCTTCCTCGGCGGTGTCAACAACGACACCATCGCCAACCAGACAGCCGGCGCCAAAAGGCTAAACATCACCGCCAGCAACTTCATGGGCGGTGTGAGCATCAAGAACTGAAACGGATGAATATGAACAGAATGATAGCGTGCTGTGGCATAAACTGCGAGACTTGTGAAGCCCGCATCGCCACGATAAGGAACGATGACAGGATGCGCATTGAGGTTGCGAAGAAATGGTGCGAGATGAATCATACTGACCAGATTACACCTGAGAGCATCAATTGCACAGGTTGCCGTGTGGATGGGCCGAAGTTCTACTTCTGCAGCCATCTGTGCGAGGTGCATAAATGTGTAATCGCCAAAGGTTTTGAGACTTGCGGCGACTGCGCAGATAAGGAGAGCTGCAAAAAGGTTGGCGCCATCTGGGAGAATTGCGCCGAGGCAAAAAAGAATCTTAATTTGAGATAAATTTATGAGAATCAAAATTTTACGTAGGGTTATCGGCATCATTGCGTTGGTGCTGTTGGTGATGGTGTTGATGTGCATATTCATCCTTGACGACGGTTCGCATCTGATTCATCAAATTGATGTGTGGATCTATTGGGCCGCTTTCTTCATGGTAGTGATTTATGGGATTCTATGTATCAGCATAATCAGAAAATTGCATTGGGGAGTGAAACTGCTCGTCATTGTAGTCACTGTTTTGGGAATAGGTTATTTTCTCTTTGTAGCAGCCATTGTGGGTGTTTTGGGCAAAGACACCCGAATTTGGAGCAACGACCGCTATGTGGTATATCATGAACCAAATTCTATGATTGATCCAGGATTATTTGTCATGTATAAACAGGATGGTCTCATTGAAAAACCATGCTATACGGTAGGTTCCGAGTTCGGTAATCCGGACAAATATGAGTGTTTTTTCGATGAGGAAAGGGATTTCATACGCATAGAGGCAGACTGGACATTTGACGTGAGAAGTTGGCATACTACTACATTCTATAGGCTGTCCGATGGTAAACTCTATGTGCATCAGAATCCGTTGGACAGCTCCTTGTGGAGCGGCAGATATTCATCGTATGACAAAAACACATCCCTTCGTCAACAACTTGAGGTGGAGTCGGCACACGACACTTTGATTTTCAATTATTATATCGATTTGCGCGATGTGAAGCTGGATTTGGAAGATGGGGAAAAGGAATACACATTGAAAGGTCGGGCGTTTCTGAAAAAAGGCGATGCCGAAACCGATGAGGATAAGCATGGGAATGCCTATTTGGTGGATGAGTACATTTATGAAGATGAGGATTATATCGCCTTTCGCATACAGGCGGTAACCCATGATATAATACGGGTGATTGTTGATGATGTCACTGCCGCCCGATACCATATTCCAACTTCATCGATATTTTACTAATACTCCTTTCATTATAAACTATGAAACAGGAAATCAATCCGCAAGAAACCAACAGGGCATACGCTTTCGAGATGTGGCTGAACTCACCAATGCCGATGGTGACGCTCACGAAGACCTTTGACGTGACGAGGCTGCATAAGATATGCAAGCGCAAAAACCTGAAATTCAATATGCTTCTCTGCTGGTGTATAGGCAAGACCGCCAGCGAAACCGGCGAGTTATATCTTCTGCCTGAGAACGGAAAGCTGTACCGTTACGACAGGATTGCCATCAACGTGGTGGTGCGCAACCGCAAGGGAGGCATCAATTCGTGCGACATACCATTTTCCACCGACATGCAGCAGTTCAATCGCGACTACCTGCAATCGACCGCCAAGGTGGCGGAGGAATGCCAAAGCACTTCCCTTGAAGGATACATGATTGTCGGCACGTCGGCAATGATACAGACCGAACTCGACAGCATCACCAACCAATACACCGACAAGTTTCTCAATCCGATGGTGATGTGGGGGAAACATCGTAAAGGCTGGTTCAAGACTACACTGCCGGTCTCTTTCCAATTCCATCATGTGCAGATGGACGGCGGCGATGCGGCACGTTTCCTGGAGGCGTTGCAGACGACAATAAATTCTCTATGAAGCCGTTGGAAGGATGCTGGTTTGGCGGATTAGTTTAGCATCACATCCATAACCATCATCAGAACAAAACCGAGGGCGAAACCGATTTACGGTATCACCTTCCTGAAAACAAACATCTCATCATCCTCGCTCCAGTTACCAACTTCCTCGTCTGGAATTGCGGGGCCGTGGTGGTGTTTGTTCCAGAACTCCACAATGTGGAAGCCGCAGCGGTTCACGTAGAAATGAATGTTCCTCTTCTCGAAATAGGGCGTGATGCATTCCCAGACCTTGATTTCGGAATGCATCGCCTCAATGGCTTTCCACGCCGCCTGGCCAATGCCTTTACTGTGGACTTCGGGACAGACGAAGAGCAGTTCCAGTTCACCGAAGGCTTTTGCATGGTTAATCCGCAGCACCACACCACCGACTTTCTCGCCGTCCAATAGGATACGGTAGGATTCAGCGTTCTCTCCATCAATGGAGTTTTCGATAGTGGTTCGCGAGATGACCTCTTCGCCTTCTTTGGTGCGGGTGTTGCGCAGACCAAATTGAGCTGCGCTCGAATTCCTTCGCGACTCGGCAAAACTCAAGCAAGTTTGGCTTTGCTCTCGCTGCTTCGTCATTTCCTGCTGCGCTCCGTAGCGGAACGCCCATTGGTTGTCGAGGATGAACTGCTCGCGGTCATCGGGTTGCAGAGGTGAAAGAGTGACTATTCCGGACATATTGCTTTGTATAGATTAATGAAACTCTGTTGTTTTTCAAGCCAGTCGGCGGTTTGTTGCAGTTGCGCGTCGAGCCAGCTGCTTTGGGCAACTAGTACCTCAAGATAAGTGGCACCGGCATAGCGCATCTGCTCACGACTGTTCTCGTATGCCTTGCGGCTGGCTTCCACTTGTTGGGTTCGGGCCTCTTCGCGCCGCTGGCAGGCCTGACAGCCGGCCAAAGCATCGCGTACCTCGCCGCCCGCAGTGAGCAAGGCTTTCTCAAAGGCAATTTGTGCCTGCTCCTGCTGCGCTTTAGCCACCTTCAGATTGGTTTTCAGCCTTCCTTGGGCAAACAAGGGCTGTGTGAGCGAAGCGATGGCGTTAAGTAAGATTTGGGTAGGATTGATGGTCACACCGCTGTTGTTGGTCCAGCCCACCGTGCCGCTAATGGATAGGGTAGGGTAGAACTCTGAACGAGCCACCTTTACGTTGCTGAAAGAAGCCCTTAACTGGTATTCCGCCGCCAACACATCTGGGCGTGCAGACAATGTCTCCAACGCTATCGTCTGGCAGGCATCCATAACGACAGAACCGACATTATCCCATGTGGAACGGGCAATGCTGTCGGGCTGGCGGCCAAGTAGCAGGCAGAGAGCTGTTTCTGTCTTACGTATTTGGGCTTCGAGTGCTGGAAGCGAGGCCATCACCGCATTATAGGATGCCTCCGCCTGGTTGACAGCCGCCTCGTTTTGTTGTCCCATTTCCTTCAACGCCCGCAGCACCCGAAGGCTCTCCTTCTGGTTTTGGACGCCTTCTTGCGTGACTGTCCTCTGGCGATCAAGCATCACCAAGGTGTAATATGCATTAGCCACCTCTGCCACCAACTGTATTTGGGTGTAGTGTAGTTGTGCTGAATCCTTTTTCAGTTCTGCCGCTGCCATCTCCTTCTGATAGTGATGTTTGCCGCCAAAGTTCAGTTCCCAGTTCATGGTTAGCGGAAGCTCATATGTATAAGTCGCAGATGTGTTATGCGCTTTCGTCACCGAGCCGGAGGGGGACAAGGTCACGCCCGGCAAATAATTCAGCCGTGCCTGCTTCAGCATCGCTTCCGACTGTTCCAACGACAGCTGTGCCGTTTGCAAGTCGCTGTTGTGCTCCATAGCTTCGACGATGTAGCCTTGCAGCAGTAAATCGGGGAAGTGCTGCCGCCACGCTTGCGCATCAAGCGTTTTCAACCAAATGGCGAAGACTAAAAGGCAAACAAGTCTTTTCATAGCATATCCTCTTTTTTTTCAATGGGTTTGAATCTCTCTTGTATTTTCTGGAAAACTGTAAAAAGAGTGGGGACGGTGGCGAGGAGGCCGAGCGTACCGAACAACATGCCGCCCACTACGCAAACACCGATGGTTCGGCTACCGTTGGCTCCCGCGCCTGTAGCGAACATCAGGGGCAACATGCCGAAAATCATCGTCAGGGAGGTCATCAGGATGGGACGCAGACGCTCCCTTGCGCTCTGCAGGGCGGCATTGCGGACAGACAGCCCTCCCAATCGTCTCTGCGAGGCATATTCCGTAATCAGAATGGCAGTCTTCGCCAGCAGACCTATCAGCATGATAAGGCCAATCTGCATATAAATATTGTTCTCCACGCCGAAGAGTTTCGCGAACAGCAGACTGCCCACCAATCCGAATGGCACCGACAGCATCACAGCCATAGGGATAAAGAGGCTTTCATACAAAGCGACCATCACCAGATAAACGAACAGCGCACTGATGATGAAAATTATGACCACGCGGCCCGATGTTCGGCTCTCCTCGCGGGTGATTCCGCTGAACTCCACGCTGTAGCCCACCGGCAGCTCCTTCGCCGCCACCTCTTGGATGGCCTTGATGGCACTGCCCGTGCTGCTGCCCTGCGCCACATTGCCGCTCACATCGATGCAGCGGAACATGTTGTGACTGCTCAGCGTCTGCGGCATATATTCTTTTGTGAGTGTCACGAACAGGCCAATCGGCAGCATGGCACCTTCTTCGGACCGTACGAAAAGCTGGTTGAGCGACTCGGGACGGATGCGGTCTTCGGGACGCAGCTGTGCGGTGACTTGATAGACTTTGCCGTATTTGTTGAAGTTGGAGATATAGTCCCCACCAAGATAGGCTCCCAGTTCGTTGAGTACCGTGGAGGGCGACACGCCAGCCTTCTTGCAGCGCGAAACGTCCACATCCACACGATATTGCGGGTAGTTGACATCGTAGTTGGAATAGATATCGCCAATTTCATGGCGTTCTTGCAGTTTCTCCACAAAATGGTCGGTAATCTCTTTTAGTGTGCGGATGTCCATGCCGTTGCGGTCCTGCACCGAGAACTCGAAACCGCCGCCTCCACCATAACCCTCAATCATGCCCGGCTCCATCGCGAACGATTCTGCCTCGCGCTCTTGCGCCAATAACCCGTTAATCTGTTCCATCACGCCTGCCGAGGAGTTCTCGTAACCCTTACGCTCCTTCCAGGGTTTCAGCTGCGCATAGACGAAGGCACCGTTGCTGCCCGCTCCTACACCCACCACGCCGCCTACCGCTTCGACGGATGACAACTGCTGAATCTGGTTGCTGACGCGGTTCATCACCTCGCGGGTCTTCTCCATTGTGTAGCCCGCAGGCGTATTAATCTCTACGAAAATATTGCCCATATCCTCGTTTGGGACGAAGCCCGTAGGCACCACCTTGAACAGCACCACCATCAGCACGATGGCAACTGCCACGCTGGCGGCCACCACCCATTTGCGGTGGAGGGAACGATGCACCATGCCGGTGTAATGTTTTAACAGGGTATTGAAAACCAATTTGTAGATATTTTGGATTCGCGATTGTAGAGACGGTGCATGCACCGTCTCTACCGACACCGGTTTCAAAATCAATGCACACAACGCCGGTGCCAACGTCAACGCATTGAGGAACGAAATGCCCACCGCCACCGCCATCGTCAAACCGAACTGTTTGAAAAAGATGCCAGTGGTGCCGCCCATGAACGACACGGGAATAAATATGACCATAAACACCAATGTTGTGGTAAACAGCGTGACCGCCAACCCTTTCATCGCATCAACTGAGGCGTTGTAGGCCGATTTGTAGCCCGTATCAAACTTGGCTTTCACCGCTTCCACCACCACAATGGAATCGTCCACCACTGTTCCGATAACTAACACCAATGCAAAGAGCGTCAATAGGTTGATAGAGAATCCCACCACATTCATAAAGGCGAAGGTGCCGATTAGCGACACGATGATAATGATGGCGGGAATCAGTGTGGCGCGGAAGTCCTGAAGGAAGAAGAAGACCACCACCAGCACCAGCAGGATGGCGATGATGAGCGTCACCACCACCTCGCGGATGGAGGCGAAGAGGAAATCGTTGGTGTTGTCGAAGGTGACAATTTTGATGTCCTTGGGTAGCGACTGCTCCACCTCGCGGATGAGACGGTCGATTTCAAGATTGATTTTGGTGGCATTGGAGCCTGCAACCTGATGCACCGCGCCCATTACGCCCGGGTGGCCGTTGATGCGGTTTGTGAAGGCATAATCCGACTGTCCCAACTCAATATCGGCCACATCTTTCAGCCGCATTTCCTCACCCGTGGGCAAGGAGGCAATGACTATGTTTTCGAATTCGGAGAGTTCCGTCTTGCGGCCTGTATATCTTAAAGAATATTGGAACACGTTGTCGGAGTTCTCGCCCAGTGCTCCCACCGAAACTTCAATGTTCTGCTCCGCTAATACTGCGCTGATGTCGCTTGGCATCAGCGAGTGACGTGCCATCACGTCGGGCTTCAGCCAAATGCGCAGGGCGTATTGCGCGCCCCATACCTCCACCTTGCCCACACCGTTGATGCGCAGGATGGCGGGCCGGAGGTTGTTGTAGAAATAGTTGCTGAGGAAATTCTCGTCGTAGGTGCCGTCTGGACTTTCCAAGGCGATGATGCGGAGCTGTCCGGGTTGCTGTTTCTCAGTGGAGACGCCAATTTGCAGCACCTCGGCAGGCAGCTGTCCTTGAGCCTGAATCACACGGTTCTGCACGTTTACGGCCGCCATATCGGCATTCGAGCCCTGTTCGAAATAGACCGTGACACTTGCCATTCCGTTGCTTGCCGACGACTTCATGTAGGTCATTCCCTCCACGCCGTTGATGGCCTCCTCCAAGGGCGTCACCACGCTCTTCTGGACGGTCTCCGCACTCGCACCCGGATAGGAAGCCCACACGTTGATGGTAGGAGGTGCGATGTCGGGATATTTTTCCACCGGCAGTGAAGTGAGCGCAATCACCCCCAACGCCACTATGAACACGCTTATGACGATAGAAAACAACGGCCTGTCAATAAATGTCTTAACGTTCATTTTGAAACTTAAAACTGACTCCCAACTCTAAACTCTAAACTATTAACTATTAACTCTAAACTATTAACTATTAACTCTCAACTATCCTCATTCCCTCCTTAACAAACCCAGCTCCCTTCGCCACTATGACATCCCCAGCCTTCAGCCCTTCAGTCACCACATACGACTTGCCGTCGGTGGTGCGCTCCACCTGTATCATTCCGGCAACGGCCTTGCCGTTCACCACCTTTACCACATAGACCTTGTCCTGGATGTCATAGGTGGCCTCCTGCGGGATGACGATGGCGTTGTGAAGTCCGGTGGGAATCACGATTTTGCCCGTACCGCCGCTGAGCAGCATTCCGCCCGGGTTGTTGAAGCGGGCGCAGACAGATACGGCACCTGTGCGTTCGTCCACCACGCCGCTGATGCTCTCCACGCGGCCAGTTTGTTCGTAAAAGGTACCATTGGACAACTGCAGCCGCAGTTCGGGCATCCGCTTCACCGCCTCCTCCAGACTTTTGTATTCCGACAGATACTGCATAACCGTGTTTTCTGTCATTGAGAAAAAAACGCGCATCTGGTCGTTGTCGGCCACTACGGTCAGTCCCTCCTGAATGGTAGGCCCCACAAAATCCCCTTTGCGGTAGCTGATACGTCCCACCACACCGCACGAAGGACTGCGTATTTCGGTATAGCTGAGGTCGTTTTTGGCCGAGGTGAGAGCCGCTTTCGCTGCCGCAAGGTTGGCTTTCGCAACATTAAGGTCGCTCTCGGCGAGTGACAACTCAAAATCGGAGATAATATCTTTTTGGCGAAGTGTTTTTTTGCCGTTGTATTCCAACTGCGCACGGTTGAGCGCGGCCGTCATCGTCTGGACATTGGCATTGGCCGACTCCATTGCCGCGCGATAGGAGGCATCGTCAAGGCGGAAAAGCAGCTGTCCCTCCCGCACACGTTCGCCCTCCTTCACATATACGCCTGTCAGGTACCCCTCCACGCGGGGAATAATCCTGATGTCCTGATTGCCATGAATTGAAGCCGGATATGCTGTCTCAAGCGTATAGTCCTGCGCAACAACATTAAGCAGTTCATACCTTTCTGTCTCCTGCCGCTGCCTCACGCCGCCGTTTTTGCATCCCGCCAGCAGTACAACTGCCATTGTGGATATGATTAAATTTCTGATATTCATAAAATTACTACGTATCATTATCATTCTGAATCAGAATGCAAAAATATACCTTTTTTTCATCTCAAATTTTATAAAATCACTCCAATAATGTATGTTTTCGGAACCATATTTATTTTTTTTGTATTTTTGCAACATGAAATATGAGGTAAAAAAATATCAGTCTGATGACATCGATGCACTTGTAAAAAACAACATTAACGAAACCTGGCTGTGTCGGGTCGTAAGAGGTGGTGTGACGCTGATGTTCGATCTGAAGCAACACCGCATCACATCGGAGACAATTTTCATAGTGCCGGAAGGCGTTCATTTCAAGGCTGTCTCGTCCACCAGCCAATTTGAGATGGAGCTGCTTGTTTTCGACGAGTCACTGATGAATGTTGTCTATTCGCTGCTGGGCGCGGATGCGGATTTCGGCTCGCTGGATCATGCCTTCTGGAGCAACCGCACCCTTGTCGGACCCTTCGGCCGCCTTATGGAGATGGATTACGAATCGCTGACGATTGCCATAAAGGAGCCTTTCATAAACGTCCGTCACAAAATGATAACATCAAGCCTTACCCACTTGCTGCTGACCATCTACAATGCAGTAAGCCAATCGGGCAACAATGATATTGCACAGGAGGTCAGTAACCGCCGTCCCCGATTGACGTTGAACCGATACTATGAGATGGTGGGCAGTAATGTGCTCATAGGCGGACGCAACACCAGCTTTTATGCGGATAAACTCTGCGTCACAGAGCGTTACCTATATAAAATCTGCAAAAAGGAGACCGGCCAGTCGCCAAAGGAAATCATCGACAACTTCCTCGTCAGCGCCATCAAAAACAGCCTCCTCACCACAGAGATGAGCCTGCAGCAGATTGCCGACCAATACCGCTTTCCCGACCAATCGGCCTTCAGCCAATATTTCAAGCGCCACGAAGGGATCTCCCCATCGGAGTTCAGACGGAGGTACAGGTAATTTATCAAGTTATAGAATAGTCCGGCTTCGAGTTTAAGGGCGTGATGGCGGCGGAAAGAATGGAAGCGATATGAGATTTTTCCAAAAATTTGGTAATCCGTGTTGCTTTTTGTTGTATTTTTGCATCGTCGTTGCGGATTTTTCAGGAATATCCGCAATCACGTTGCGGATTTTTTAATTATAATATTTTGTGCCATAGATTTTTCTATATTGAAAATAGACATACAATGAATATGAAGAAAGTATTGATGATATGCGCGGTATTTCTTTCTCTTGCTATGACTGCTAAAGCCCAATTGGGAACACCCACCACCACGGTAAAAGATACATTTCAAATTACAAGAATCAAATATAATGGCACAGAATTGAACAAGGCAGATTGGCCAGCGACAATCATTGTCGAAGACGCTTTGAAAATATATATTTCTAAATATGTGTATGTGAAAGGCAAAGCGCAAAAAGTTCGTGGAGGCTATGAATATAATGCTATTTGTAATGGGAAAAACACAAAAGTCTACGTCAGAAGGCCGCCATCATATCCTCGTTCGATGGGAAATTATATTATTGGTGATTATGATATTACTGTCCAAACTATGGAGGATGCACGTGAAATATTATGTGACACAGGGTATTCAACATCTTGTTATGATGGTATTTGTCGAAAATGTAGATCAATACATGAAAATTCGTTATTAAAAGAATCAGTGTGTTGTCAATGGGATGTGGGCGGAAGAACAATAGTATCTCCAGATAATAATATTCTTTTTCCAGAAAACGTCATAGGAGTAAAAGGGCAAATTACAATTAAAATAGGTGTAAATTCTGTTGGCAAAACTATAAATGCAGAAATAGTGGAGAATGAAACTACGATAAATAATCCCCAATTAAGAAGACATTTAATGGATCTTGCTTATAAGATTCAGTTTATGCCAAAGAGTAGTGCTCCTGAGGAACAAATCGGTACGTTGGTATATACATTCAAATAAATTGATTAGCATCTTAGATAGAAATCCGAGACCATATACTTATTAGACTCTTTGGCTCAACAGAGCTCGAACAAGTTTCGGTTCTGCACTCGCTTTGCGAAAGGCTGCAGGCTTCGGCTTTCATCGTTTTAGAGTGTTCTCCACCTCTTCTGCTTCACCAGCCTGAGGGAATTATCTTTCCAATCCTTCCGCGCGTTTTTTCAAAATGCGCTCCGCAGACGCATCCCACGTATGGCCATGAGGATGGTCAAAAACGTATCTAGTATTTTTTGCATAGTATTGTTCCAATTTTCGATTGGACTACGCAACAATCTTTTGCCTGTTTAAATAATCGTATGAGCTCTTCTTGGCAAACTTTATATTCTTTTGAATGTTTGTTTACACTTGTTTTTTAGTATGTTGACCAATCTGTCAAAATCCACCTTTCCCAAACCTGTTGTTTCCGTCAAGCCATGCATTCTTCCACCACCTTTTCTACAGATAAGACGATTATCATGTTCTAATTTATCCCAGATTTCTTTTCCGAGAAAACTATGCCACTTGTCTTTCGAACGAGCCACAACAAACACCTTGTTGCTATTAAAAGCAAGATATTGTATTAATAGTTTGGTAAAGTATTGAGATGGAAATTTTTTCCCTTTAGGAACTTTCTCAAAATGTGGCGAGGCATATCCTACATACTGAATAATAGACAAGTCTTCATATAATGGGTCTCGGTGCTTGTCTTTTTTGGATATTTTGGGCAAGCCTTTCTTTTCAGCCTCAACTCTAAAGTTTTTTATTATTTTATTCCAATACCAACCATCAACCAAGCCTTGTGCTTCATAAATTGTTGTCTTATAGTTTCCTAATTTGCTATCTAGGCAAAACAGAGACCGAGTATTAAAACTCATCTGCTCCAGCAGTTGTTTGTTGATTGCTTCACAATAATATATATTCATTGTTTCTGCAATCATTCGATGGTTTTCGTCTTTAAAACGCGGGTTAAGACTCAACAGAATCACTTTAGATGTAAAAGGGTTCCCAATAAATGGTTTCGGCCATTTATGAACACAATATTCGTTTTCTGTTCCTTTAAAGATTTTGTTGTGCTCATCCAATGTGTTTTTATCACATTTCAATACACACTCCGCTCCTTCGTCGAATAAGGTTGTAACGCTTTCAATGGGTTTGACATACTGTTCTGCGCTTTCTGCGCCCGTGTCGAACCCCCATGGATTAATCTCCCTTAATTCTTCCTCGGTGATTGGAATTTTAGCAAGAGGTGTAGGGCTTTTTAGAGCATTAATTCGGTCTTTATCGCTATAGTTATTAATCACGTCATCATAATACTCTTTTACCGTGGCAAAATATGGTTTTCCATGGCGTGGATTTCTATACAAACGTAAAACCTCTTTGGTAAATAGATTCACCAATTGTTTCAATGTGAGATTTCCTATAGCATTTATGTTATTATTACCTCGAAGTAATCCTATAAATTCGCACAATGTATGGCAAAAAGTTTTCTCCATATTTTTATGTTCTCTTAAATGTTTTTCTAATACACCATACAGATTGTATCCATGGTAGACACAATTTGCTATCTCTAACAACTTATCTTCCTTGCTTGCGATGTTAATCTCTACACCAGAATCAAAATAGTCTCGAATGTCTTCTCTGTGGGGTTCGAATAAAGGTTTCATATTGTAAAAGTTTTATATTCACGCAATATAAAACGCCCTCTCGCCGATTTTATTGTTCCTCGAATACAAAAAACCGGTGAGGTGCGCACGGCGGTGAAATAGTCCGACTTCGAGTTCAAGGGCGTGAAGGAGTGATTGTATCTCACCCCTTCCGCTTCACCAGCCGGAGCGAATAAATGAACAGATATATTCCCAGTAACATCATCACGGGATGGATTAGCAGCTGCACGGGGCTGAACTCCATTAGCAGTTCGGTAGCGTAGAAGATGTTGAACAGCATCATGATGCAGGCCAGCACGAGGTTGATAATGCGCATTGCCTTGCAGTTGCGGTAGTTCATACAGAGCAGTCCGCACATCGGGACGAAGAAAGCCATCCCAATCATAAACAGCATCATACCCATAGGAGCCTCACCCGTGGCGTCGGGCATGGCGATGTCGGCACCCCAGAAGGCGGGAAGCATGTCGGCCAGCATGTGCATGGCAAAACCGACCATGATAATCACCCAAATAAGGGAGACTTTTGAAATTTTTGTTTCCATAACGATATTTTAAATGGTTATACATCAAAACTTTATTCTAATTCTTCCGACCGTTTTTTCAAAATGCGTTCCGCCAGACGCATCCCGAATATTGCCACGGGGATGGTCACAACCAGCGCCACTATTAGCATGGGGACGTTGTCGATAACGGGTTTCATCAGCGCGTCGTAACCGGCGGGCATCTCCTCAACGGCGGCGGCAAGGGAGCCTTCGGTGTCGGTCCACCAGTGGATGGTGTAGGCGAAAAAGGAGAAGGCGAAGGGCAGGAAACTCCGGCGGACACCCTTCAGCGTGCCGTAACCGTTTGCCTTTCTGAGAACCTCAGCAAACGCTGTCAGAACTACCGTTCCGATGATGTACGCCACGTCCGCCTCTCCGGCTATCAGGAACAGCACAAATATAAAGCCGTTCAATGCAGTTGCCGCGCCGAAGCCTCGGATGATGGTGCAGGTGTTGAGATAGACCAGCGCGAACGCAACAGGCAGCAACGCGCCGATATAGGCGTAGCACGCCGGGTGGATGATTCCGCTTGAGGCACCCAGAATGAATGTGGCAAGATAGGCCACGGCCATCAGCAGGACCACGGCCACATTTCTGAAAGTAAATTTTTTATCCATATTGAAACAGTTTTAAAATTTTCTGCAAAGGTACACACCTTCCCGCAATCGGCATATCACTAAAAATGATGATTTTTAGGCCACAACAGCGTCTTTGTTGATGATTCCGCACTTAATCCGACCCTGCGACACAATATTCATGGATGTTGCGCGTTAAATTATGTTGGAATTTTTACGTCAGAATGCAATAAATATAAAGCATCATGCGTTAAAGCAAAAAAATAATATTATGGCACAGGTATCAATGACAGTGAGGATGGACTCACAATTAAAAGCATCGTTCGATGCACTTTGCGCTGAGTTCGGCATGAGCGCCAACACGGCAATGAATGTTTTCGCCAACGCGGTGGTGCAGCAACGTTGCATCCCTTTTATCATCAGGGCGGAGAAAATGGAAGACACCGAATCATTCAAGACTTTGCGCTCTATGGCCGAATCGGGAATGTTTCCGGAATTGACGTTGGATGAAATAAACAAGGAGATAGCGTTGGCACGATCTGAGAAGAATTGATTATGAGAGTTTATGCAGTTATTGACACAAACGTTATTGTGTCAGGTATCATGTCGCGTAATCCCGCTTCGGCGACAGTACAGGTGATTGGTCAAATTGGCCGCAGTTCGCTTGTACCGGTCTATAATGACGAGATTATGTCGGAATATGTGAATGTTTTGCATCGGGGCAAGTTCGGATTTCCGGAAAGGCTGGTCACAGACATTGTGAATCGGATAAAAAGATATGGGATAAAGCGCGAGCGCGTTTCAAGTGGTGAAACCTTTCTTGATGCGTCCGATGCTGTGTTCTATGAAGTTGCTTTATCAAAGGAGGATGCCTATCTTGTTACTGGCAACCAGAAACACTTTCCCGTATCGCCTATTGTGGTAACACCTGCGGAGATGATTGAAATATTGAAGCGTTAGGTGCTCACTGGCGCACAATATTCATGGATGTTGCGCGTTATAACGAATAATAAAGCCAAACCATGATAGACCAAATACTTGATTACAACCGTAATTTCGTTGCCCAGAAGGGTTATGAGCAGTATATTACCGACAAGTACCCCGACAAGAAGCTGGCGGTGCTTTCGTGCATGGACACACGCCTTACCGAGCTGCTGCCCGCCGCCCTCGGACTGAAGAATGGTGACGCCAAAATCATCAAAAATGCCGGCGGACTGGTAATCTCGGCTTTCGACTCGGCCATGCGCAGCCTTATTGTGGCCATCTACGAGCTCGGTGTTGAGGAGATTATGGTGGTGGCACACTCCAACTGCGGCGCCTGCCACATGAGCTATGACCATTTCCACCACGAGATGATTGCCCGTGGCGTTACCGAAGAGACTCTTGACACCATCCGCAAGTGCGGCATTGACCTTGACCACTGGCTTGAAGGGTTCAAGGACACACCAACCTCCGTCCGAAAAACCGTTGAGACCATCAAAACCCACCCGCTGGTGCCAAAGGACATCGTGGTGCGAGGTTTCATCATCGACTCCGAGACAGGGGCGTTGGAGGAGATAGAATAGTTTTTATTTCATTTGCAAAAAAACTATGGATAGAAGAGACTTTATCAAGAAATCGGCTATCGCAGTAGCTGGGGTGGCAGCCGGAGCGGTGATGGCCTCGCCAATCACTTCTGCAGTATTAGACAACAAAAACAACAAGAGTAACAAAACATTAAAAGACATGAAAGTCCTGCTTATCAATGGTAGTCCGCGCCAAAAGGGCAACACCCATCTGGCCCTTTCCGAGGCTGCAAAACAGTTGGAAAAGAACGGCATCGCTACCGAGTTGGTGGAAATCGGAGCAAAAGCCATCCACGGCTGCATCGCCTGCAACCGCTGCAAGGAGACGGGTCGCTGCATATTTGACGATGACCTCTGCAACCGCGTCATCGATCTGATGGCCGATTGCGACGGCATTATCGTTGGGTCGCCCGTGTATTACGGACAGCCTAATGGTACAGTGCTGAGCCTTGTGCAACGCCTTTGTTACGCTGCTTCCAACGTGATGCAGAACAAACCTGCCGCAGCGGTGGCCGTCTGCCGCAGGGGCGGTGCCTCGGCAGTGTATCAGACGCTGCTGATGCCTTTCCAGATGCTCAACATGCCTGTGGTGACCTCGCAGTACTGGAATATCATCTACGGACGTGCGGAAGGCGAGGCCGCCCTTGATACCGAAGGGCTGCAGACCATGCGCACCATGGCCGACAATATGGCTTGGATGCTGAAAAAGATACACACCGGCAATACCAACTACCCCGAACGCGAGGCATGGCAGGGAATGAATTTTATCAGATAAACATAATTGATACCCGATTTTAAACTGCAGTATGCATAACAATATCTCGCATCTTAATTCATGGCGGATGTCATTTCTTCCGCTTTACCAGCCTGAGCGAGCAAACAATGTTTATCTTTCAAAAATGATGATTTTTAGGCCACAACAGCGTATTAATTGATGACTTCGCACTCAATCCAACTTTGCTGTACACAATTTTTTTCCGACGGCGGCGTTATATTTTTTAAAATCGGAATATCGGATTTATTATGGCAGATTTCAGTATTTGGGAAGTGTTGTTCCTATTGTGTTTCGCGGTCAGCTGGCCGGTGTCCATCGCCAAATCGTTGAGGACGAAAGTGGTGATTGGTAAAAGTCCCTTTTTCATGTCGTTGGTGATTCTGGGCTACATCTTCGGTATCATCCACAAGGCGTTGTACAGCCACGACATCGTAATCTGGCTCTATGTGTTCAATGCGCTGCTGGTGGCCACCGACCTGAGCCTCTATTTCACCTATATCGGGCGGAACAGAAGGGATTTGCAACAGGGGAAAAAGGATTGATGATTATAGCCAATTCCTGATTTTGTCTGAAATTTAAGGAATGTATTCCTTGATTTTTGGTAAATATGAGGAATTGTAAGAATTGTTCAGATTGTTTTTTTGCACGAGGGCAATATTTTTTGGGTTGGGACGTTAGGAGATGTGTAATTTCAAGTGTTTTCATCAATATGACCAAAGACAACAATGGAATAAACCATACCGACGGGGATGAGCATAGCAGTTTGATTGACT
>JAEERB010000231.1 GCA_016285615.1 Bacteroidales bacterium
GATGATACTGTGCATGTTCGTGGAAAAGTAGGTCGCTGCCAATCTTTTACAGAGGGAGTTCTTGAAAAGGGACTCCCTTTTTTGTTTTTATAGATTTGATAGATGCGATAGATTGGATAGATTTGATAGAGATTGGGGACAACTATTTTCTTTTATTTTTTATTTTTTTTGTATCTTTGCATTTTAAGTAATAATGTAATATCATCGCTATGGAAAAGAAACAGACTGAGTTGTCGAAAGACAAGAGAAATTATAAGTGGCAGTACTGCTCACTTGGTGGCACGAAGCGTGTATGTATCACCCGTGGTGAAGACATTGCCCATCTGGGTGAGCTGGACCAGAAGTTATGGACTGTGTTGAGTTGTCCTGTCAAAGGTCTCGAGTTGGATGAGCGTACTCTTGATTTGATTGACTATGACCGTGACGGTAAGATTCGCGCCGATGAGGTTATCACCGCTGCCAACTGGCTTTGCTCGGTAGTGAAGGACAAGGATAGGATTCTTGAAGGTCATGACTATATTGACTTGTCAGATTTCAATACCGACAATGAGGAGGGTGCCCAGATGCACGACTGTGCGGCTGAGGTGCTGAAGATAATGGGTCTGGATAAGACAACCATCACCCTGCCCGAGTTGGATGAGTTTCTTAAAGACTATGACGAGAATGCCGTCAAGGCACTTGAGGATACACTGGAAAACATGTCCGTCGCCGTTGCCCCATATAAAGATAACAGCGACGATGCCGTTGCTGCTGTCGATGCTATCCGCGACAAGGTGACAGACTATTTTCTCCGTTGCAAGTTTATCCAGTTCCATGATGACTGTGCTGCAGCCCTGGACGTGTCGGTCGAGAAGGTCGCTGAGATCAGCGAGAAGAATTTCGCCACGAATATCGAAGAGATTTCCAAATATCCCCTCAGCAAGCCCCGTGCAGATGCGTTACTTCCCCTCAAAGGCGGAATCAACCCCGCATGGCAGAGTCAGTTTGCCAAGGTGAAAGAACTTGTTCTTGATGTAGACTATCCTGGCAAGGATGCCCTCACCGAGGAGGAGTGGAATGCCGCAGTGGCAAAAATCGACGCTTACGTCGAGGCAAAGAACGAAGAGACCAAAAATATCCATGATGGCCATGAAGAAAGGCTTACCAACGAGCACGATGTCATCAAACCGCTGGAACGTCTTTTGCATCTGTATCGTGACTTCTATACCCTGTTGCGCAACTATGTTGCGATGATTGATTTCTACAACAAGGACATTCCCGCTGTTTTCCAAGCCGGTCAGCTCTATATCGACTCACGTCGCCTTGATCTTTGTTTGAAGGTGGGTCCAGAAGTGGCAAAGCACATGGACAACTCCGAACTCAGTGACATGTTCCTCATCTACTGCAAATGCACTTCTCGGGTAAAGAACGAGACCATGAACATTGTGGCCGTCCTCACTTCGGGCGACATCAACAATATCCGTGTGGGCAAGAATGCTGTTTTCTATGACAACAGCGGCCAAGATTGGGATGCTGTCGTCACCCATGTCAAGGAGAACCCCATCAGTGTACGCGAGGCCTTCTGGTCGCCCTACCGTAAGTTTGGACGCTGGTGCAAGGAGAAGTTCACCAAGTCGGCCGAGGAGAAAGAGGCAGCGGCTTTCGAGAACCTCACTGCCAAGGCTGACGCCACTACCACCGCAGTGGCAGCCCCCGGTGCCGCTCCTGCTGCCGCCAAGAAACCCTTCGACATCGCCAAGTTCGCTGGTATCTTTGCTGCCATCGGCATCGGCTTGGGTATGGTAATACAAGCTCTTACTGGAATCCTCGGTGCTGTTTTCCACTCGTGGCTTTCGGCTATTATCTTTATTCTCATTATTATGCTCTGCATCTCGGGTCCCTCCATGGTGTTGGCATGGATTAAGCTGCGTGGACGCAACCTCGGTCCTGTGCTTAATGCCAATGGGTGGGCCATCAACTCGAAGATTATTGTCAATTCCCGCTTTGGCCGTACGCTTACCCAGCGTGCCAAGTATCCTGCGGTGGTCATGTCCAAAGACCCCTACGCACCCATGCCCAAATGGCTTATCTGGCTTATCTTCATTCTCATTGTGCTGGTCATCGTCTTCCTGGTGCTCTATTTCAACAATTACTTTGACCGCTTTGGTATCGAGGCGTTGCACTACGACAAAGAAAATTCGTGGATTGGCAAGATTTTCGGCGCGGTGAGTGACGAAATGTCTGCAGCAGGCGAGGAACTGAATACTGCTGTGCAAGACGCTGTGGAGAATGCGGCAACTCCCGCTCCCGCCCCTGCTCCTGCACAATAAAACCAATGTAACTATTAAAACTATCAGAATATAATGTATAGAACTAACACATGTGGTGAACTCACCATTAAGAATGTCGGCCAAGAGGTTACGCTCTGCGGTTGGCTGCAGCGCAGCCGCGACCTTGGCGGTATGACGTTCATCGACTTGCGCGACCGCTATGGTATCACGCAGCTGGCGTTCAATATGGAAACCAATGCCGAGTTGTGTGAGAAAGCCCGCAAATTGGGCCGTGAATATGTTATCCAGGCCAAAGGTATCGTGATTGAACGTGCCAGCAAGAATACCAAGATTCCTACCGGTGAGATTGAAATAGAGGTGAAGGAGTTGAATGTGCTCAATGAAGCCAAGACTCCTCCCTTTACCATCGAGGACAACAGCGATGGCGGTGACGACCTGCGTATGAAGTATCGGTATCTGGATATTCGCCGCAACCCTGTCAGAAACAATCTCGTGTTGCGCCATAACATGGCGATGTTGGTGAGGAATTACCTCAGCAGTAAGGATTTCCTCGAGATTGAAACCCCGATGCTGATTAAGTCCACTCCCGAAGGGGCAAGAGACTTTGTGGTTCCGTCGCGTATGAACCCCGGCGAGTTTTACGCGTTGCCCCAGAGCCCTCAGCAGTATAAACAGCTGTTGATGGTGGCAGGGATGGACCGCTATTTCCAGATTGTGCGTTGCTTCCGCGATGAAGATTTGCGCGCTGACCGCCAGCCCGAGTTTACACAGATCGACTGCGAGATGTCGTTTG
>JAEERB010000232.1 GCA_016285615.1 Bacteroidales bacterium
CCCATCTGGGACTCACTCAGCTGGCTGCCCAAGCGCTTAATGCGCTGGTTAAACGAGGAGCGCACCCGCTCGGTGCTCACCTTCCCCGTCGAAACCATGGCCCTGCTCTCGAAAGACGGCGACATCATGGACACCGAGTATGGCGACTTTACCGCTGAGATGTACGCTGCCGGTCACTCGTTCTTCACCTACGTGAGCGACAATGCCGACTCGCTGAGCAGCTGCTGCCGACTGCGCAACGAAATTACCGACAACGGCTTCAGCTACACCCTTGGAGCGGGCGGCGTGTCCACCGGCTCGAAGAGCGTGCTCACCATCAACATCAACCGCTGCATCCAATACGAACACCGCAACAACATACCGCATCTCAAATTCATCGGGGAAGTGATTGACCTGATGCACAAAGTGCAAACCGCTTATAACGAAAATCTTAAATACTTGCAAGAGAAAGGTATGCTGCCTCTGTTCGACGCCGGCTACATCGCCATCAACCGCCAGTATCTGACCATCGGTGTCAATGGCTTAGTGGAGGCCGCCGAATATCTGGGCATTCCCATCAACGACAATGAGCAATACCAGCACTTTATTGAAGAGATTCTCGGCCTGATTGAACATTACAACCATCAATACAGAACCAAGGAACTGATGTTCAACTGCGAGATGATTCCCGCTGAGAATGTGGGTGTTAAGCATGCCAAGTGGGACCGCGAGGACGGCTATGAGGTGCCGCGCGACTGCTACAACAGCTATTTCTACAAGGTAGAAGACGACTCGCTGAACCTCATCGACAAGTTCCGCTTACATGGCAAACGCTACATCGCCCACCTGACGGGCGGTTCGGCACTGCACGCCAACTTGGAGGAACACCTCTCGCAAGCCCAGTACCGCCAACTGCTGCGCGTAGCTGCTCAAGAAGGCTGCAACTACTTCACCTTCAACATCCCCAACACCGTATGCAACGACTGCGGTCACATCGACAAGCGCTACCTGCACGAGTGCCCCGAGTGCCACAGCAAAAACGTGGACTACCTCACCCGCGTCATCGGCTACATGAAACGCGTCAGCAACTTCTCGCAAGCACGACAGGAAGAGGCGAAACGGAGATATTATGGGAATATGTAGAGACAATGCACAATTCACAATTCACAATGCACAATTAAGAACAGAGAACAAATTCAAAATTCAAAGAACAGAAAAAATTAAAGTACAGACGCACGGCCGTGCGTCTCTTCTACAACAATCAACAATTCTTCACTTCTCACTCCTCACTCTTCACTGCTCACTACTCACTTCAACAATTCAACAATTCAACAACTACTGTGGCACTGAAATTCTACAATTACGATATCGTCTTTCAAGAGATTCCTGACGAGGTGACGCTGGCGGTCAACTTGACGGGCTGTCCGCACCACTGCGAGGGATGCCACAGTCCTCATTTGCAGCGCGATACTGGCATCGCCTTGGACGAAGAAGCCCTGAACAACCTGTTATCGCAGTACGGCCAGCAAATCACCTGCTTCTGCTTTATGGGCGGCGATGCCAATCCTCGTGAGCTGTCGCGACTGGCGACCTACCTGCGGCAAAAGACCAAACTAAAAATCGCCTGGTACTCAGGCAATTCCAAGCTTCCCGATATCTTCACCCATTTCGACTATGTGAAGACAGGGCCTTATATCAGCCAATTCGGCGGTCTCAAGTCGCCCACCACCAACCAGCGCCTATACCGCAACAACGGCGGTGTACCGCAGGATATCACGGCCCGTTTCTGGAGATAAAAAAAGTTGCTTTCTTTTTGAAAAAAATGTACATTTGCACATTCATTTTTCAAAACAGCATCTATGAAACCACGTTTACTCCTATGGCTCCTCAGCGTCTGTCTGCTACTAACCTACAGTTGTAGCCGCAAACCTCAATCCAACCTTCTCATTCAGAATGGCGACCTGCTGTTTGTGGGCTTGCCCTACGATTACACCCTTGGCGACAGCACCGACATGAGTAGTGCTATCACCGCTGCCACAGGAGAAGACAGCGGTATCAACTACATCCATGTGGCCATACTCGAAGTGGATGACAACGATAGCGTATGGGTGATTGACGCCACGCTCAAGCACGGTGTGGACCGATATCCGTTCAGCACCTTCCTCAACGACTTCACCCTCGATGATGGCAGCTATCCACAGTTGGATGTGATGCGACTGAAAGACAACACGAAAGCAGCCGACTATGTGGCAAACGCCAAGACCTACTGCGGTCGAGCCTACGACCTCTACTTCCTGCCCAACAACGACGAGCAGTATTGTAGCGAGCTGGTGCGCAACGCCTACCGCAACGATACCAGCAGCTACATTTTCAGCCAAGCACCCATGAACTTCCAAGCACCCGACGGAACCTTTCCGCCCTACTGGGTATATCTCTTCAAGCTCATCGACCAGCCTATCCCTCAAGGGGAGATGGGCACCAATCCCAATAGCATGTCGAAAGAGTCGTGCCTGATGAAGGTGACAAGCTTGGAGAACGGAGAGTTGAGAGCGGAGAGATGAGAGATGAGAGAAAATTCAAAGAACAGAGAACAGATATGATGAGAAAAGGTTTGATTATCGCATTGATTTCCTTACTGGTTGGTTTGGGCACGGTTTCGGCGCAGACGCTCATTATCTATTACAGTTTCACCAACCACTGTCGTGAAATCACCACTTCAATCAGGCAGCAGATAACCGCCGACGTATTGGAAATAGAGCCTGCTGAAGAGGGCATCGACTATGCAGCCGACAACTACAATGTGGGCAAGGAACTCATCCTGGCCATCCGCGAGAACCCGGACAAGGCGGAGAGTTACCCCGAAATTAAGCCAGTCAGCACCAAACTGGCCAAGTACAAACGCATCATCATCGTTACGCCGCTCTGGTGGAACAACATGGCCGCCTTCATGCAGACCTTCCTTTTCAACTACGGCGCGCAACTGGCTGGCAAGGAGATCGGCATCATCGTGTCGAGCCACTCCAGCGTTATGGACCCCGTGGTGGCAGACGCCCATCGGCTCATCC
>JAEERB010000051.1 GCA_016285615.1 Bacteroidales bacterium
GGTTCTGGCCGAGTCGGCATGCAGTGCATAGGGAACTGCCGTCACCAGCGTTGTGTGCTCAATCTTTGTGCCAGTCACGTCGATGGTAGTCTTAATGGCGGCATCCCACCAGATCACATCACTCATTCTGCCGCTAACAGGTGTTCCTTCACCAATCATCAGCGACATCAAACCATTAGCGTTGGTTGTTACTGAGTGTGTTTCACTGTAATAATTGGTAGAACAAGCTGCATCGGTAATGTCAACCGTTACGGTTACAGGTTGTTGGGCTACCAATTGGTTACTGCTGTTTCTTACTACAGCCTGGTAACTAAGTTTTTGAGGTGTCTGTGCCATTGCAAATCCAGCTATCAACACCATCATCAATAAGGTAATGAATCGTTTCATTGTTCTTGATTTATACAATATTATTTATTCTCAATGTAATTTATAATTTATAATGTACAATGTATAATTATTAATTGTAAATTGTTAATTGTACATTATTTACAGCGTGTAGTTTCTGATGCATCGTACGCTGTAAGCATTCTTGGCCGGCATGGGAGTCAGCATCACATCGCTACAGAATCGTTTCAGCGAGAGGGCCTTAGCTTGTGTGTCACCCGATTGGGTGGTGGTCCAGAAGGCGGTCTCGCCCAAGAGGTTCTTGAAGCGGTCGCTGATGCCTTCATGCAGACCGGCACCCACAGCCGAGAATTCGGTGCTGTTGGTGTTGTTGTTGGGCGTCAGCCAGCCGTCAACGGTGTTCAGCTCCTCGGCCGTGAAGCCCAGCATGGTTTCGCTCATCTCACTTTCGGTGGGCACATGCCAGCCGTCGGGACAAACGCCCTGCACAGAATCGCTCGTGCCAAAGTCGGGCGTGCCGTCCTCGGGCAGGCCAACGGCAGAGTACCATGTGTAGAGGCGACCATAAGTGGCCTCGTTGCTGGCCTCGTCAGCATATTTTTCACTATGATAAATCAAAGCCACGGGAATGTCGCTGTTGTCAGCGTAGTGCTGTGCGCGCATATTCTCCTTGGTCCAGCAGTAGCGACCTAAGGGCAGCACGGCGTAAGTGTTGTTGTCTACGTCGGTGGCGGTCGAGTCGCAAATCAGGATCACCATCAGGTCAACCAAGCTGTCGCAGCCGAACTCGGTCTTCAACTCCTGCGGATAAACGCCCTGTGTGGGGAATGAATCGGGCAGCGCGTAAGTGAAGTAGATGGTATCTTCCACATGGAAGATGGGGTGCACCGTCAACTTGAGCGTAGTCACCGAGTCGTAGTGCAGCGCGGAGCCCATGGGCATGTTGCGCTCGTAGGTGTACTCGCCTTCCTGGATGGTGTCGCCAATCACGAAGTCGTAGTTGTTGTACTCGCTCTGGGCGCAATGGTCGTCGGCGATCTCCACCTCAATGCGCTGGGCCTGTGCCAAGCCGGCATAGACTTCATACTCGCCGCCCAGCGCCTGATGAGCGAAGAGCTGACCCAGCACCACGCAAGTATTGTTCTGCGTGTTGCCGCCCACGGCAAATCCACTCATTGTAACGGTTTGAGCTTTAGATGTAAAAGCACAAAACACCACAACAATAAACATCAGACAAAACTTCTTCATAATCTGAATTTATCTCAATATTAATCGTAATTCCTTTATACGCTAGTAAATACTACTATGTTGCAAAAATATACAACATTTAAAAAAAAATGGTGATAAATCGAACACAAAATTTTTAGATAATTAAAAATCAGTTACTTAAAAATACATTATAGAACAATTCCCCGTCATTTATCACCACTAAATTGCCTATTTTACGCTTAATTACACCTAACAAATGGCTAATTATATGTAAAAAAAAGAGAAATTTCGGTTTATTTCGACAAAAAAAGGAATCAATTCTTCTGTTTTGCACTCGACTTTTCGTACCTTTGCACCTTGATATGCAAATTGCGACTATGAAAAGACTCATTTTAACAGGATTGATTTGTTTCGCCATGCTGATGGCATCGGCTCAAACGCAACCTATGCGCTTTATGGGCATCAACATGAACAGCACCATCACCACTTTCATGTCTAAATTGAAAGGCAAAGGGTTTGTTGAAGACCCGCAGCACAGCAAGCCCAACATGGTGGTGATGAAGGGTATGTTTGCCGGCGAGCGCGTTAAACTGGAGGTTCACTCCGCCGCCAAAACGCACATGGTTTCCACTGTCAATGTACTCTTCAACTTAGGCACGCAGTTCACATACGCAGATGTACAAGAGCGACTTACCAGCAAATACGGCAAGATGGTCAGAGAGGTGAACAAGATCAAGGACGAGCCCGTATTCATCAAATACACCACCGATTATTCGTTGTGGCACTTGAATGTGGACACACTGACTAACGAACACAACGCCATCATCCTCTCCAAATGCGGATACCAGAGCAACTCGCCGCTCACCATCTCCTACCGCGATGGCAAAAACTCCAAAGTTGAGAACAACGAAATAAATTCGGATTTCTAATCCTCAAAAAAGAAAAGGCTTGCGTTTGCAAGCCTTTTCTTTTTTGTTGCCCCGATAGGACTCGAACCCATACAAACAGAACCAGAATCTGCTGTGCTACCATTACACCACAGGGCAGTGGGTTGGTGTCTCAAAAAGACGCGGCAAAAATACAAAAAAATCATACATACAACACATCTCGCAATTTTTTTTCAAAATTATTCGGATAAAATCCCGTATTTTTGCGGTCAGGTTCCATCACTCAAAGTTTCCACAATGATCAAGCAACGCATAAATGCTGGAAAGACAGAACTTTTCGACCCCGTGCGCCGAAAATGGCTTCTCTGCACGGAGGAGGAAAAGGTACGCCAGTGTTTTCTCGCCTACCTGATGGAAGAGAAAAAGATCCCACTCTCGCATTTGTCGGTTGAACGGGAAATAGAAGTCAACGGGCTCTCCAAGCGCTACGACATTGTGGTTTTTGATGCGCAAGGGCACCCTCACATTATCATTGAGTGCAAAGCGCCGTCGGTAAAGCTGACGCAAGATGTTATTGAGCAAGCTGGTCGCTACAATATGACGCTACGGGCCCCCATCATCGGCATCACCAACGGTCAAGAGAACTATTTTTTCCACATCGACTTTGAGACGGAAGCCATCACTTTTATAGACGATTTACCATGATGAAGGAGAAACTGAAAGGTCTGTTTCACAGGCAACCCAAACAATATAAAGCCATCTCTTTGAGCGAGATTACTTGGCAGAAGTTCAAGCGCGAGAAGATGGGCATGATTTCGTTGGCTTTCATCATACTGGTGGCTATCGTAGCCTTGTTGGGCTACCTCATCACACCAGACCAGACTCCCTATTGCAACGCACAACATCTCGAAATAGCACTTCGCAAACCGGGATTCAAGGTTCAGATGCTCTATGAAAAACAGCCCCAGAACATTGAGAAACGCGGTCCGCTGCAAAAGATGCTCTTCGGCCAGCCAGCACAGTACCGCACCATTCCCATCGACAGCTACAAAGTGACTGGCGACACGATGACAGTGGTGCTGTTTGAACAAGATGCGGCCATTGGCACCGAAAGTTACGCCCTGAGCGAGTTGCGCCCCGAGCAGCCCGTAGCAACGCAGAAGTTCCTCTTAGGCACCGACCGCTACGGCCGCGATGTGCTAAGCCAACTGATGATGGGTAGCCGCATCAGCTTGGCTGTCGGCTTCATTTCGGTCTTCATCGCCTTGATTATCGGCATCCTCGTCGGCGCTACCGCCGGCTATTTCCGAGGCTGGATTGACGATGTGCTGATGTGGTTCATCAACGTGGTATGGTCCATCCCCACCCTGCTGCTGGTCATTGCCATCAGCTTCGCTTTGGGCAAGGGATTCTGGCAGATTTTCATCGCCATCGGCCTGACCATGTGGGTGGATGTGGCACGTGTGGTGCGCGGGCAGGTCATCAGTCTGCGCGAGCAAGAGTTTGTCGAAGCGGGCAAGGCATTGGGATACAACAGTTTCCACATCATCCTCAAGCACATTCTGCCCAATGTGGTAGGCACGCTGATTGTCATCGCCGCCTCCAACTTCTCGTCGGCCATCATGCTTGAAGCGGGCTTGAGTTTCTTGGGTTTAGGCGTGCAACCTCCCACTCCTTCGTGGGGCATTATGCTGAAAGAAAATTACGCCTATATCGTCCTCGACAAAGCCTATCTGGCCATTGTGCCTGGCATTGCCATCATGCTGCTCGTGCTGGCGTTTATGCTCATCGGCAGCGCACTAAGAAATGCGATGGACGTTAAGAACTGAGAGATAAAAAAAACGCGGTGGCAACCACCGCGTTTTTTTATTTGATTCCTAATTTTGTCTTGACCTTGGCGGTGATATCATCACCCGTCTCATAATAGGTCAATGTGGAAGTGTCGAAAATATAAGCATAGCCACCTGCTTTGGCCACTTCGGCGATGGCGGCGAGCAATTTATCCTGGAAGGGTTGCAGCATCTCAACTTGCTTGGCTTGCAGCTCGCTTTCCATATTCTGGGCAAACTCCTGAATACGGACATACATGGCCTTCAGCTCATCTTCCTTCACACGCAAAACGGCCGGCGACATAGTGGCTGCTGAGTTTTGCAGGTCTTGATACTTGGTTTGGAACTCTTTCTGCATCTCCTCACCCACGCTCTGCAATTCACTTTGCAAAGCGTACAATTTCTTCTGTACGGTATCCATTCCGGGCATAGCTTTGAAGACCTCGCTACGATCCAGATGACCGAATTTGGCTTTGCTTTGTGCCATGCCCACTACGGGAACAAGCAGGAAAGCAACCAACAACAATGACAATATTCTTTTCATAGAGATTCTCATTTAAAGCGCTGAATTACTTAAGACCCAATTTCTTCTTTACCAACGGAGTAACGTCATCACCACCGTCATAATAAAGGAGAATCTGTGTGTCGAAAATATAGGTGTACTGATGTTCTTTAGCCACAGCATTGATGGCATTCTGAATCTTCTCCTGGAAAGGCTTAGCCAACTCAATCTGTTTTTCTTCCATATCTTCCTGCACACTGTATTGGAATTCCTGAATGCGGTTCTGCATTTCGAGCAGTTCCTGTTCACGAATCTTGCGCACTGAGGATGACATTGTGCCGGCTTCCTTGTCGAATTTATCTTTCTTAGTGGTAAATTCTGTCACCATATTTTCATAAATCGTTTCCAGCTCTTTCTGGAACTCAGCCATCTTTATCTGCAGTGAATCCACACCAGGCATAGCCTTAAGAACATCTCCCGAGTTAACATGACCATACTTCTGGGCATTGGCAGAGAGACCAAACAGACAGCAAATCACTGCGATAAGTAAGAATTGTTTTTTCATCAGATATTGTTTTTTAAGAATGAATAGTTATCAATATTAATCTTCGTCATGGGTAACCGAGATGCCGAGACGTTGCATCACTTGGTCGTTGATATCCCACTTGGCATCGGCATAAACGATGGTCATCGAGCCGGCGGTATCGAATACGAAAGCAAAACCTCTCTCTTTGGCGTATTCTTCAATAGCGGTAAATACGCGGTCTTGGATAGGTTTCACCAGCTCTTCTCTTTTCTTGAAGAGGTCGCCATCCTTGCCAAAACGTTTCTTCTGCAGATCCTTGGCAGCGGCTTCGGCTGCAATAATCGCATTCTCACGTTTTTGTTTCATCGTCTCAGGCAGCGTAATAGCTTCTACCTGATACTTTTTGTACATGGAGTCGATTTTCTTGAATTGGGCTTCAATCTCCTTTTGCCATTCAACGGCAATACGATCCAATTCAGCCTGAGCTTCAGTATATTCAGGCATATTGCTCAGAATGTATTCCGAGTCGATATAAGCATACTTTTGACCAAAACTTGTGGCCGAAACCATCAGTAACAGAGCCACTAACAGGAAGATTTTTTTCATAGCAATTAGTTTTTAAAATTAATCATATACAAATTAGTGCAAGCACTTAACGAAATATATGACTCTTTATTTTCTAAAATGTCAAATTTAAGGAATGCAAAAATAGTAAAAAAAACTTTCACTAACACAAATCCATGATGTAAGATGTGCGTTTAGTCGATTGACTGGTTGATGGAGATGTGGAAATGACCTTTGTGAGCGCCTTCTACGCCATCGACGGGATCGAAGCCGTAGCCCCAGTCGAAGCCAAGCAGACCGAACATAGGCAGGTAGATACGCACGCCGACACCGGCCGACTTGTACATATTGAACGGATTGTACTGACGTTTGTCGAGCCATGCCTTACCGGCCTCCACGAAGGCCAACAGATAGATAGTGGCACTAGGATTGAGCGACACGGGATAGCGAAGTTCAGCAGTAAACTTGTTGAAGATGGCGCCACCGACCTCCTCGCCGTTCTGCATAGGCGTCAGTGAACTGTCGTCGTAACCACGCATACCAATCAGCTCACGACCATCGAGGGCAAATGTGGAAAGTCCGTCGCCGCCGAGGTAGAAACGCTCAAACGGAGCGATGCCGATTTTCTTGCTGTAGCAGCCCATAAAGCCCATCTTAAAACGCACATTCAGCACCAGATTATCAACAATCTTGGTGAACCACGACACGTTGAATTTCCATTTGTGGAATTCGAGCATCTTGTATTTCTCCTGATCTGTCATTGAGGCGTAATCCTTGTTGCCGAAGGCGGAATAAGGCGGTGTCAACTGTACAGAGAAGAGGATTTCAGAACCCTCGCGCGGGTAAATCGGGGCATTGACCGAATTACGAGCAATGGTGAACATATAGCTGATATTGTGCGAGTAGCCATTGCTGAAGACGAACAGGTTGCTATAGTTCTTTACGCGGTAATATTGGTAGATCAAGCTGTGCGAAACTTGGAAGTAGTCGTCGGGCCATTTGATTTTACGCGACAACGACATGTTGGCACCAATGATGCTGATTGAGGCGTGCTTAGCATCAGATTTTTTCAATCCGTTGGTCTGCTTCTGATAATAAACCGAAGCCGAGAAGGCGTTGGGGCGCTTGCCACCCAGCCACGGCTCGGTAAACGACAGCGTGTAGTACTGGTACCACTTGGCGTTGGTGGAGACACGCAGCGCCAACTGCTGACCATCGCCAGAGGGAACGGGCGTCCAGGCGTCTTTCTTAAAGAACTTCTTGAACGAGAAGTTGTTAAACGACACACCGGCACTCAGCACCAAGCCCGTGTAGCCGTAACCTGCCGACAACTCCAGCTGGTCGGAGGATTTTTCCTCCACCACATATTCGATATCCACCGTACCGTCGGCTTCGTTGGGTTTCGGACGCACATCCATCTTTTCCTGGTCGAAATAGCCCAAAGAGAGCAGTACCTGCTGCGTACGGATGATGTCGGAACGGTTGAAGAGCTGTCCAGGAATGGTGGCCACCTCACGCAAAATCACATTGTCGTTGGTTTTGGTATTGCCCGACACCATGATTTTGTTGTAGCGGGCCTGCTTGCCTTCCACAATACGCACCTCAATGTCGATAGAGTCATTCTCGATGAGTACCTCAACGGGATTGGCACTGAAGAAGAGATAGCCGTCGTTCATATAGAGCGAGCTAATGTCGGTACCTTCCTGATTCATAGTCAGATTCTGCGTCAGCAGACTTTGGTTATAGACATCGCCCTTTTCGATGCGGAGCAGCTGTTTGAGCAAGGCGGTCGGATACTTGGTATTGCCCACGAAGGTGATGTTGCGGAAATAGTAGCGATGACCTTCGTTCACTTCAATGTCGATGTTCACGTGACCGTTCTTCATATAGACCGAATCACGCACAATGTAAGCATCACGGTATCCTTGTTCGTTATACTTCTCAATCAACTTGATTTTATCCTTTTCGTACGACTCGCGTATAAACTTGGAAGACTTGAAGATACGCAGTTTTACACGGTCGGAGAAATAGTCACCACAATGTTCCAAAATATCCTTCGAGCGGTAATAGTCGGGATGCGTAATCATGTATTTTGCCACGGTGTCGGCTTTGTAGAAAGGCATAAAGCGACTGCGCGCCTTGGTTTCCTTCATTGCCTTGTATAGTTTGGCATTCGACACCTGATGATCGCTGATAATATTGATAGATTCGATTTTCACACGACCATTTTTCTGCACATGGAACACGAGGTTCACGGCGTTGCGGATCTTCTCGTCCGGTTTCTCTTCGACCGTCACATCGGCATTATAAAAACCCTTCTCAACATAGTATTTCTTGATGATGTTGGTACAGGTCTGCTTCAAGTTATCGTTCACGATATTGCCTTGCGACAGTTTGATTTTTTCACGGATTTCATTCTCTTCGTTTTTCTTGGTGCCTGTGAAGGCGAAAGCGGCCAGGCGAGAGCGTTCCACCAGATGCACATTAAGGAAAACCACATCCTTCAGGCGGCGGGTAACGGAGATGTCGATATCCTCGAACATGCCTGTTTCCCACAATTTCTTGATTGACTTGGAGATCTTCTCGCCGGGGATTTCTATCAGGTCGCCCACCCCAAACATCAGCATACGCTGGTCGAAATTGGAGGAACCGGTAGAAGTGATACCGCCGACTTCATACAGTTTGGGAGAAGAATAATCCAACAGAATGGGTGGTTCGCCTTGCGTTGCCGATGAATCAATTTGGCCGTAAGCAACACTGCCACAGACAAATATCAAAGAAATGAGCAGATATATATTCTTTATCAGCGAACGCATTAGATTTTTCCTAAATTAAGGCGCAAATATAAACAAAAAATCAATGCGATTGCAGTTGGTCGCCCGTTTTGCCGAAACGGCGTTCGCGGGCATTGTAGCGGAGGATAATCTCCAGCAGGTCGTCTTTGCGAAAGTCGGGCCACATCTTATCCACGAAGAAGAGCTCGGCATAGGCGATTTGCCAGAGCAGGAAGTTGCTCACACGACACTCACCGCCCGTGCGTATCAAGATATCGGGGTCGGGCATATTGCGGGTGGCCAGCAGTGATGCAACCGTCTGGTCATCAATATCTTCGGCCAACAGTTTGTGTTCGGCAGCGGCGGTGGCCACTTGGCGAGCCATCTGTGTAATCTCCCAGCGTGCGCTGTAGCTAAGAGCCAGCACCACAGTCAAGCCGGTATTGCTTGTGCTTTTGTTGATGGCATTTTGCAGGGCAATGCGACACTCCTCTGGCAGACGGGCCTGATCGCCAATCACTTGCAGACGCACATTGTTTTTGATAAACTCATCTAACTCATTCTCAATAGCTTTCACCATCAATGTCATCAACGCATCCACCTCAGCACGAGGGCGGTTCCAGTTTTCGGTCGAGAATGCATACAAAGTGAGATAACGGACGCCCAGTTCGGCAGCCCCTTCAATCACACTGCGCACGGCTTCCACACCATGCTGGTGACCGAATACGCGCTCCTGACCTTGATTTTTGGCCCATCGGCCGTTGCCGTCCATGATGATAGCCACATGAGCCGGTGTGGTTTCAGGAGTGAGTTTGGATTTGTTTTCAAGCCAAGAATTCATAGGGGAAAAAATTTGGGGATGTGAGGAGTGAAAAAGAGTGAAGAAGTGAATAGTGAATAGTAATTTTCAGTTTTCAGTTTTCAAGTTGTTCCGTGTTGAAGATATAGAGCAGGAAGTAGTTGAAGAAGGCGAAGAGGGTCATGCCGGCGGAGGTTTCGATGGTATCTTCGGTAAACATGGAGGCGAACACGATGATGAAGAAGGAGACATAGACCAGTGTTACTTTCGTCTTCATGCGCACAAATGGATAGAACAGCATACATACGAAATAGATGAGCACGAGCAGGCCACCCATCAGCCAGAAGGTAAGGAACTGGTTATGAGCGCCTCTATTCAGTCGCACTGCCAATGGCGAGCCCGTTTGCACCAATTGTTGGTCGATGGCGGCTTTATGGTCGCCCACGCCCACACCCAGCAGCCAATGCTCTTGGATGGCGAGCCAAGCGGCATGCCACAGCTCAACCCTCTCCATCAGCGAGGAATTGCCGATATGGTGGTACTTGAAATAGAGCGTCATGCTGAAAAAAGTAGGATACAACGCCCTTTTCAGTCCAAAATGCTGCGTATAATCGACATTGGCAATCCTATGTTCCACATTTTCCACATCCTTGTCGGTCAAGGCGGCCACAGCCTCGGCATCCTTGTGCAGCCCTTTCGAGTTAAGGTAACGTATCAATGTGGGAGCCACACTGTCGTAAGGTACGGCACTACGCAAAGGCCATGCTTCGCGTAACTCCTGCTCGCAGAGGTACATACCCGTATAGTTTCCATTTTCTACTACCGAAGTGTCATCGAAAGTATAAGCGTTACCTTGCGATGTCACCGTACCGGTTATCACCTTATTATCGGCCGAGATATGGAAATACTGGTACGTAATGACGCCCACATAGGCAGCCGCGGCGAGCATGAGCGGTCCCACCAGCCAGAGCACCCAACGACGCAGGCGCACCGACGGCGTAGCGACTACCGTATAGACGGCAAAGAAGATGCCAATCAGGAATATGATGACAATGCCCGTCAGCGTTTGGGCGAAGAACAGATAGCCAGCAAACCACACATCCAACAGTAGCAGAATCACTTTTCCCCATTTGGGAAGGATAGCCTTTGCCAGCAGGTAGGATGTTAGCACAATGGACATATCCACACAGAGGCTGAAGCGGATATGTGAGATAAAACGCGATATCTCGCGCATATCACCGATGAAGGGCGCGGTAATGTAATAGACTACCGACACCACCGAGCCGACGAATGTGGAGATGATAAAGCCGCTCAAGATGAGCAGTACCGACTTGCGGTCGAGTTCTTTCGACGACGCCATGGCGATGGGCGCATATAGCAGCGGCATCTTGCTCAACAAGTTGGTCAGCCCCGCATTCCAATCGTCGGTGCGGAAGAGGCCGAGGGCAAACACAGCGACGAAGCCCACAAAGACCCATACGGAGGGCTGTTGCTTGAGACGGAGCCACTTGTTGCGGAAATCGCCCTCAATCACCCAGTTGGCAGCGAGGATAATGCCACCCAAACTCATGCCGAAATTGGACACGGGAATGGAGGCCGCCAACAACAGCAGCGAAAGAATATAGATGATATGATGTATCTTTTGGCGCGTCAAACTATTCTATTTTTTACCAGACAAAATGTCTTTATAACGAGCGGGATCATTCAGCACTTCCTTAGCCTTCTTCACATCGGGATCGTAACTCAATGTATTGATTATACGACCTTTCTGGAAATAATAGCGGACTACAATTTCAGAGGCCAGGTATTCAGAAATCTCCTGCTTGAACTTCATCAAATCGTTGGCTTTATCGCTCTCCAATTTGGTTTTCATCTCATTGTAGAGCGACTCTATCGCTTTGAAATAATTCTCTTCCACGGCGGCGTCTTTCAATTCATTCAACAGCTCCTCCGTATCAGATTTATAATCATACTTTTTATCTTTCAGATAATCTACAAATTCTTGATACAAAGCATCATCCACCTTAAACTTGTCAGGTGCAGGAATGGTGGCGTGCTTGGAATAATAGAGATTAGCGAAATTGAAGATATGGTTGTTCAGGACCAGTGCCAACAGAATATTGCTGCTGACTGTGTCAGGCATGACGATATCGGGCTCAATGCCTCCCTTATCGTAAACCGTTCGGCCATTGCGTGTTTTGAATGGCGTGGCCAGAGAGTCGGGAATCGGCACACCGCCTTTGAGGGTATCATTGCCAAAATAGTCGATATTCTGCACGCAGCGGCCGCTGGGAATATAGTACTTGGAAACGGTGATTTTGAGCGTAGTGTTGTAACTGAGTGGCACAATGTTCTGCACCAAGCCCTTACCGTAGGTTTTCTTTCCGATCACAACGCCACGATCGAGGTCTTGGAAAGCGCCCGACACGATTTCAGAGGCGGAGGCGCTGTATTCGTTGACCAACACAACCACAGGTATCTGCTTGTCAGTTACTGCATTAAGCGTCTTATGCAAAGCCTGTTGCGACTTGATTTTACCACGAGTTTCAGCAATGACCGTATTCTGGTCCACGAAGATATTCATGATATTGACAGCTTCGTGCAGCAAGCCGCCGCCATTGTTGCGTAAGTCGAAAACGAGGGAGGTCATCCCTTGCTCTTTCAGTTTGAGGAAGGCGTCACGCACCTCTTTGCCTGCATTTTCGGTAAACTGGTCGAGTTTGATATAGCCGATATGGTCATCAAGCATGCCATAATACGGCAGGTTGGGCAACTTAATCTCTTTGCGTTTCACCGAGAAAGTCATCGGCTTGCTTTCACCCAATCGTTCCACTTCGATTTCCACCTCGGTACCAGGCTGCCCTTTCAGAATGGTGCTTACATCGGAACTGGTCTTCCCTTTAGTTGATTGACCATTGATTTTCAGAATCTTATCACCAGCAATCAAGCCTGCCAATTGGGCGGGACTCCCTTCGTAGGGCTCCGAGATCAGCACATAATCGCCTTGTTGTTGGATAAGTGCACCAATGCCACCATATTGACCCGTGGTCATCATCTTGAAATCCTCAATTTGCGACTCCGGATAAAACACCGTATAGGGGTCCATACTTTTAAGCATGGCATCGATGGCAGTCTTGGTCAGGTCGCCAGGCGAGATTTCGTCGGCATACTTGGCATTCAGTTCTTTCAGAATGGAGACAAAGATATCTACATTCTTGGCGATTTCGAAATCATTCTGCGCATAACAGGGTATGGCAAACACCACAGCGACCAGAAGTAGAAATCGGGCGTAGAGACGACGGATCATATTCATGTGATAAGGTTAACAGCTAATTAGTAACGAAAAAAAGTGTTTTTCATTGTATCTCGGGGATTATTTTTCAGCCTTGCGTTCCTTGGCCAGTTCCTGCTCCCATTTCCATGCCGAGTTCACCATATCGCGAATATCGTGTTGGCAGGACCAATGGAGCTTTTCGGCAGCCTTGGCGCTATTGCTATAGATGGCGGGAATGTCGCCTTCGCGGCGGCCACCCAATTCATAATTCAACTTAATGCCCGTCACTTCTTCGAAAGCGTGAATCATCTCCAGCACAGAGACACCGTTGCCGCTGCCGAGGTTGAACACATCGCAGTTGGCTGTGCCTCGGTGCTCGATAGCATAGATCAGAGCGCAGATATGGGCGCGGGCAATGTCAGAAACATGGATATAGTCGCGGATGCAGGAGCCGTCCTTCGTATCGTAGTCGGTACCGAAGACCGTCATCTTGTCGATGCGACCAATACCCGCTTGCATAATGATGGGCATCAGGTTGTTGGGCTTGTCGGGCGACAACTCGCCATTGAGGCCGCTCATATCGGCACCCACGGGGTTGAAATAACGGAGAATCACATTGTTCATCTCGGGGTGAATGGCGGCAAAGTAACGGATAATCTCCTCTCCTATCTGCTTGGTGTGTGCGTAGGGGCAGAAGGCCTGACCCACGGGGGTGCTTTCCGACACAGGCAGTTTGGGCACTTCGCCGTAGATAGAGCACGACGACGAGAAGATGAAGTTGGGCACGTGATACTTAGCGCACGCTTCCAGTACATTCTCAAGTGAGTTAAGGTTATTGCGATAATACATCAGCGGTTCGTGCATCGATTCGGGTACCGACTTGAAGGCAGCAAAGTGGATGACGCCACAGATGTTTTTCTCTTCTTCAAAAACCTTGAAGAAAGCCTCTTTATCACATATATCAACCTTATACAAAGGAACTTGTACACCTGTAATCTTCTTGATACGATTAATGGTATTGGCGGTTGAGCGAGAGCAGTTGTCCACAGCCACTGGCTCAAAGCGGCCGTCTCTAATCAGTTCGATGATGGTGTGGGAGCCGATGTAGCCAGTTCCACCCGTTACTAAAATCTTGTGTTTCATTTGATTATCAATAAAATAAGTTGACAAACAATATTAAGAGTTAAAAATGCAAAAATAAGGGATTTTTGGCAAAAGAAAACAGTTTTTATTAAGATGAGAGATGAGAACGGAGAACGGAGAGATGAGAGATGAGAACTGAAAACTGAAAAGTGAGGAGTTAAGAATTATGGAATTATGGAAATTTGTTCTTTGTTCTCTGTTCTTAATTATGCATTGTGAATTGTGCATTGTGAATTGTGCATTGTGAATTGTTTTTTATATCTTTGCAAATAGTTTTTTCCCGTTTATAATTAATCAAAAATATAACATCATGAAAGAGATATCAAGTTTAGAACCCGCTCGTGTATTTCACTATTTCAATGAGATATGCAAAGTGCCTCGTCCCTCGAAAAGAGAAGGCAAAATTATTGAATGGTTGCTTGAAACCGGCAAAAAGTTAGGTCTGGATACCAAGCGTGATGAAGCCGGCAACGTACTGATTTCGAAGCCTGCCACGCCCGGCAAAGAGAAAGTGACGCCCGTCATTTTCCAGAGCCACATGGACATGGTATGCGAGAAGAACAACGATACCAAGTTCGACTTCGACAAAGACTCCATCCAGCCTTACGTTGACGGCGAGTGGCTGCGTGCCAAAGGCACCACTTTGGGAGCCGACGACGGCATCGGCATGGCCATCGCGCTGGCAATTCTGGAAGACAAAACCATCGAGCACGGTCCCATTGAGTGCTTGTTCACCGTGGATGAAGAGACCGGTCTGACGGGCGCTTTTGCTTTGAAGTCGGGCTTTATGAAGGGCAAGATGCTCTTGAACCTCGACTCGGAGGATGAAGGCGAGTTCTTCATCGGTTGCGCCGGCGGAAAAGACACGGTAGCCACACTGGACTGCGAATACGAAGCTGTGCCCAAAGGAAGTGTCGCTTACACACTAACCGTCAATGGTTTACAAGGTGGTCACTCGGGCGACGACATCAACAAGGGCCGTGGTAACGCCGTAAAATTACTGAACCGCATCCTTTGGAACAGCTATCAGGAGTACGACCTTCGCATTGCTGACATCTGCGCCGGCAACCTGCGCAACGCCATCGCCCGTGAAGGTACGGCTGTTGTGACACTGCCAAAAGCCAACGCCAAGAAATTCGAACAATATGTGGCTCAATGCGACAAGACTTTCAAAAACGAATATAGCACAACCGACCCTGGCGTTGCTGCCAGCTGCAAACCTTGCGACCTGCCCAAGCAAGTCATTGACGAGATGCTGCAGATTGACATCATGAATGCCCTGTACGTTTGTCCTCACGGTGTTGTGGCCATGTCGCAGGATATCAAGGACTTTGTAGAGACCTCATCCAACTTAGCTTCCATCAAGATTGCCGACGGTAAAGTGATTATCACCACCAGCCAACGCAGCTCGGTTGAGTCGCGCAAGCAAGCCATTGTGGACCGCGTATCGGCCACCTTCTACATGATTGGCGCCGATGTGGAGAACAGCGACGGTTATCCCGGCTGGACTCCCAATCCCAATTCAAAAGTGCTGAAAGTGCTGGAGACTGCCTACAAAAATGTCTTTGGTAAGGCTCCCGTGGTGAAAGCCATCCACGCAGGCTTGGAGTGCGGCCTCTTCTCGGAGAAATATCCCGACCTGGATATGGTTTCCTACGGCCCCACCCTCCGCGGCGTTCACTCACCCGACGAGAAACTTTTGATTAACACTGTCAAGATGTGCTGGGACCTCACCGTTGAATTTTTGAAAATCGTTAAATAATTAGCGGCACTTGACAACGTTTAAGTCCATAATTTCCAAGACAAAAGAGTATTGGAGCTGGTTTCGGGAGAAATTCAGATGGAGGATTATGGACTCCTACATCCTCAAGAAATACTTGGGATCGTTCTTCTTTGCCATCACCTTGCTGATGACGGTCATCATTGTGTTTGACATTTCGGAGAACATCAACTTGTTTTTGGACAGGGACGCACCGTTGAAAGACATTATCTTCAAATACTACCTCAACTTTATCCCCTACTTCATCAACCTGTTCATTCCGCTATTCACCTTTATATCAGTCATTTGGTTTACTTCCAAATTGTCTGGGAACAACGAAATCATCTCGTTTTTTAATGCGGGCGTAGATTTCTACCGTTTTCTGATGCCATACATTGTAGGCAGTTTGATTATCGTGGC
>JAEERB010000233.1 GCA_016285615.1 Bacteroidales bacterium
GGTCGAGCGTCATCCCCTTGTTGACACGGATGACACTCTTGGCAAAATCCTCCGGATTACCGATGCCGTAGATACATGATACTGAAGCAACTACAATCACATCGCGCCGCCCCGACAGCAAAGCGGAGGTGGTTTTCAAACGCAGTTTCTCAATCTCATCATTGATGGAGAGGTCCTTCTCAATATAAGTGTTGGTCGTCGGAATGTAGGCCTCGGGCTGGTAATAGTCGTAGTACGAGACAAAATACTCGACGGCATTGTCGGGGAAAAACTGCTTAAACTCGCTGTAGAGCTGCGCGGCCAGCGTTTTGTTGTGGCTCAAGATCAGCGCGGGACGCTTCACCTGCTGCAACACATTGGCAATGGTGAAAGTCTTACCCGAGCCCGTCACACCTAACAGCACCTGCGCCTGATCGCCACGGTTCAACCCTTCGACCAACTGCTTGATGGCCGACGGCTGGTCGCCCGACGGGGCAAACGCCGATGAGAGTTTCAGGTCCACAGCTATCCCTTTCTACAGCTTAACCATCTTAAAACGAACAACATCCAGCATAGAGGACGTGTCGCTGTCGGCATTATATTTGCGCAACATCATCTCGGTTGACGTCACCGACTGTATTTCCCAACAGTTGTAATAGGACGACACCTCGGTGGCATAATTCACTGCCATCTTATCCTGATAGAGCGTAAATGTGCCGTCACAGTCGCTCCAGTTATTGTTGAATTTCTTGGAAAATACAAAGCCGTGGTCGCCCGTGAACTTCATCTTGATGGTGGATATGCTGTCAAACTTGCCAGCCGACTCATGTCTGTAACTCTCCCACTCGCCCTGTATGGCACTGAGGTGCTTGTTAGGCGTAGCAACCTTGAGGAAGGTGTATTTGCCTAACATTCGATTGACGATGGCACTCTTGGTCACTTCTACCAAGTTGGCTATCAGCTTGTCTTTCGAGAGAGAAACGATATCGAACTTCATATTCAACGAATCGTTGCCAATAAAAACGCCATTGATGGTAAACACCTGGTCATCAACATGATATTTCATCGGCACGCTAACAAACTCGGCATGTGAGCCATCTCTCGTCACGCCTTGCGAAAGAGTGACAACACCATTGTTCTCAAAATCCAACGCCAGCATGTGGTCGGTCGGTATTGTCAGGTTGTTAACATCCGTACATACCCACGCGCCTTCCAGCGACTTCTTAGTATCGACTTGCTCCTTGCACGAAGCGAACAGCAAAGCGCAGCAAACTATCAGCAAAAGACTCTTTTTCATAATGTTATGATTATTCATTTTCTTTTAAAGATTTCTGTTTACCATCGAAGCGGTAGCCTACCGTAGCGAAGAAGAGGATGTAGGCGTAGCATACGAAGAGGATGGCGTAAGCCACATGCGGGTTCACCATATCGGCAATCTTACCGTAAATCAGCGGCATAACAGCACCACCGGCGATGGCCATGATGAGCAGTGCGGAGCCAAACTCGGTATGCTCACCCAAATCGTGGATTGACAAGGGCCAAATGGCAGGCCACATGATAGCGTGGGCAAAGCTGAGGCAGATGATGGCGAATACGGAAACCATACCCGATGTGCAAAGGGCAACCACCACGAGTGCCACTGACAAAAAGAGTTGTACAACCAACGCTTTGCGTTGTGAGATAACCTTGGGCACGAAGATGATGCCGCAGAAATAACCCAGCAACAGAGCCACCAGCGCATAAACGCCAAAATAGTGAGATGTGCCGGTAGGAATGTCCCAGTAATTGCCGTAAGGAATCAACGTGTCAATAGCGATAACCTCAGCACCTACATAGAAGAAGATGGCCAGCACACCAAGCCACAGGTAGGGATAGCTGAAAATGCTGGTCTTTTTACCTGACTGCTCAGTCTCTTCAATCTCAATTTCAGGAAGTTTGGCCAGTTTCACAAACATCATCAAAGCAATCAAAACGATTGTCATAATGATATAGGGAAGCATCACGCCATTGGCAAGTTGCTGCAACATAGCCTCTTTCTCGGGACCGGCAGCCATGCCTTCAATCTGCTGGAAGAGATGTTCCTTGCCAGAGAAAAGGGCATTGTAAAGTATCAAGATGCCAATCATACCGGCCAGTTTGTTGCAAACACCCATAATGCTCATACGGCGGGCGGCATACTCTACGGGACCAAGCACGGTAACATACGGATTGCTAGCCGTTTGCAGCAACGACAAGCCAGCACCTTGGATGAACAAGCCCGTGAGGAATATGGGATAGCTGCGCAGACGTGCACCAGGCACGAACAACATACAGCCGATGGCCATCACTATCAAGCCCAGCGCCATGCCATTGCCGTAACCCGTCTTTTTCAGTACATACGACGACGGAATGGACATCACGAAATAGGCGATGTAGAAGGCAAACGGCACCAGATAGGCCTGCACCTGCGAAGTAAGCTCGCACGAGGTCTTCATATAAGGAATCAAAATGTTGTTCAGCCATGTAACAAAGCCGAAAACGAAAAATAAGGCACCTATAATGAACATACTATAGGTTGAAGATTTTTTGGTGTTCATAATATTAGATTTTAGTTATTAGATGCGGGTGAGGAAAGGAGAAGTGAGGAGTTAAGGAGTTAAGAATTATTGAATTATGGAATTATAGAATTATAGAACTATCGAAATTTGTTCTTTATTCTTTGTTCTTTGAATTTTGAATTTCTAAAGTTTCCCTTTGGCTGTGTTGCATTTCGTCAGTTTTACGCCTTTGGAGCTCGTTGAAATGATGGGTGTTCCCGTAACATCAAAAAAACTGTTTTCACAGGTTACATGACTGCAACCCAAGAATTGTGCTCCGGCTGTGCCTTTCACCACCTTTGAGCGGATAGTCAAGTTATTGAGAGCCACATCGGTACATTTGTTGTACACTTGCATAGGTCCGCAGGCGTCTCTCAAAGTGATGCCGTCCACTTTCACATTCTTGCAGTTGGAAAAAGCGATTAGCGACACTTGGTTAGTCGTCTGTGTTCCAGAAAGATAACCTTTATTCATCTT
>JAEERB010000052.1 GCA_016285615.1 Bacteroidales bacterium
CAAAGGCATTGAGACGATTATCCGTTTCTATCATCATTATGCTAAATAATTAATCCCTATCTAACGCTACATATCACATGAGAAAAGACATTTTTGAAAGAATCAAAGAGTCGTCGGGTGGCCCGATAGGGCAATACCGTGAGAAAATAGATGGATATTTCGCATTCCCGAAGTTGGAAGGCGAACTGGGTCCGCACATGAAATTCAATGGCAAGGAGGTGCTCTGCTGGAGCCTCAACAACTACCTCGGACTGGCCAACCATCCTGAGGTGCGCAAAGCCGACGCGGAAGGTGCCGCCCGCTGGGGTATGGCTTATCCGATGGGCAGCCGTATGATGACCGGCCAAACGGCCCTCCACGAACAACTGGAAAGAGAACTGGCCGACTTTGAACACAAAGAGGCTGCTTTCGAGTTCAACTTTGGCTATCAAGGCATTGTGTCCACCATCGACTCGCTGGTTTGTCGCCACGATGTCATCGTATATGACGCGGAAGCACACGCATGCCTGTTGGATGGCATTCGCTTGCACATCGGCAAGAAATTCAAGTTTCGCCATAATGACATCAAGGATTGCGAGCGAATTTTGGGCAATGCATGCAAGATTGCCGATGAACAGGGTGGTGGCGTGCTGCTGATTACGGAAGGTGTATTCGGCATGACCGGTGCCCTCGGTATCCTGGATCAGATTGCTGCTCTCAAGAAAAAGTATTCGTTCCGCATCCTCATTGACGATGCCCACGGCTTCGGCGCCATGGGCCCGCACGGAAGAGGTACTTCCGAACATTTTGGCGTTATGGACGACATTGATATCTACATCGGTGCCTACGCCAAGTCTATGGCAACCATAGGCGGCTTTGTGGCTTCCGAAAAGAGTATTATCAATTTCTTGCGCTACAACATGCGCTCTCAGATGTACGCTAAATCGCTCCCGATGCCTATCGTGGTGGGCTGTTTGAAGCGTCTCGAAATCATTCGTAGCGAAGAAGGCGACCGTTTGAGAGCCCATCTGTGGAAAATCACTCGTGCGTTGCAGAAAGGTTTCCGCGAACTCGGCTACGAGATTGGACCGGCAGAGGCTTGTGTCACCCCCGTGCATTTGTATTGCGGTATAAATCAGGCTGCTAACATTGCCGTTGACCTGCGTGAGAATTACAATATCTTCTGCTCCATCGTCACTTATCCTGTCATTCCTCCTGGAATGCTCATCTTCCGCATCATCCCAACGGCTGCTCACAGCATGGAGGATGTGGAACGCACACTGGCAGCTTTCAAAGACATCAAGGAGCGTCTTGCCAAAGGCGATTACGACAAGCCTATTCCGGATATGGCGCTGATTAAGTAGGGAACAGATGTTTTCTAAAACATGTAATTTATGAATAACAAATATCAACTAAGATGTACTCAATGTGGCGAAGTCATTCCCGACTTTGCCACTTGGCTTTCTCAGAATCAACAATGCAAGTGCGGATGCAAACGCGCTGTGGCTGAGTATTCGGCTGATTATCACAAACTTGACGATTTACTAAAAGTCAAAAATCCTGATAGTTTCTATATCTACTCCGACTTTCTGCCGATAAAGGATGCCAACAATGCGGTTTCCTACGGCGAGGGCACTATCCCGATGGAGGAGTGGGCCTATCTGGAAAAAATCGCCAACGAGCAATACGGCATCGACTGCCAAGTGATGGTCTATCGCAACGACCTGAACGGCGGTACGGGCACTTTCAAGGATGTGGCCGCTTCGTTGGCCGCTACCATCTTCAAGGAAAATGGTGTGAAGGAGTTCTGTGTGGCCTCGACGGGCAACACGGCCACGGCCTACAGTCGCTATTTGGCCAAGGCTGGCATCAAGTTCACCGTTTTCGTGCCTAACTGCGTGTCGCCCGACACGGTGCGCGAAATCAAGTCGCACGGTCAGAACGTTGTGGTGGCCGATGGTGACTATGCCTATGCCAAGAAGCTGGCCGCCGACTTCCACACCCAGAACAATGTGCTGATTTCGGCCGGTAATATCGACCCCATCCGCGTGGAGGCCAAGAAGACGATGGTCTTCGAATTCCTGCGTCAATTAGGCAAGATGCCCGATGTGTATGTGCAGGCTGTGGCTGGTGGCACGGGCCCCATCGCCGTTGAGAAGGGCGTTCGCGAAGTGGAGAAACACTATCCCGAGGTGAAACTGCCCCGCATGTTGCTCATTCAGCAAGATACTTGCGACCCGATGGTGCAAGGCTGGGAGAATGCCAAGAAGAGCGGCTTCCCCGAAGGCTATCAGAACCATTATCCCGTGATTGACAATCCGCAGACGATGGTATCCATCCTCTCGACGGGCAACCCGGGTATGTTCCCCGTGGTGGCACCTATCGTGAAACGTAGTGGAGGTGAATTCCTGCGCGTGAAAGAGAGCGAACTCGTTGCGACGGCCCGCCAGGCTTACGAGGAGACCAATGTTCTCTTGGGTCCTGCTGGCGTGGTTTGTCTGGCCGGTTTCCTCGAAGCGTTGCGCCAAGGACAAATCCATAATGGCGAAACGGTGCTGGTAAATACGGGTGAAGGTGCTGGTCGTGCGACGGCTTTTGCGGCGCAAGTGCGTGCTAAATAAGTGGTTTAGCAGTAGTTTGCGTTGACGTTATTATTTTTTATACCTTTGCAGCCTTAATTATGAACAGATTAACTTCTGAAGAAATACAACTGGCGCAGGATGCGTTGACCCGCAGTAACAAGGTGGTCATTGTGTCGCATTACAACCCCGATGGGGATGCAATGGGCTCATCTTTAGCTATATATCACTATTGTAAGGGTAAAGGAAAAGATGTCCATGTCATTCTGCCGAATCTGTTTCCTTCGTTTTTGAATTGGATGCCGGGGGCCGACACCATTGTGGTGGCTGCCCAGCATGCCGACAAAGCACGCAAGTTGTTTGCAGAAGCCGATCTGATGTTCGTGGTCGATATGAATGCGCCCAGCCGCTTCGGCTCTGCCTTTGAGGAGTGCATTACCGACTCGAAGGCCTTCAAGATTCTGATTGACCATCATGTGTCGCCAATCATCGACTGCAACGTGAAGTTGTCGGAGACACAGACTACGTCCACCTGCGAACTCGTCTATAACTTCCTTTTTGATGAATTGTGTGATAAAGAGGCGCTTACGCTTGATATTGCAGAGTGCATCTATGTGGGCATGATTACCGATACCGGCTCGTTGAGCTATATGTGCAATCATCCCGAAACTTACCTGGCTATTAGCGAGTTGATGAAAAAAGGTGTGGATGGCGAGGCTATCCATAGGAAAGTGTACGACAATTACTCCGAGAGTCGCCTTCGTCTGTTGGGACTGCTCTTGAGCCAGCGCCTGAAAATAATGAACGACTATGCCACTTCTTATAGCTATTTGACAAAGAAAGACTTGATGGACAATAATTTCCATATTGGCGATACCGAAGGGTTCGTTAATTATGGTTTGTCGGTAGGCACTGTCAAGTTCACCGCGTTCTTTACCGAACGCGATAATCGTATCAGAGTCTCTTTCCGCTCGAAAGGCGACTTTGATGTGAACAAGTTTGCCCGCAAGCACTTTGACGGCGGCGGTCATAAGAATGCTTCTGCAGCGTATCATTATGATACACTGGAGAATACGATGGCCTATTTTGAAGAGGTGCTGAAGGAATATAAAGATGAATTAACTGCACAAAAATGATGAAACAACCTTTCCTTCTGGCTGTTATGGCAGGTTTGTTACTGTCCTGCGTTGCTTGCAAGAACAAGCAGACGACGGGAGTGGTACAGTTGCCCCATCAGGAGGAAGAGGAGGTTTACGACCCCTTTGTGGATGGTAATCGTAAGATTGTAGCTCTGGAGGATGAGGAGATCGACCTGTTTCTCAAGCGCTACGGTTGGAACACCGAAAAGACGGGTACCGGCTTGCGTATTGAGATGGTCAAAGAGGGTTCGGGAGGTTGTCCCATGGCAGGGCAGACAGTGACACTGAAATACAAGACCATGCTGCTTTCGGGCGATGTGGTTTATAGCTCGGACGAGTCAGGTGATTTGGTGTTTGTAGTGGATAAATCCAACGATGTGGCTGGCTTGCACGAGGCAGTGAAACGAATGAAGAAAGGGGCTGCGGCCCGCGTGGTCATCCCAGCGCACCTAGCCTACGGTGTGGGTGGCGACGGTGACCGCATTAAAGGACGTAAACCCATCGCAATGTATTTGGAACTTATTGACATTAAATAATTTATAATCTAAACAAAAACATTATGAAAAATATGAAGAGAATCATGCTCTTTGCTTTGGCTATCATCGTGATGGGCAGTATGGCATCTTGCAAACACCAAGGTTTTAAAAAGGACAAAACCGGTTTTTATTACAAATTTTATGAGCAGAACGACACTGCCGCCCAACCCGAACTGGGTGATGTGGTGATGATGATGTACACCATGCGTACGATCGACTCGACTCTGGACGGCCCGCGTCCCTTACAGGTTGAGATTCTGGAGCATGCATTTGAAGGCGATATTTATGATGCTCTCAAGTTGATGCATGTAGGCGACAGCGCCACTTTTATCCTGGATGCCGATTCGTTCTATCACTATTACTTAGGTCAGGAGTTCAATCTGGAGACCAAAGACAAAGATCTCTATTTCGATATCAAGTTGATGGACCTGATGCCTCGTGTTGAAGTGGAAGCTATGAGAGCTGAGCAGCTCAAAATGCAACAAGAGTTCTTCGAACATCGTAAAAATGCAGAGGACAGTCTGTTAACCGATTATATCGTTACCAATAAGATTAAAGTAAAACCCACCGATAGTGGACTCTATTTCATCTCAACCAAGGCTGGCAAGGGCGCCAAGGCTGAAGCCGGCAAGATGGTTTCCGTGCATTATGAAGGCAGAACGCTGGAAGATAACCGCGTGTTCGACAGCTCAATTCAAAGAGGTGAACCTATCGAATTTGTGTTGGGTCAAGGCAAGGTTATCCCTGGTTGGGAGGAAGGTATTGCTATGATGAAGGAAGGCGGCAAGGCCACCCTAATCATTCCCTCCAAACTGGCTTATGACTCCATGGGTGCTTATCCCGTGATTATGCCTTATAGCACTTTAATTTTTGATGTTGAGTTAGTTTCGGTTAAGGATGCCGCTGATATGAAATTGGCTCAATAGTTTTCTACTAAGATTATCATTATGGAAGTAACCCGTCTTTTTGATTTATTGCCTCATTATGCCGAGCATTTTCCTACCGACAATGCGTTGAACGGGAAAGAGAACGGCATTTGGGTAAATTATAGCATTTCGCAATATATTGAAAAGGTAAATAATATCAGCTACGGATTGATGCAGCTGGGCATTAAGAAAGGCGACCGTATCGCTTCTATCAGCAACAGTCGCCCCGAATGGAACCTGCTCGACATGGCTATCATGCAGTTGGGCGCCATCCATGTCTCCATCTATCCCACCATCAGCGAGAGCGACTATCAGTACATTTTGCATCATGCGGAAGTGAAGATGGTCTTCGTCGCCGGCTGGGAGTTGCTGCGCAAAATTGAGAATGTCATCAATGGCATCCCCGAACTGGCAGATAATGTTTACACTTTCCGTAACTTGCGTGGTTATAAGCACTTAAATGAAGTGATAGAGCTGGGGCGGGCGAACCCGAGTCCAAATTATCTGGAAGAAATCAAGGCGCAAATTACGCCTGATGATGTTGTTACGATAGTTTATACGTCGGGCACGACGGCCAACCCTAAGGGAGTGATGCTTACCCATAGCAACTTCCTTAACAATGTGAGGGCAATCCTTCCCATCGTGCCCGATAATCCTAATAATAAGGTGCTTAGTTATCTCCCTTTGTGTCATGTGTATGAACGAATGATGATTTATGCATGGCACTATCTGGGCATCCCGATCTATTATGCGGAGAATATTGCCAAAATCGCCGATAACCTCAAGGAGGTGCAGCCCACTATCTTCACTTCCGTACCACGATTGTTGGAGAAGTTCTACGACCGCTTTATCTCGACAGGTCGTAAATTAAACAAAATCAAGAAGAAAATATTCTTCTGGGCTAATGATGTTGCGCTGAAGTATGATGTTGGCGATTTGTCGAATGCCTACAAGCGCCGTCTGAACAGGGCGCGTAAACTGGTGCTCCGTAAGTTCAAGGCTGCCTTTGGTGGACATTTGCAGGTTATCGTTTCGGGTGGTGCTGCTGTGCAACCGCGTCTGTGCCGCGTGTTTGGCGCTGCTGAAATGCCCATCCTCGAAGGCTATGGCCTGACGGAGACTTCGCCCGTGATTGCCGTGAGCAACTTCTTCAAAGATGGTGTCTCCTTTGGTACCGTGGGCCCTGTGCTGCCAGGCATTGAAGTCAAGATTGCCGAAGATGGCGAGATTCTTACACGCGGTCACTGCCTGATGAAAGGCTACTACAAGGCTGAGGATTTGACCAAAGAGGCTATTGACGAGGAAGGCTGGTTCCATACTGGAGACATCGGCTGTATTGAGCCGAAAGGCCAGTTGCACATTACGGGCCGCAAGAAGGAGATGTTCAAGACCGCTTTCGGCAAGTATGTGGTGCCCACGCTCATTGAGAGCAAGTTTGCCGAAGATCCTATGATTGACAATATTATGGTGGTGGGCGAGAACCGCAAGTTTGCCGCCGCCCTCATCGTGCCCAACTTCGCCGACCTGCGCTCTTGGTGCGCCGGAAAGGGAATTCCCTATACGACCAACGAAGAGATGATACATCACCCCGATGTGGAACGTAAGTTCATGAAGACAGTAACTTATTACAATAAGTTCTTTGGTGAAACCGAGCAGGTAAAACGTTATCTCTTAGTCGATTACGAATGGAGTATACAAACTGGCGAGTTGACTCCAACTCTCAAGTTGAAGCGTAACTTCATTCTCAATAAGTATAGCGAGAAAATAGAGAAACTGTTCGAATAGCTCTCTTACGAAGCTAATATCGTGCTCATCTTCAGAAACATATCTGTCATAATGAGCGATGTGTTGCCATTACGTTCTATGTGGTAATGCGCTTTGTTGCATTCTTCCATCAGCGGTTTGGCATTGAAGACGGTTACGCGCGTTTTGTAGAAATTGAGCAGGTCGCGCTCTTCATGTGTGGCTTTTACTAAAGCTTCGTTATTTGTGTTGATTAGCAATATGTTGCGCAACATACGCCCCATGTACTGCACGAAATTCTTTTGTGATTCGCGGCCCAGTTTGCCAATCTTTTCAATGACAGCTCTCACTTCGAAAAATTTCACTTGGTTGAGAGGGCGTTTGCCATCGTTGGCCAACACACCGTTGAAGAAACATTCGAAATAATGCAGCATCTCTTCTTGCTCTTTGTTGTCATGGGCGAGGGTTAGCGCCTTGACATAGTTGCCCTCGGAGATGGAGGCAATGTCTTTTGCCGTTTCTTCTGACACTTCGAGTTCCTGCTGAAGATGTTGGGCGATAGTCGTTTCCGACAGCGGAGGTATCTTGATATATTGTGTACGCGACTTGATGGTGGATAGGATATTGTCGGGATTCTCAGTCATGAGGATGAACAAGGTCTTGTTCTCAGGCTCCTCGAGTGTCTTCAGTAACTTGGGGGCGGCGGCATGATAAAGCCGTTCAACCATCCATAACAAATAGATTTTGTAGCCGCCTTCGTAGGCGCGTATGCTATTCTGTTCCACAATATTGCCGCAGTCGCGGATGTTAATGGTGGCTTGCTTGTTCTCGCCACCTAATTCTTTCAGCCAACTATTAAGCGAGATGTGATAGTTGTTTTGAAATACATATTCCCTGAATTCTGGAAGCCATTTTTTAGAATTATAGTCCTTGTCGTTGGAATTTTTGGCCACATTTGGAAAAATCAAGTGGAAGTCGGGATGCGACAACTTTTCGAATTTGAGACACGAAGGACAAACGCCGCAGGAATCGTGTTCGCCGCGGTTGTGGCATGACAGATACTGGGCGTAAGCTACAGCCAGGGCAAAACTATGGTTCCCCGGACTGCACAAAAATAGTTGCGCATGGCTCACTCTGTTGCTTTTCACAAGGTTGATGAGACTTTCCTTGATAGAATCATCAACCATCACATCTTTAAATAGCATAGTCGTAAATCGTCTTAACAGAATGCAAATATACACGAAATTATCGTGCGCTCAACCAACTGCTAGGATTAAGGTTGGTGCTGTTTTTCCAAACTTCGAAGTGCAGTTCGTAGGTGTTCGAACGCGTTGATTTGGAAACGGTTCCAACGGTCTGCTTCGTGCTTACTTTGTCGCCTTTCTTCACGTTTACGTTGGCGATATTCTGATATACAGAGAGATACTCGCCGTGGCGGATCATCAGCACCTTGGTGCCCATGATGTCCAAAACGCCGGCCACTTCGCCTTGGAAGACGGACCTGACGGGTGTATTGGGTTCCACAAGGATGTCGATGCCCTTGTTCTCAATCATCACCGAAGGCACATCAGGGTGCGGATAGCTGCCGAACTCGCTGATTTTGGCGCCTTTAACGACGGGCCAGGGCAACTTGCCCTTGTTGCTAACAAACGAGTCGCTGATGAGTTTTTCTTCAGGTGTAAGGGTGATTTCGGTCTTGGAAGTTGAGGTCTTTCCCGAAGTGCTGCCTGATGAACTCTTCTTGTTGGCAGCCGCTTTCTTCTTGTTGGCCGCTAAAATCTCCTCCTGGATGGCCTTCTTGATGGCAGCATCCAGCTCTCTTCGTTTCTGTTGCTTGCTCTTGAGCTCGCTGGCCAGCTGCTTTTCCTTCTTCTTCAGTTCTTCGGTAGCTTTGGTCTTTTTATTTCTGTCGATTTCCAATTGCTTGATTTCCTTTTCTTTGCCTTCTAGTAAAGCGGTTTTTTCCTCCTTTAATTGGATAATCTCCTCATTCTTTTGGGCAATTTCCTCTTGCGTCTGTTTGATAAGCACCACCTGGCGTTTTACGTCATTGGCGAAGATGGTGTAGTATTTTAATCGGCGGAACATCTGCGAGAAGTCTTCCGAGGCCAGCAGGAATGCCACCTTGTCGATCATGTTGCGGTTTTTGTAAGCCAGATAGACAATGCGCGAATAGTCGGTCTTCATATATTCCAACTTCTTATCCAACTCCTTGTAAAGCTTCACGTTGAGGTCCAGTTCCTCTTCCAAATTGAAAATCTCGTTGTTCAGGCTGGTAATTAGTTCTTCGCGGTTGGATATCTGCCTGCGAAGTACGGATAGCTGTTGTAGCGAGGCTTGTTTGTTTTTGGAGGTCTGGTTCAGCAACTTCTGAGTCGTGGCAATTTCGGCTTCAATCTTTTTCTTGTTGCTTTTCAGCTTTTCGCTTTTGGATTGAGCGAATCCGGTTGCCAGGATTCCTAAGCAGAGAAGGGCGAGTAAGATATATCTGCGCATAATGGATGGATTCTTTTTAACACAATGGTCAAAAATACGATGAAAAGCAACTTCTCGGGGTTTGCGCCGTTGAAAAATATAAACAGAAAAATGTGAAGAAAGGACTCTTTGTGGGAGTCCTTTCGTGCTTTGTATTAGGCGATTAGTGAGATAATCTTGTCAATGGCCGCTTGCAGGCCGCCGGGCTCTTTGCCGCCAGCCGTGGCGAGGTTGGGCTGTCCGCCGCCGCCGCCCTTGATGAAGGCTGCACCTTCGCGGATGAGCTTGGAGGCGTTGAGACCCTTGGCTACCAGGTCGTCGGAGAGGGCCACCAGCAAGCTGGGCTTGTCGTTATAGACGCTGCCCATGACGATGGCGTGGCCAGCGTGGCTCTTCAGTTGGTAAGCGCTCTGTTTCAGAATTTCGGGGTCGTTATGGCCGCAGTGGCTGATGAGGTGGACACCGTTGGTTTCCTTGGCGCTCTTGAGCATCTCGTCGATAAACTGGCGCGTCTTTTCTTGCTGCAAGCTTTCCAAGTCCTTTTTCATCTTGTCGGTTTCGGCCATGAGTTTGGTCAGGGCCTGCATCGGGTTGGTGGTATTGAGGAAAGCCTTGACCTCCTCGAGGGTGGTGCGGAACTGCTCCATGTACTCTTCGGCTGCCTGGCCGGTGACGGCCTCAATACGGCGCACGCCGGCGGCGATGGCGCTTTCGGAAACGATCTTGAAATAGCCGATGTTGCCCGTGGCCGAAGTGTGTGTGCCGCCGCACAACTCGATAGAGTCACCAAAGCGGATGACACGTACTTTGTCGCCATACTTCTCGCCGAACAGGGCCATGGCTCCCATCTGGCGGGCTTCGTCAATGGGCACGTTCACATGCTCGTCGAGCGGGGTGTTGCGACGAATGAGATCATTGACAATATGTTCTACCTTTTGTATCTCCTCCTCGGTCAACTTGGCAAAGTGAGAGAAGTCGAAGCGCAGGCGGCTGTCGGTCACCAGCGAGCCTTTTTGCTCTACATGCGTGCCTAATACCGAACGCAGCGCGTAGTGCAGTAAGTGCGTGGCACTGTGGTTGTTCTGCGTGCAGAAACGGCGAGTTTCGTTAACGCGAGCGGTGAAGGTAGCTGTCAGGTTGTCGGGCAGCGTGGTGACAATGTGGATTGGTAAGTTGTTCTCTTTGATAGTGTTGATGACCTGAATCTGCTCGTTGATGTTGGACAGAGTGCCCGTGTCGCCCACCTGTCCGCCCGACTCGGCGTAGAACGGAGTTTGGTCGAGGACTATCTGGAACGACTGCTTGCCTTTGGCCTTCACACTGCGGTATTTGATGATGTGGCATTCGCATTCCAAAGCGTGATAGCCAATGAACTGCGTCGGCTGTTCGGCCCGTAGCATTACCCAGTCGTCGGTCTCAACGGCTGCGGCTGCACGCGAACGCTCTTTCTGCTCTTTTAATCCTTTTTGGAAGCCTTCCATATCAACATCGAGTCCCTTCTCCGAAGCTAATAGTTGGGTCAGGTCGATGGGGAAGCCGTAGGTGTCGAACAACTCGAAGGCAAAGGCGCCGTCAATTTGTTTCGACGAGCCCATCTTGGAGCAATAGTTCTCGAACTTGGCGATACCTGATGCCAAAGTCTTGAGGAAGGAGTTTTCTTCTTCCAGTATAACTTTTTCAATAAGAGTCTGTTGTGATTTAATTTCAGGGAATTGCTCGCCCATCTGGGCTACTAGATCCTTCACCAGCGTGTTCATAAACGGCTCGTTGAAGTTGAGGAAGGTGTAGCCGTAGCGGATGGCGCGGCGCAGGATGCGGCGGATGACATAGCCGGCGCCGTTGTTCGAGGGCAGCTGACCGTCAGCGATAGCGAAGGTGACGGCGCGCAGGTGGTCGGCCACCACGCGCATGGCCACATCGCGACTTTCGTCCTCACCGTAGCGCATACCGGCCTTGGCGGCGATGCATTGGATGAGCGGTTGGAAGATGTCGGTGTCGTAGTTCGACTTCTTGTTTTGCACGGCCATGCAGAGGCGTTCAAAACCCATGCCGGTGTCCACATGCTTGGCTGCCAGCGGTTTGAGCTCGCCCGAAGCCAGACGGTTGAATTGCATGAACACAAGGTTCCATATCTCAATCACGAGGGGATGGTCCTTGTTGATGAGGCTGGCGCCATCGACTTTCTGGCGCTCGTTGTCGTCGCGCAGGTCGATGTGTATTTCAGAGCAGGGGCCGCAGGGACCGCTGTCGCCCATTTCCCAGAAGTTGTCCTTCTTGTTGCCGTATAAGATGCGATGCTCGGGCAAGTGGCTCTTCCAGAACTCTTTGGCTTCCTCGTCGGCTTCGGTGTGGTCCTTCTCGTCGCCGCCGAAAACAGTGGCATACAAGCGGTTGGGGTCCAGTTTCATCACCGAGGTCAGAAATTCCCATCCCCAGTCGATGGCTTCGCGCTTGAAATAGTCGTTGAACGACCAGTTGCCGAGCATTTCGAACATGGTGTGATGGTAAGTGTCCTTGCCCACCTCTTCCAGGTCGTTGTGCTTGCCCGATACGCGCAGGCACTTCTGCGAGTCGGCCACGCGCGGGTTCTTGGCGGGTTGGTTGCCCAAGAAGATGTCCTTGAACTGGTTCATACCGGCGTTGGTGAACATCAGCGTGGGGTCGTTCTTCACCACCATGGGGGCCGACGGCACAATTACATGTTCTTTAGAAGCAAAAAAATCAAAAAAAGCCTTTCTTATCTCGTTGCAATTCATCTAATTACGGTTTTTATGTTTGAAACGCCAAATATACGGCTCTTTTTGTTATGTTGTGCAATGTGGGTGATAATTTTGTATCTTTGTACCCTTTAATAAACATTATGTTCAATCAAACTGAAAAGAGAATGAAAAAACTTGTTTCGCTGTGTATGTTGTTATGTATGTCGGTGTTGCTGGGCTGGGCCCAGAATTATGAGCGCACCGGCGACCGTATCTGGCTGGATTCAAAAGACGGCCATAACGGCACCGCAGTATGGAAAATGCAAATGCTGGATAAGATTAACGGTCCCGCCGAGGCCATTTCGAAAGTGGGCTACGACATGAGCGGCTGGCTGCCCGCCATCATCCCTGGAACCGTTTTAAATACAGATGTTTACAATGGCAAGGTGCCTGAACCTTACTACGGCCTTAACAACAAAGTGCAGAAGAAACTGATACCCGACATTACCGAAGTGGGCCGCGACTACTACACCCGCTGGTTCCGCACCGAGTTTGAGGTGCCCGCCGACTTTGCCGGTCGCCAAATCTGGCTACAGTTCGACGGTATCAACTACCACGCCGAAGTGTGGGTGAACGGCATTATGCTGAGCTCTATCCACGGCATGTTTGTGAAAGACTACATCAACATCACCGACTTTGTAACCCCGGGCGAAAAAGCCGCTCTGGCTGTGAAGGTGATTCCCGTGGACGTGCCCGGCACCTGGAAAAAGAAAAAATGGCGTGTGGTTAATGAGTTCCACAACGGCGGTGATGGCAACATTGGCCTCAACACCACCATGCTGATGAGCATCGGCTGGGATTTCTCGTTTATGGATGGTATTCGCGACCGCAACACGGGTATCTGGCGCAGCGTCAGCCTCTATTCTACGGGCGAAGTGGCTCTGCGTCATCCTTTCATAAAATCGGAACTGCGCCACCCCAATTACGATCAGTCCAAACAGACCGTTTCGGTGGAAGTGGTGAACCCGACCTTCGCCATGGCCGAATGCGTAGTGAAAGGCGAGATTGAAGGCATCACCTTCGAGAAGAAAGTGTCGGTGGACCGCGGTTGCACCGAGGAGGTGGTGTTTACCCCCAATGAATTTAAACAACTGGTAATCAATAATCCACGTCTGTGGTGGCCTGTCAACAAAGGTCCCCAGAACATGTACGAGCTGAAGATGTCGGTGAGCGTGAACGGCAAAGTGTGCGATACGCTGCGCACCCGCTTCGGCATCCGTGAAATCACTTCCGACACCAACACGCCCGACCAGTCGCGTGTGTTCTACGTGAATGGCAAAAAAGTCTTCATCCGTGGCTCGAACTGGATTCCCGAAGCCATGCTCCGCTCTAACGATGAGCGCATGGCTGCCGAGCTGCGCTATACCCGCCAGTGCGGCATCAACCTGCTGCGCTTCTGGGGCGGCGGTATCGCCGAGAGCGACTACTTCTATCAGCTGTGCGACGAGTACGGCATCCTCATCTGGCAAGAGTTCTTCATGACGGGCGACACCCGCCATCCGCAGGATAAGGGTATCTATTTCAACAATGTGGAATCGACGGTGAAGCGCATCCGCAATCACCCCGCATTGGCTTATTACGTTTGCTCGAACGAGAGCACCGAAATGCCCGGCATGCGCGAGTTTTTGAACCGTCTGGACGGCACCCGCGGCTATCAGATGCAGTCGGAATGCGATGGTATTCACGATGGCAGTCCCTACAAGCAGGTGAACCCGATGCGCCACTACGAAAATACCGCTTCGGAGCGTGGCAGCCGCATCGACGGCTTTAACCCTGAGTACGGAGCACCCATGTTGCCGCTGGTACAGTCGCTGCGCCTCATGATGGACGAGAAGGACTTGTGGCCTATCAACCAGGAGGTTTGGGATTACCACGATGGCAATGGTTTCTCGCAGGTGAGCACGCTCTACAAGCAGATGACCGACGAGTACGGCACCTCTTCTTCCATCGACGAGTTCTCGAAGAAGGCTCAGCTGGTAGCTGCCGTCAACTCGCACTCAATTTGGGAGACATGGAACTACAACAAGTTGGGCTACGGCGACCGCTGGTGCTCGGGCTTGCTCTTCTGGTTCCACAACAGCCCCATGCCGCAAGTGTGCGGACATATCTACGACTGGTATCTTGAGCCGACGGCTGCGCTCTATCATACAGCCAACGCTTTGGAACCCATCCATGTGCAGTTCGACTATATCAAGAATACCGTATCGGTGGCCAACGATTACTACACCGCTTTCAAGGACGGCAAGGTGTATGCGGCTGTGTATGACTTAAATAGCAAGAAAGTATGGGAAGCCGGCGCCAATGTGAATGTGGACGAAGATGGCGTGGCCAACGATGTGATTAAGGTCGATTTTTCTGGCGCCACCACCGATGTGCAGTTCCTCTATTTGAGATTGACCGACGCCAATGGCAAGGTGGTTTCGGAGAACTTCTACTGGCGTTCGAACAGCGAATACAAAGGCTGGAATACGCTGACAGGACCTTGCACGGCTGGTTTCCAATCGCTGCAAACGATGAAGCCCACACAAGTGAAATATACCACCAAGGTTCGCCGCGAGAATGGTAAGTTCTTTGTTGATGTGATCGTGAAGAATTCATCCAAGGTGATTGCTTTCTTTAACCAACTTCACCTGATGAACGGTGACATGAACCCCATTCGTCCTTCGTTCTACGACGACAACTTCTTCACGTTGATGCCCGGTGCTTCAAAGACCGTGACTATTGAGACTGAAGAGAAAAATATTTCGGGCGCACCGAGTTTGTCGGTTAGCGGCTGGAACGTGAAGGACCAGACGTTGAAACTGAAATAGACATATTTTTTCACAAGACAAAAATGATGCGGTGCCTGAGCATGTCGAAGGCACCGCATTATTTGTTCTTTGATCTTTGTTCTTTGTTCTTTTTAATAGCTATACCCGAACCGTTTCATCTGCGTGTCGCTGCTGCGCCAGTCTTTGAGCACTTTGACCGACAGATCAAGGAAAACATGCTTGTCGAGGAACTCCTCGATGGCGGCACGCGACTCCATGCCCAACCGCTTGATGGCGCTGCCTTTGCTGCCAATGATGATGGGTTTTTGCGTTTCGCGCTCCACATAGAGCGTGGCCCCAATGCGCGTAATGTCGTCCTCTTCGTGAAAGCTGTCCACAGAAACCTCTACGCTGTAGGGAATCTCTTTTTTGTAAAGCAGCAGAATCTTCTCACGGATGATTTCGGAAATGAAAAAGCGCAATGGCCGGTCGGTCAGTTCGTCTTTGGGAAAGTAGGGTGGTGAGGCTGGCAACTTGCTGACAATGAGTTGTTCTAACTCGACAATGTGCAGGTGCTCTTTGGCGGAAATTTCAATGCACTCTGCTTGGGGTAGCAATGTTTGCCAATGGGCACGGGTGGCTTGAATGGCATCCGCATTAGCTTTGTCTATTTTGTTGATGACCAGAATAATAGGGATGCTCATCTTGGACAATTTCTCGATAATCTGCTCATCATAGCGCGTCTCGCCACACTCAATGAGGTAGAGCACAACGTCGGCATCCTTCAGCGACTCATTCACGAACTTCATCATCATCTCCTGCATCTTGTAAGCAGGTGTGAGGATACCCGGCAGGTCGGAATAGACAATTTGGTAATTCTCGCCGTTGACAATTCCCTTGATGCGATGGCGGGTGGTCTGCGCTTTGGCGGTGATAATCGACAGCCGCTCGCCCACCAGCTGGTTCATCAGCGTGCTTTTGCCCACATTGGGGTTGCCGATGATGTTGACAAATCCGGCTTTGTGAAGTTGCTCGTCCATAAGATTATATTATTCGGAAACTTCTTCCGTTTTCTTTTTTTCGG
>JAEERB010000053.1 GCA_016285615.1 Bacteroidales bacterium
TTGTAGGAAAAAATAATCAATTTAATGAGGAAGTGAGAAGTGAGAAGTTAAGAAGTTAAGAGTTATTGAATTATTGAGTTATAGATGTTTCCATAATTCCATGATTCCATAATTCTCTATATCTTTTTGAATTTTGAATTCATACTATCTGTTTCAGCATATCCCATAACAACTTAGTCGGCAGGCCCATAACATTGTAAAACGAGCCTTCTATGGCTGTAATGCCCACACAGCCAATCCATTCTTGCACGCCATAGGCACCCGCTTTGTCGATGGGCTTATATTGTTTTACATAATAGTCGATCTCTTCGGGCGACAATGTATCGAAATGCACTTTGGTGACACGGTGCGAAGTGAGCTGTTGCAAAGGAGTAGCCACGGTAACGCCTGTGATGACACGATGCTCGCGTCCGGACAGCGTTTGCAACATTCTCACCGCCTCAGCAGCATCTTTTGGCTTGCCCAAAATCTCGCTGTCGGTGACCACAATGGTATCACAGGTGATGAAAATCGTATTCTCCGGGTAGCGACTGCGGTCGATGCCCGTGAGTTTGATTTGCGACAGATACTCGGCCACCTGCTCGGGCGGCAACATCGGGTCGTACGACTCGTCCACATCTGCGGTCATCACCTCGAAGGGGATGTCCATGTCCGTCAGCAGGGCCGCACGGCGCGGCGACTTGGAGACGAGAAAAATGCGGTAGTTTTTAAGTTTGGAGAGAAGCATATAAAACTGAAAGTTGAAAATTGAAAAGTTAAGGAGTGAGAAGTGAGAAGTGAAGGAGTTAAGAAGTTAAGGAACTAAGAAACTAAGGAGTTAAGTACTTCATATTTGTTCTTTGTTCTTTGTTCTTTGCTCTTTGTTCTTTGAATCTTCGCGTTAGCGAGTGCAATATTACAAAAAAGAATCTTATTCTATATTCTCAAAAAAGTTGTATATTTGCACACAAATCTAAAAAAAACTAAAAGTTTATGGCAACTGTAACCTTAGGAAACCAGACTATTGAACTTGACGGCGACGGCTTCATGACCGACCCTACCTTATGGAACGATGCGTTGGCTGCCGAAATCGCCAAAGTTGACGGTATTAACGAACTTACTGAGAACCACTGGAAGGTGATCCGTATCATCCGCAGCACTTACGAAGAGAAGGGCATTGCGCCGATGGTAAGAGTCATCTGCAAAGAAACAGGGTTGAAACTTCGCGAAATATACGACCTTTTCCCCTTAGGACCCGCCAGAGGAGCCTGCCGCGTTGCTGGCCTTCCCAAACCTGACGGTTGTGTATAGTCGTTTAACTTTTATCGTAAAATTATGAAATTCATTTCGTTAGCAGCATTAGCGATATGTCTCGGCATGTTGCTTTATCATTTTATCCGCATTGTCCGCCTTGGCAAACCCAAAGATTTGTCGGAACCATCGGGCAGCGTTGCCAAAGGCGTGGTTTACGCCAACACCACTGCCATGATGCCCCAGAATAAGGAATCGGCGTACATGCACCTGCCCACCTACACCATGGGCATCGTCTTCCATATCGGCACCTTCCTGGCCATCCTGATGTATTTCATCGCCTTCACGCCGCTGCTTGACATGTGGCCCATTTTTTGGAAGGTTATCGCATGCGGATTCGCCATTTCCGGAGCTTGCGGCATCGCCCTGTTTATCAAGCGCTGCATTAACAAGAACCTCCACGTTATGAGCAACTTGGACGATTATCTCGCCAACCTCTTTACCACCCTGCTGCACATCATGACCGCCCTGCTGTTATGGTTCCACGACAGCAGTCTCATCAACTTCCTTTACTATCTGGAAGTCACGTTACTGCTTCTCTACATTCCACTGGGCAAACTGAAACACATGCTCTACTACTTCGCCGCCCGCTACCATTTAGGCTTCTTCTACGGCTGGAGGAATGTTTGGCCAAAAAGAGAAAACTGAAAACTGAAAGGTGAAAATTGAAAACTTTTTAGTTTTGTTTCTTTTTTAATGTTTTAATACTTGAAGTTAGTAAAGCTATCAATTCTTTGAGATCATCATTAAGAGCCTCAAATTCTGGTTGATTTATTATATCTGACGCATATAAGATTTCTATCCAATATTGTGTTTCGTCAGCTTCTTTTAAAGCAATGTTCATTTTGCTAATAAAGTCAGATAAACTCTGAGCATTCCTACTTTCACGAATATTGGCACCAATACTGGTACCGCTTTTCAATATTTGTTTTCCTAAAACGAATTCGTCTTTAGAACATAAGTATTTATAGAATTTGATAATTCTAACAGCAAAAGCTTGACTTTTGCTCTGTAACAATTTCTTCTTCATCACGAAATCTCCTTCACAATTGATATTTTTCAATTTTCAGTTTTCAATTTTCAGTTTATATAAAGCCCTATCAATCCCACAGCAAGGCCAATAACTACGCAAATCGCTTTCATCAACAAAAAGTGCTTCTTCGACTCTGCGAGGAGGGGCAGTGCGCCGTGGCCATCTTGAACGATGGAGCTGGCCAACAGGATGCTGAACGGAATGGCGCCACTGAAATAGAGAACCACAAAGACCAAATGCGGTCCGGACTCGGGGATGATGCCGATGAGCACCGCCAATAGCAGCAGTACTGGCAAGGCCCACTGATGTGCGGTAACCAGCTGATTTACATCCACAAAGTGATAAAGCAGATGGAGAACCAGTAGCACCCCGAACGTCCAAAGGAATATCTGTACAAAATGCTTTTTGATGACGTGCTCCCACAGGTGCGACTGCAGGAAATGCTCCGATGAGCACAACACAATCAATATGGTGATGCCAGCCAAAACGACGAACAAAATGCTTTCCCAGGCATCGGCATCGTGATGTTCTTCCCCACCCAACTGCGGTATCATGCTGTGCTCGTGACCGCCCGACAAGACGGAAACAATGTACATGCAAAGGCCGAAGAGCAAAGCGGCACGCGGGAAAGATATGTTTTTCAAGTGTTTAAAGGAGAAACGGGCATGCTCATCATCGTGCTCATGTTCGTGCGTCAAGTGCAGTTCCAACAGGTGGTCTTCCTTGATGAGCGCGCGCTTGCCCATAATCAAATCGGTGAACAAACCTACCACGATGCCGATAACAAACAGCCAGAGACAGAGCCATAGCGCCGTCTTGGGACTGTAGGCAAACACGACGAAAGCTTCATCGCCGAAAGTGGCAATCATGCCGGCCACCAACGCCCCAAACGATATCAATCGGTGCGTGAACATCGAGACAATGGCAAAACCACCTGCACATCCTGGAATCAAGCCCAACAATACAGCCAATAATATCTGTGAGAAACGGTTGCCCTGCAGCCGTGCCATCCATTTTCCTGACGAGCCCACATTCACACATTCTATCATCAATAACATCACCATCACCAAGCAGGTAATGTTGAAAGAGCTTTTGAGAACATCGAGGAAAAGGTCAAACATAAGCAAAAAGTTTAGAGTGGAGAGATAAGAACGGAGAACGGGGAACGGAGAGTGGAGAGTTAAGGAGTTAAGGAACTAAGGAGTTAAGAGTTGTAGGAGTGAGAAGTGAAACTTAATTGTGAATTATGCATTGTGAATTATGCATTGTGAATTATGAATTGTTTTTTGAATTCTGAATTTTGAATTTTGAATTTCCAAACTTACCGTTTCGTATATACTTTTTCGAAGTCGGTGCGGGCGAGCAGTGAGCGGCCAAGGGTTACTTCGTCGGTGTATTCGAGTTCTTCGCCAATGCCGACACCGCGGGCGATGGTGGTCACTTGCGCCACTTTGCCGGCAATATTCTTGTAGATATAGAAGTTGGTCGTGTCGCCCTCGACGGTGGCGGGCAGCGCCAAAATCACCTCTTTAATATCGCCCTGCTCTACCCTGTCGAATAATTCCTGCAACTTGAGTTGTGCAATGCCAATGCCTTCCATAGGCGAGATGACGCCGCCCAGCACATGGTAAACCCCTTTGTACTGCTGCGTGTTCTCGATGGCAATCACATCACGGATATCCTGTACTACGCAGATGATGGCAGGGTCGCGCTTGGGATTATTACAAATGTCGCACACCTCATGATCGGAAAGGTTATGACAAATGCGGCAGTAATGGATTTCGTTCTTCATCTTGGCGATAGCCGACAGCAGCGCTTCCACGTTCTCCTCGTTAGCTTTTGAGAGGTGGAGTGCCAGTCGCAGGGCCGTGCGCTTGCCGATACCCGGCAGTTTGGAAATCTCATTTACTGCATTCTCAAGCAGTTGCGAATAGAATGTTAGCATGATTGCAGCAATTTATCGGCGAGCGCCTCCAAGGCGGGACGGTCGGCCTGTTTCATACGGCTTTTGATGGTGACAATCGGCTCAATTAGCGTAATTTCCTTCATTGGCTCGAGCATAGCCTTCATGGTGCGTCCTGCTGACGGTGCCCACGAGCCATTCTCAATCATACCGACGGTACGTTTCTGATAGCCTTTGATTTGCAGATGATGCAGAAAGTCGTGCATCGGTGGGAAGACGCCAGCATCGTAGCTCGAAGCGGCCAGTAGCAATGTGCTCATGCGGAAGGCATCCTCCACCGCCTCGGCCATATCGTCGCGGGTAAGGTCGCACAGCGACACCTTGGGTGCGCCTTTGGCTTTCAACATATCGGCCATCAGCTGGGCAACGGCGGCGGTTCCACCATGGATGGAGGCGTAAGCGATGAACACGCCAGGCGTTTCCACTGCGTACTTGCTCCAAATGTCGTATAGATTTATATAGTAGCTCAAATTCTCATTCAGTATCGGGCCGTGCAAGGGACAGATGCAGGCGATATCAAGGGCGACGGCCTTCTTGAGCAGCATCTGCACCTGTGTGCCATACTTACCACAGATGTTGAAATAGTAGCGGCGTGCCTCGCAAGCCCACTCCTCTTCGTGAGCCAGCGCTCCGAACTTGCCAAAGCCGTCGGCGGAGAAGAGTACGCGGTTGTGCGACTCGTACGAAACCATCACTTCGGGCCAGTGCACCATAGGAGCCATGAAGAACTGCAGCGTGCATTTGCCCAATTCCAGTTTATCGCCCTCTGCCACACTGATGGTGCGACCGGTAAAGTCTGCATTTTCAAAGAATTGCGGCATCATCTGGATCGCTTTCGCCGAAGCCACTACCTTGAGGGCGGGATATTTCTCAAGGACGGCGGCCAGGTTGGCAGCATGGTCGGGCTCCATGTGGTGGACCACCAGATAGTCGGGCGTGCGACCTGCCAGTGCCGTTTCCAGATTATGCCACCACTCGGCACTCTTGCGGCGGTCGGCCGTGTCTAGAATGGCAACCTTGTCGTCCACAATCAGATAAGAGTTGTACGACATACCATTAGGCACAACATACTGACTTTCAAACAAATCAATATCGGTATCATCCACACCGATGTAGCGAATTTCGGGAGCGATATTCATCGTGAGTTAAGTTTTAGTTTTTGGTGATGCAAAGATAAAAAAAACTATGAAGTTGTATCATAATAAGTGAGGAGTGAACAGTGAGGGTGAAAGTTAAGAAGTTAAGGAGTTAAGGAGTTAAGGTTATGAAGTGAGAAGTGAAGAATTATAGAGTTATAGAATTATAGAACTAAAATCTAAAAACTAACAACTAAAAACTTCTTTGAACTTTGAATTCTGAAATCTGGATTCCATTGGTTTTTCTTCCAAAACTGCACTATTTTTCTTCCAAAAATATTGCCAAAAGCATTCATTAACTTTTATTAACATTTTTATTTTGCTAACATTCAACCAATTAAAAATCTTATTAAAATAAAACGAATATCTACAAATTTATATTTATATTTGCAAGTTCTTTAATAGATGAAAAAGGACAACCCTTAATCCAGAAACCATTAAAACAAAACCTTAATATGAAGAAATTTTTACTCTTAACACTACTTTTTGTTTGTTGTACTACCCTAACCTTTGCCCAGCTGGGCGTGGGACAGCAATTACCCAACAATAATTTTGAAAGTTGGAGAAATGAGACCAGTTCTCGTGTTGCTCCTACAGGATGGAATTCCATCAATTCTGCGACAGGATCTTACGCCAGTTCGGCTGCTGCAGATTTTGTTTCACAAGCCTCTGCTTCACCAGGAGGCACTGGTTCAAAATGTGCCCAAGTAACCTGCAAAAATGTTGAAATCAATATAGTATTTACTACAATCAAAGTTAAGGCTAACGGCAGTTTATCTACTGGCAGATTTAATGCGGGTGCCACAAGTGCTAAGGATCCCAAGAATTGCACATACACTAGTACCGCTTCAGGATTTCATCAAGATTTCACTGCTTATCCTGATTCTCTTTATGTGTGGCTTAAATCATCTCTTTCCAACAACAGCCACCAAGCCCGTTTAAACGTTGTTGTTCATAACAACACTCAAGGAGCTCAAGTTACTGGTGGCTACGCTATCTATCAAGACCCTGCTCCTACTAGTTCCAGTAAAGGTGTGGTCAATACCACCCAAGAAGTTAATGCTGCAAAAGAAGTAGCCGCAGCCACCCAGGATTTTAATACCAACGGGCAATGGCAACTGAAAAAGATACCCTTTACGTATACATCAAATAACACTAACCCTTCTTATATTCTGGCCACCTTTTCCACCAACAAGACTCCTGGCGAAGGAACCGTTGGCGACTACCTGCAATTCGACGATGCCGTTCTTATCTACAACACGAAGTTGGAAAACTTATATGTAAACAATGAAAATCTACCTGGTTTCAATTCTTACAAAACCACCTATAATATATCGTTGTGTGCGGGAGAAGATTTCCCTAAAATCACCTATTGGAAACCTATTTCAGCTCACGCTTCTGCTACCGTCACTCACAACCCCACAACAGCAGAGCCTTATCATTCGATTAAGGTTACCCATAAAAACCAAGAGGACAATGATGCTATATCAACCGTTTATCGTATCAACTACAACATTGCGGGCTCTACGGTTACCATCAGCGGCGACAACAGCGTTTGCACTGGCGGCACGGTAACACTTACTGCTTCGGGGGCTGATAGCTACACATGGAGCACTGGAGATAAAAGTGCTTCGATTGAAGTAACCCCCACCACCGAAACCACTTACACCGTAACTGGCACAACAGGAGGATGCTCCGCCACGGCTACGCACACCGTTAGCGTGAAGGACAATCCTACCGTTGAAATCAGCGGCGACGAGAGCGTTTGCGCAGGCTCCTCGGTAACCCTTACCGCAACGGGCGCCAGCAGCTACTCGTGGCAACACGGCGGCAACAATGCCGAAACCACCGTACAACCCACCTCAGAAACCACTTACACCGTAACGGGTACCACCGACGGCTGCTCGGCAACGGCATCACATACCGTTACCGTAAAAGAGAATCCTACCGTTGCCATCAGCGGCGACGCCAGCGTTTGCGCAGGCAGCACGGTTACCCTGACCGCCAGCGGAGCTGACAGCTACGAGTGGCAACATGGCGGCAACAATGCTGAAACCACCGTACAACCTACCACTGAAACCACTTACACCGTTACTGGTACCACTAACGGTTGCTCGGCAACGGCCACGCATACCATCAGTGTAAAAACGATACCTAACGTACACATCTTTGGCGACAAGAACATCTGCACTGGCACCAGCACCCTTCTGAAAGCCTCGGGTGCCGACAGCTACGTTTGGAACACTGGTGACGAAGGTTACTCGATCGAAGTATCACCCGAAAGTCAAACAACCTACTCTGTCACAGGTACTACCGACGGTTGCTCCGCCACCGCCAGTCATACCATTAATGTAAAAGACCATCCTAACGTCCAAATTAGCGGCAATACCTCCGTTTGCAAAGGTGAAAGCATCACGCTGACAGCCACTGGCGCTGATTCTTACGAATGGGAACACGGCGGCAACGATGCTGAGATTTCTGTAACACCAGAAGTTGAAACTACCTACATTGTAACCGGCAGTCTCAACGGTTGCTCGGCCACCGCTACCCACACCGTAGCCGTTAGAACGGCTTCCACCATCCAGATTAGCGGCGACGCCAGCGTTTGCGCAGGCGGCACTGTTACCCTCACCGCTACGGGTGCCGACAGCTACGCTTGGGAACACGGCGACAAAGGCGCCGTTGTACAAGTTACACCGACTGAAGAAACCACTTACACTGTGACCGGCTTCAGCAACCAATGCGCTGCCACCGCCACCCACACTATAATGGTGAAAGCATTACCCAATGTGACCATCAGTGGTGCTGAGAGCGTTTGCGAAGGCAAAAGCACTACCCTGACGGCTTCGGGTGCTGACAGCTATGAATGGGACAACGATGAACAAGGTGCTTCTATTGAAGTTAGTCCTGAAGAACCCACCACCTACACCGTGACGGGTACCACCAACGGCTGCTCGGCCACAGCTACACACAACGTATCTGTTACAGCATTGCCCACCGTTACCATCAGTGGTGAAGAGAGCGTTTGTGCCGGTGAAAGCATCGGTTTGATTGCCGAAGGCGCTACCTCCTACGAATGGAACACTGGCGAACAAGACGCCATGATTAGCGTAACCCCCGAAACAGAAACCACTTACACCGTGATCGGCACCACCGACGGCTGCTCGGGCACTGCTACCCACACTGTAGTCGTTAATCCGAACAAGACCTACACTTTTGAAGCCACCGCTTGTGACGAATATTATTGGGAAAATGATCGCTACGACGAAAGTGGCGAGTACATCAAGAGCTATTTCACCGACAAAGGCTGCGATAGCACCGTAACCCTGATCCTAACCATCAATAAGTCGCAACAAGTGACCTTTGACGAGACAGCTTGTGGCCAATTTGTTTGGGATGGCGACGTTTACACTGAAAGCCAGACCATTACCAAGAGCTACACCAATGCCAAAGGTTGCGACAGTATCGTCACCATCAACTTGACCATCAGTGACATCATCTACAAAGAATTTACAGAAGACGCATGCGACTCATACACTTGGGACAATGAAGTCCTTACCCAGAGCGGCGACTACACCAAAGAGTACAAATCAACTCAAGGCTGCGACAGTATCGTCACACTGCACCTCACCATCAACAAGTCTGATAACGTTGACGACTATGTAACGGCATGCAACTCGTATGTTTGGGGTAATGATGAATACCTGGCAAGCGGCGATTACGAGAAGGTTTTCACCAATTCCCATAATTGCGACAGTATCGTTACCTTGCACCTCACTATCAATCAGGCAGTGGAGACCGAGTTTGACGACGAAGCCTGCGAAATCTACACATGGAATAACGAGGAATACCGCAAGAGCGGTGATTACACCCAGACCTTCACCGCCGCCAACGGCTGCGACAGTATCGTCACACTGCACCTCACCATTAACTACCCTGACGAAAACGAAGATTATGTATCCTCTTGCGAATCGTATGTATGGGGTGATGAGGAATACCTTGCAAGCGGCGATTACGAGAAGGTTTTCACCAACGCCCATGGTTGCGACAGTATCGTCACCTTACACCTCACCATCAACCAGAACGCTACCTTCAGCTTCGACTCCACGGCCTGCGGTCCTGTAGAATGGGAAGGCAAAACCTACGAAAAGAGTGGCGAGTATAGCGTTACGCGACAGACGACAAGCGGTTGCGACAGCGTCGTTACGATGAACCTCACCATTTATCATCCTGTTTATAAAGATATTGAAGCAGAGGCTTGTGGATCATACCTCTGGGATAACGACCGTTACGAACAGAGCGGTGAATATCAGAAAACCTTCCAGGCTACCAACGGCTGCGATAGCATCGTTACCTTGAATTTGACTATTTACCCCACCACTAAAGACACCATCGCTGTTACTGCTTGCGATAAATATGTATGGGGAGAAAGCGAATACTCTGAAAGCGGCTTATTCACGCAGACATTCACCAGCAGTCACAACTGCGACAGTACCGTCACCATCGACCTGACCATCAATCATCCTGTCACCAACTCGTTCGACACCATCAGCTGCCACACGGTGACCTGGAACGGCAAACTCTATGCCGAATCGGGCTCATACGAGCAGACCCTCACTGGCTCTAACGGCTGCGACAGCATCGTAACGATGAACCTTGAGATTGTGGACTGCGGCTTCGAATGCGAAATCACGCCGCTGGTCGATATCGACAACAACGAGTACAAGACCGTCAGCGTTGGCAAAATGTGCTGGATGGCTGAGAACTTGAGAGCAGAGCACTATGCCGATGGCTCCGACATTCCCGTTTTCATGACCTATGTCAGCAAGTTGAACGCCAATGAAGAAGAGAACTTCAAACTTTACGGCTACCTGTATGATTGGGCATCGGCCACCCACACCGAAGTGCCTAGAGAAATCGGACTGAGAGCTACCAGCGCAACCCCTGCAGTTCTGGGGGCTTGTCCTGCTGGCTGGCGTCTGCCCACCGTTGATGAATATCTCGCCTTGATCGGCATCGACTATGAAGCCAACGACCTGAGATCGACCGACTGCTGGATTGACAACGCTGGTACCGACAAGTTAGGTACGGCCATCCGTCCTGGCGGTATCTTCAATGCTACCACCAACCAGTTTGAAGACTTGGGCGGTCGTGCTAACCTGATTGTAGCCGACAAATCCTTCCCCGATGGCAGTCCTCTTATGACCTACATTACGCTCAGCTGCGGCTGCCCTGCCCTGCTCGTCAACACAGGCAACAAAGCCAATGCTTACAGCGTACGTTGCGTCAAAGAGATCATTGCTCTTCCCCACTAAAGAAAACCATTAGAAATACGTTTTATGAAAGTGTTTGCCCGTCGGAAACGATGGGCAAACACTTTTTTTATGATATATGTTGAATTAATCTATAAAAGTATCAACAATTTACTCACAAATAATAACACATCGTTTTTTTCACTATTTTTGTCCTTTTAAATTACGATAAATTATTAGCCACAAAAAAGTAAGCCAATGAAAAAGCAACTATCTACTTTTTTGATTTTCTTTCTCTGTATAGGCTTGATTCACGCCCAAGAAGACAAGAAAGACACCACCCGCGTGGACGATTACTCGGAAGAGATTGCATCGTTCAACAATGTTAGCGAAGGGCAGGAAGATGCCGACACCGAACTCGGCAACTATGTGCCAGGTGTTGTACAAACGCGCCGCGATGCATTCGTCAACAACACATCCTACGCTTTCAGCATCGCCTATTTCAAAACCCGTGGTTTCGACAACCGCTTTCAAGACATCTGCCTCAACGGCCTGCCGATGAACAGTCTGGTTACCGGTCGTGCCTCCTACTCGCAGTGGGGCGGCTTGTCGCATGTGGTCAGATATCCCGAAACCTCTATTGGCTTAACACCGCCCTCATTCAGTTTCGGCAACTTTATCGGCACGGTCAACTACAGCCTGAGAGCCTCCTCCTACAGGCAGCAAGTCAGAGCCTCGTATGCGCTGTCGAACAAGACTTACACCAACCGCATCATGATTACCGGCGCCACTGGCGTGCTGAAGAACGGCTGGTCGGTAGCCGGCAGTTTATCCACCCGTTTTGGCAATTCACTGGCTTACGTTGACGGTACTTTTTACAAAGGCCTCAGTTACTTTTTCGCCACCGAGAAGCAGTTCAACCGCGAACACGCCCTCAACCTGACCATTTTCGGTGCGCCCACCACGCGTGGCATGCAGGGCAACTCGGTACAGGAGGTTTACGACCTGCTGGGCACCAACTACTATAACCCCAACTGGGGCTGGTACAATGGCGAAAAGCGCAACGCACGTGTCAGAACCGTCCACGAGCCCGTCATCCTGCTGAGCCACTATTACACGCCCGAAAAAGGCAATCTGGAAATCACCACCACCCTCGCCTCCACGTTCGGACGCAACAACACCACCTCGCTCAACTGGTACGATGTGCCCGACCCGCGTCCCGACTACTACCGCTACCTGCCGAGCTATTTTATCAACAAGGACAATCCCGACGACACTTTCCTCTACGATTACTACACCGAAGCATGGAAAAACGACGCCTCGTTGCGCCAAATCAACTGGGACTATATGTATAATGTAAACCAGACGGCAGCCGCCATGGGCAACCGTGCCCAATATATGATTGAGAACCGCGTGTACGACCACTTCCAGATGGCAGGTTCATCAAGCATCATTGCCAACCTGACCGAACATATCAAGCTGACCGCCGGTATCAATGTTCGCGGCATGAAGCAGCGCAACTACAAGACCATCGCCGACCTACTGGGTGGCAGCTACTGGCTCGATGTGGACAAATACTCAGAAGGCGACTTCCCCGATGAGCAAAATGTTCCTTACAACGACCTTGACAACATCGACAAGAAGTTGTATGAAGGCGACGTTTTCGGCTACGATTACACCTATCACATTTACTACCAACAGGCATGGGCTCTCGCCAACTTCACTTACAACAAAGTGGACTTCTTCGCAGGTCTTGACCTCAACGCCACTGAGTTCTGGAGAGTGGGCAACATGCAGAACGGCCGCTTCCCCGACGATTCCAAAGGCAAGTCGGCAGTAAAGAGTTTCCTCAACATTGGCGGAAAAGCAGGCGTCACTTACAAGATTAACGGTCGTAACTACCTGGTGCTGAATGGACAGTACAGCACCAAGGCCCCGAGCATCCTGAACGCCTTCCTCGCACCTCGTGTTAGAAATACCTACGTTTCCAATTTGAAAAACGAAAAGATTGGCGCAGCTGAATTCTCATATGTAATGCACTATCCTATCTTCAAAATGAGAATTACCGGCTACTACGCCTATTTCAAGGATATAACCAAGCTCATCAGCTTCTACCACGACGATTACGCTTCTATGGTCAACTACTCGATGAGCGGCATCGACCAGCGCAACATCGGCGTTGAATTCGGCGCTGAAGTGGCTTTAGGTTCGATGTTCACATTGTATGTGGCTGGCAACTGGGGCGACTACCGCTATGCTAACCGTCCCGAAGTGGCCATCAACGCTGAGAACGGCTACGACATCCTTGACAACAACAACAGCGATGTTACCCAAACCGTTTACTGGAAGAACTTCCATGTGGCTGGCACACCTCAATTGGCCATCACTGGCGGTTTGAAATTCAACTATAACTACTGGTGGGTTACCATCAACGGCAACTGGTTCGACAAAATCTATTGCGACATCAACCCCGAAAGACGCACCTCAGCCGCACGCGGCTCGCTGGACGAGAATTCGGAGCTCTACCATCAGATTGCTGACCAGAAGCGCTACAAAGGCCAATTCACCCTCGACCTGTCGGTTAGCAAGTCGTGGCGTGTGGGTGGCCGTTACAGCATCGGCTTCAATGTCAGTATCAACAACATGCTCAACAACAAGAAGCTGATAACCACCGCTTGGGAGCAGTACCGTTTCGACTACAGCACCTTCAACGTGGACAAATACCAACCCAAGGTTTATTATGCCTTTGGCACTTCGTTCTTCGCAGGTATCAATTTCACCTTCAACTAACAGCAAAGAATCATCAAGGCAAAAAAAACGAATCATCTAATGAAAACAATTCGAGATATGAAAAAAATATTATGGATGGGGTTAATCGGCATTATGCTCACCGCCTGCCACTGGGAACAGGACGTGGCCCCCATGCTTTCTTTCCAGTTAAGAGAGGGTGAAAAGCTCATCACCATCGCCGAAATGTTAGAGTACCACGAGTTGGGCGACCTCGACAGTTATGACTCGCTGCCCAAGGGCACCGTCATTACTGGCATTGTCACTTCCGATGACACGGAAGGCAACTTCTACAAAATATTGAACATCCAGGATGAGACTGCTGGTATCCAGATAAAGATTGCCAACAGCAGCCTACACACCAAATATCCTATTGGCCAACGTATCTTTGTAAGATGCGACGGTTTGGTGCTGGGCGACTACCGCCGTCTGCCGCAATTAGGCTGGTGGGTGAATGGAGGCATGACCGCCATTGCCGCCTCTTCAGAGAACCAGTATTTCTTCCGCGACGGCGCTGTCGGCGCAGAGCCCGAGCCGATTGTCCTCTCCTCTATTCCCAACAATATCAGCGAAGTGGTGCCCTATTGCAATATGCTGGTAAAAATAGAGAACTGCTATTTTGAGATGGGCGGCAAGAATGCTTTCGCCGACCCCAACGCCTCCGCCAGTCGCACCCTGAAACTCAACGGCGGCGGCAGTGTGATTGTCCGCACCAGCAACTACGCCTCGTTTGCCACCAACATCCTTCCGGAAGGCAATGGAGACGTTTACGGAGTTTTAACACGCTACAATTCTGATTTACAACTCGTTATTCGTTCCTTGAACGATTTGAAGAATTTCAGCAAGATGGAAGAAGTCTTCAAGACCGACATGACCAACAATCCTTTCAACAGCGGTTGGAAAGCCATCAACTCGGGTGCCGAATGGAAATATCTGTCCAACTCCATGTTCCAGGGCTTCATCATCAACGGAAGCACTGCCGAAAACGACAGTTGGCTCATATCGCCAGCCATTGCCCTCAGCAAATGCAGCAACGGAGAAGTGTCGCTCGGCATTGAGCACCGCATACCCAACAATATGGGCAACAAGGAGAACATGAAGATTTACTATAGCAACAATGCCAACGTTGACGAAATCAATGAAAGCGATTGGACAGAGCTGACTCTCAACACCTATCCGGGCGAATTTGAAATCTCCAACTTCTCCTTGTCCAACATGGAGCTGACCGATAACTTCAGACTTGCCTTCAGGTATAAGGACAGCAACACCTCAGCATGGTACATCAAGAATATCGCCATTAAAGCACGTGTTTCACAATAAAAAGAAGATACAATGAGCAGAAACAGTCTTTTAATAAGTTTATGCATCATCGCTTTTGCAGCCATGATGACATCGTGTAACAAGGATTACGAAGCCCCTGAATACAAGAAACCCTCTTATAACGGTAAGCCCGCCAACAAGACCATTGCCGACATCAAGGCTATGCACAACTTGGAGAGCGACCAAGTGGATTCCATCTGCAAATGGGACGAGACCTTCATCGTTGAAGCCGTGGTTGTCAGCACCGACGAAGGCGGCAACTATTACAAATCGATGGTGGTACAAGACGCCACTGGCGGCATTGAAATCGAGTTGGACCGCACCGGTTTATACAACGACTTCCCTGTAGGCCAGAAAGTATATTTGATCTGCAACGGCTTGGTTGTTGGTGATTACGGCGGTTTGTACCAGATGGGTTGGATTTATGACGGCAGCGTTGGCCGTATCAACAGCCAATTTATCGACAAATACCTCATCCGCGACGGTCTGCCCACCCAAAAAGACATACCTGCACCCATCGAAATAACCACCGCTGGCGGTTTGGCACCTGAGAATGTCAACCGACTGGTAACATTGAAGAATGTGGTCTTTGAAGAAGCCGCTATGGGTCAGCCATTTGCCGACGACAATGCGATCACCAACCGCAACATCGCCTCCATCAACGGCAACAAAGTCACCAATATGGTGGTTAGAACCTCCAACTATGCCAAATTCAGAAGCACCCGAGTGCCCTCAACTCCCTGTGACCTGACGGGTATTCTCACTTTGTACAACAGCACTTACCAGTTAATGATACGCGTAAAAGAGGATATCAAGGCGCTTCCGCAATATGAAGAGAAACTGATTAAGGATCTCACCTTCAACGAAAACTCGCTCAATGGTGAATGGAAGGCTTACTCCAGCGAAGGTAGCGAAGGTTGGAAATTCCAGAAGACCTCTTCCGACCAGTTTGTATATCACTTACAAGCCTCTACAGCTTGCGAGGACTGGCTGGTATCGCCTGAAATCAGTTTGAGCAGCACGGGAGATCTTACGGTACGTCTTGACCATCAGAACGACATTGTCGGCCTGCAGGAGAGCTTCCAATGCTACTATTCGACCAACTACACCGAAGGTGAAACCATCGATCCTACGCAATGGACGGCCTTCGACC
>JAEERB010000054.1 GCA_016285615.1 Bacteroidales bacterium
CAAGGATGTGGAATACGTCATCATCGACAACAAGGTGAAAATTGTGGATGAGCAGACAGGCCGTATCATGGAGGGCCGCCGCTACTCCGACGGTCTGCACCAGGCTATCGAAGCCAAGGAGAATGTGAAGGTGGAAGCCGCTACGCAGACCTACGCTACCATCACTTTGCAGAATTACTTCCGTATGTACAAGAAGCTGGCCGGTATGACTGGTACCGCTGAGACCGAAGCGGGTGAGTTCTGGAACATCTACAAACTGGATGTGGTCGTAATCCCCACCAATCGCCCCATTGCCCGTATCGACGCTGAGGACTTGGTGTACAAGACCAAGCGTGAGAAATATGCCGCTGTGGTGGACGAGATTTTGCGTCTGCACGATGAAGGTCGCCCCGTGTTGGTTGGTACTACTTCTGTGGAAACTTCAGAGTTGTTGAGTAAGATTTTGACAGCCAGAAAGATAAAACACAATGTGTTGAACGCTAAGTTGCACAAGAAGGAAGCCGACATCGTGGCCGAAGCCGGTCAGGAAGGCACGGTGACCATCTCAACCAACATGGCCGGTCGTGGTACCGACATCAAGCTGGGACCTGGCATCAAGGAGAAAGGCGGCTTGGCCATCATTGGTACCGAGCGTCACGATTCACGTCGTGTGGACCGCCAGCTGCGAGGCCGTTCCGGTCGTCAGGGTGACCCGGGTAGCTCCCAGTTCTTCGTATCTTTGGAAGACGACCTGATGCGTCTCTTCGGCTCCGAGCGTATTGCCAAAGTGATGGACAGCATCGGCTTGCAGGATGGTGAGGTAATCCAACACAGCATGATTACCAAATCTATCGAGCGCGCCCAGAAGAAAGTGGAAGAGAACAACTTTGGTATCCGTAAGCGACTGCTCGAGTACGACGATGTGATGAACAAACAGCGTGAAACCATCTACCGCAAGCGCCGTAACGCCTTGTTTGGCGACCGTTTGGCCATCGACTTGTCGGAGATGTTCTACGATGTTTGTGTTGCTTTGGTGGAAGATTATTGGCAAGATAAAGACTATGAGGGCTTTGCACAGGCAATGATTACCACTTTCGGCTGCGAGAGTCCTTTCGACGAAAACGAATTCCTGCAAGAGCGTCCTCATCGTCTGTACGAGCGACTCTATCCCATTGTGTATGAAAATTACAAGCAGAAAATTCAAAAGTTAGGCGAGAGAGCATATCCTGTTATCGAGCGTGTTTATTTGAGCGAAGGTCATCGCTTCCAGAATATTGCTATTCCCATCACCGATGGCAAAAAGACATTGAATGTGGTGGCGCCGTTGAAGAAATGCTACGAGACCAAAGGTCGCGAAATTGGCCTTTCCATTGAGAAAGGTATTACGCTGGCCGTTATCGACAACGCTTGGAAAGAGCACTTGCGCGAGATGGACGACTTGAAACAGTCGGTACAGAACGCCTCCTACGAACAGAAAGATCCTCTGTTGATTTATAAACTCGAGTCGTTTAACCTCTTCGATCAATTGTTGTCTAAAATTAACGAGGACATTGTTTCGTTCCTTGTGAAAGGTGACCTGCCCATAACCGAGAATACGCAGGTGCGCGAGGCCCAACTGCCTGAGTCTGATGCCAAGAAGTTGCAGACAGGTCGTCAGGAGGTGGGTAGCGGACGACAGGTTGCCCCCGGCGGTAAAGGCAGCGCGCCTATCCGCGTGGAGAAGAAAGTGGGCCGTAACGATCCGTGTCCTTGCGGAAGTGGTAAAAAGTATAAGAATTGTCATGGCAGAGATGCCCAATAAAAAACTGATAAAGATGGTATTACCGAATTTAAACATGATCGCCGCCGCAGGTAACAACCTCGAGCTGGGCTACCAAAACCGCCTGCTGTGCCATTTGCCGAAGGATTTGAAACACTTCAAGGAAATCACCTCTGGGCACACGGTGCTGATGGGCGACCGCACTTGGGAATCGCTGCCCGTGAAGCCGCTGCCCAACCGCAAGAACTTCGTGCTCACGCTCAATCGCGATGCCGATTACCAGAACTGCGAACTGCTCTATTCGATGGACGAGGCACTTGAGGCCCTCGCGAAAGAACCCAAGGCTTTCATCATAGGCGGTGCTACCGTCTATAAACTCTTTTTGCCCTATACGCAAACCTTGTATTTGACACGTATGCTGTCTGATTTTCAAGCTGATGCATTCTTCCCAGCCTTCAATGAAGATGAATGGATTTTGAAAGAGGATGAGTTTAGCCCTAAGGACGAAAAGAATGCTTACGACTTGCGTTTCCAAGTGTGGGAACGGAAATAATTAGTTCTAAACCAAATCTTTAAACCATGATACTGATGAAAAAAATCTCGTTGTTCCTCTTGCTGGCCATGTTGTCAACAATGGCTTTTGCGCAGAAAAACAAATCACTGGAAGAGCCCGCGCTTCCTATTGATGAGAATACCAAACTGGTGACTTATCAGGATGTGGTTAATGAACCGGGCACGCCTCAAGAATTGTACGATCGTGCAATGCTTTGGGTTAAAGCTTTTTACAAGAATACTAACGAAGTGATTAAGAGTAGCGACCGCGATGCAGCTGTCATCCAAATGCGCTCGAGTGTACGTATTTACGGCACGCAAAAGGATGGCACACCCCATTTCAGGAATATTGTTTATTACAATTTCAAACTGGAGTGTCGCAACAACCGCTATCGTTACACCATCACCGACTTTAACGAGAAGGCTACTTCCGCTGCACCTATCGAGGTGTGGTTTGACACCAAGAATCCCCATTGGGAGCCCGCCCATTATGGCTATCTGAATCAGATTGACGAACAGATCAAGGCGGTGATTGCCAATCTGGAGGAAGGTATGCAGCCCAAGGAAGAAATTAAAGACGAGTGGTAATATGCTGAAAACAAGCTCCTCAACGGCCTCTTGCGGTGCCCGCGGTTTGTTCGGACTGCTGGTCGTGATGGGGCTGTTTTGCTTGGTGGGCTGCCATCCCAAGGAGGAGACTTTTGAGGATGCGCTGACGCTAAAATTTCTTTTTACCGTGGATGGAGACCATTTTATGCCCGGTGAGGGCTATGTCAATGCTGCGGGCAATGTGTATGAGATACAGGAAATTAAGTTTTTCATTTCCGATGTCCGCCTGATAAAGAATAGTGGGGAAGAGGTAAAAGTACTTGATGATGAGTCGATTCATTATGTCGATTATGATATCCCCGCCACGCTGTCGTGGAAATTGCACAAGCCGCTGCCCGCAGGCGAGTATAAGGCGTTGGCCTTTACCTTCGGCTTGTCCGAAAAAGACAATGTGTCGCACCGCTTCCCAAATCCGCCTGAAAGCAACATGAGTTGGCCCGAAACACTTGGTGGTGGCTATCATTACATGCAGATTAATGGTAAGTATTTGTCCGAAGGCACGAAGAAACCGTTCAATTTCCATACGGGAATTGGCCAGGTCAAATTGGGAAAAGAGACTGAATATGTGCACAATGACTTTCAGGTGTTTCTGCCTTTTTCAGAATGTGAGCCCTTGACACCGTGTGTTATTTCAGCCACGCCGGTCACCGTCAATGTGTGGATGAACATTAACAATTGGTTCACTTCGCCGCGCGACTATGATTTTGAAGTGTTTGGTGGCAGTATTATGCAAAACCAAGAGGCACAGCAGATTATCAAAGAGAATGGTCATGATGTTTTTTCAGCCTTTGGCGGGTCTTATACCTCTAAGTAACAGAATTATGAAAAGAAGTATAATATTGTTGATTTCTCTTTTTCTCCTGACCTCGTTGAAGGCGCAGGAGGGCTATGACATTACCATTTCGATTGAGAATGTGCCGGATAAGATGCTCTATATGGTGGGTTTCTATGGCGATGATGCGGTGATGTTTGACAGTGCCAAGGTAAAGCATAAACGCGATTTCTATTTCAAAAACAACAGGAGAGAGATGCCTTCAGGTATCTATTGGCTGCTGAATAAGGAGCGCAATGTCTATATGGAGTTATTGGTGGATAAGAGTCGCCATTTCGCTATCAAGACTACGATGGATCAACTGTGGAGTTGGCGCGAAATGACTAATACTGAAGAGAATAAGGTCTTCTTTGGCTATCAGTTGCGCGCTGCTTACGCCGAAGATGAGCATGCTTTAGTGCAGGAGTTTGTGGACCGCTCGCCTGAATCTCTGCTGGCAAAATATCTGAATGCCAAATATATGGCTGCTGATGTTCAAGAAAAGTTGGCTCAGGCACATGGTGAGTCGGATGAGCCAGAGTATCAATATGCTTGGTTGGTAGAACATTATTTCGATAATATTGACTTGGCCGATGAACGGTTGCTACATACGCCGCTGCACATCGACTTATCTGAATATTTTCGCAACATCGTGATCCCCCATCCCGATACGCTCAAAATGCGTGTGGACCGTTTCTTGGCGCGGACAGGCACTTGTGTGAAAGCTAAAAATTTCTACTTGCGCAAGTTGTACGACTTGTTCAACGATGACACGCCCGAAGGCAATGCGGTGCTGGTGCATCTCTACGATACCTATTGTCTTGGAGGTGGCTGCTCGTGGCTTGAACCTGCCCAAGCACGAGTGTTTAAGCGCATGGTGGACCGCAAACGCCGACTGCTGCCCGGTGCTTCGGTGCCGCCACTCGAAGCTTATGACTCCGATGGTAATATATTGAAAACAAAAGATATATCTTCTGATTATATCGTCTTGTGGCTCTGGGACCCCGATTGCGATGATTGTGTGGAACAAACCCCGAAATTGCATGATTTCTATCAGAAAAACAAACAGTTGTACAATTTTGAGGTTTACGCCGTTTCGATTACCGAAGATGTGGACCGCTGGCGCACCTTCATCGAAAACAATCACCTCGACTGGCTGAATGTATCCTATGGGAAAGGGGAGCCGAACTACGATTTTGCCGACTATTTCGATGTGTTGACGACGCCTGGCATCTTCCTGATACGGAAAAATCATACCATCGTTGCTTCGCAATTCCCGCTGGAAGAGTTACAGGATCATTTGTTTTATGAAATGTATAAGAGCGAGAAGTGAGAAAGAGTTAAGAAGTTAAGAAACTAAGGAGTTAATAATTATGGAATTATAGAATTATAGAATTATAGAGTTATAGAGTTATAGAATCTCTAACAACTAAAAACTAACAACTAAAATCTTCTTTGAATTTTGAATTCTGAATTTTGAATTTATAATAACTATGCATAGAAACTGTTTTTATACAATCATCTTGTTGGCCTTGTTGCTGCCGTCGGTGCCGATGATGGCGCAGAAAGGCAAGAAGGGTAAATCGGCTCCGGCTTGTGATATTGTTTTCAATGTGGCTGGTGCTCACGATACGTCGTTGTGTCTGACCATTATGTATAATGGCAAATACATCATCAAAGATACGGCTGATTATATCTCCCCTGGCGTTTTCCATTGCAAGAATGAGCAGCCGTTGCAGGAGGGTTTCTATACGCTTGTCAGCAATAAGTCAAAACCCTATCTGACTTTTATTATGCCTGCCAATCAGCGATTTTCGGTTTCGTTGGACACAACAGCCAATGTGAATGCCATCTCGTTTAAGAACTCACCCGAGAATGACGAGATGCTCCTTTTCCAGCGTAAGGCATCAGAAAGCCAGAAAAAGTTAAACGCATATCGCAAGCAACAGACTGCATATAAGGATAATCAAGACAGCGTGGATTTCTACACCGCCAAGATTAAGGAGTTGAATGAAGAGATGAAGTTTTTTATTATGGATTTGATAGAGCGTAATCCTAACTATCTCTTTTCCAAGATGCAACGTGCCGGCAGGGAAATCGAACTGCCAGAACCTGACACCAACAATCCCGAATTTTTGCCTGCTTACTACCGCCAGCACTATTGGGATAATATCGACTTGACGGATTCGCGACTGATATTCACGCCTGTGTTTGAACCTAAGATGAAAGAATATTTCGGCCATGTGCTGCAGTATCAGGATGTTGATACTATAAACAAATATGTTGATATGGTGCTGGAAAGAACTGCAGTCGACTCGCTGATGTATCGCTATTGCATCGATTGGGTTTCGCGATATTACGAAACCAGCAAGTATATCGGTCACGACGGCGTGTTTGTCCATATCGTCAAGAACAACCAGTTGCAAGGTAAGTGTACCTGGATGGACGAGACCTTGCTACGTAAATACGCCAAGCGCATCAGCCATATAGAACCTCTGTTGATTGGCACTAAGGCTGTCGAACTTATCATTCCTGACACTACGCAGAGTAATGATTTGCGGACGTGGATATCTTCCCACCACTTGCCCAAAGAATACACGGTACTTTGGTTCTTCGACCCCGATTGTCCCAAATGTAACAAGCAAACCACGCTGTTGAAGCATCTGTACGACTCTCTGGAAACCGCCGGCACTCGCAATTTCGATGTATATGCCATTGGCAACGATTCCGATGTGGAGCGTTGGAAAAAATATGTGCGCGACAAGAAACTGCCATGGTATAATGTGGGTGGCAACCGCGGCAATGTGGATTATCTTACTATCTATAATATTTACGAATCGGGTAATCCTTCTATGTTCATCATTAACAGGAAGAAAGAGATTATTTTGAACCGATCCATAGATGTTACGGCTATCCCGGATTTCCTGAAACAGTATGAGGCAATAGAGGCTAAAAAGGCCGCCGCCGCAAAAAAAGATTAAAAAATATTAATTTTGTCCGAGGGTGTCTAAAAAAGTACTATATTTGCCACATTAAAAATTAGACTGACTTCAAGTATTAATCTAAAATTTTAAAACAATGAAAAAACTTTACACTTTTGTAATGCTGATGCTCGCTGTAGGCGTTATGTTCGCACAGCAGCAAAAACCGATTTTCAAGGCAGTTTCCAATCCCATGGAATCCATCAAAATCGCAAACCAAAATCTTGATACCAAGGCTGGTAAACCTGGTCAAAATGGCTGGTTCAACTATGCTCAAGGTATGGCCATCTACATGTATGGTGAAGAATATGGTCAGTATTTGTCTCAAATGGGTCATGGAATGCCTATGTTAGCTGACCGTATTGGTAAATACCCCTTCAGCAACGGTAAAACTATTCCTCAAATCCAAAGTTTTGCCCAAGTTTTCGATTTCAGCAAGCCCAGATATTGGACTGAAATGTACGAAACTGTTGGCAGTGGTTTCCCTGTTCCCGGTACCGGCACAGCTTGGGGTATCGACTCAGTTGAATTGTTCTTTAACTTCGTTTGGGGTAAGGAAGTTCCTCTTGATGTTGTGGATACTTTGATTGTTTCTTTCGCTGTTAATATGGATGGTGAAGATACTTATTACATTGGTCAACAATACATGAACCTGTATATTCCTCCGTTCAGCCTCGAAACCTTTACTTTTGACGAATCAAGAATGAAAACTGCTTCGGTTTACACTACTAAATTTGAACTGGATACCTCATGGGCAATGCCCGTTGATGACCAAGGCCGTTCCAGCTATTATGTAGTGAGATTACCCGCTCCTGAAGAAGTAAAGAATCTTGATTGCCATACTTTGGCTATTTCCTACACCTATAGAGCTACTTTGGATAATAGAAACGATTCAACCACCATGGGTACCGATATGAATACGTTCGCTGGTCTGAGCTTTAAGGATCCTCGTCCCGAATATCAAACCAATGCTTGGGGTTCTAGCGAATTGCTGGGCAATATGAACAGCTCCATGTTTGCAGGTGCAGAATCATTCAAACCCTCAAGTGAATCATGGTATAAGATGTACTGCCCCACCATTATGTGGGATGTCCCTCATCTTCGTCCTTACATTGGCTTCCACATGACCAACTGCGAAGGTTGCGGTTTAGTTAAGGTTAACGATCTTGAAAACAAGAAAATCAACGTTTATCCTAACCCCGCTACCAGCACCGTTAACGTACAATTGGTTGACAACAGCCAAGCTAACATTCAACTGTTCAACCTCGTTGGTCAAGTTGTAATGAGCGAACAAGTAAACGGTCAAGATTTAGTTACTTTGAATGTAAACAACCTCAACAATGGCATCTATATGCTGAAGGTTAACCAGAATGGTAAAGTTTACACTTCTAAAGTTGTTGTTAGATAATTAAGATTATCACGATAATGAAAAGAGCTGCTCATTCGAGCAGCTCTTTTTTTTGTGCAAAAAAATAGGCGACATCTTTCTCAAGGTGTCGCCTATAGGTTTTTATACTATTGCTATTCTTCGTCTTTCTCCAGTTCTTTTTGTGCCTCGCGCCAGCGTATATTGAAGAACTCATCTTGCTGGTTCGAGAAGTAGTTGAGCAATTGCTTGTTTTTGCCGTAGTATTTGCGCAGGAAGAAGTAACGACGGATTTTGCTGCTCTCTTTGTTCAGCTTGCCTCTCTTGAGGAAATCCTTTAGCAGGTCATCGCCACTTTCGCCCGGCTGGCGACGTTCTACCGACTCCATTTCGCGGATAAACAGATCGGTGAACGGGATTTTAACGGGACATACTTTCTCACAGTTGCCACAGAGCGTGGTGTGCTCGAAAACATCCTTGTAGTGGTTGTTAGGATCCCCGTTGCGCTTGAGCAGCTCAATGGGGGAGTATTCCTTGGTAATGGCGTACACCGGGCAAACTTGCTGGCAGCGGCCGCAATTGATGCAGAACAGTGACTCGCGAATTCGGTTGTCTTCCATGATGTCGGTAATGCCGTTGTTGTACAGCAGGACAGTCAGTTTTACCTCCTCGGAGGTGAACTGGCTGTTAAACGACATCTGCATCATATCGGTGATAATTCGCTTGTATGGAGCGTTGATGATTTTGATGTCGGCAGGAAGGATGGTGTCATCATGGTTCACCGAGTAAAGGTTGAGGATAGTGTCCAAGTCGGCCATTCTCGGCAAAATCATGTTCAGGTCGAGTATGAAGATAACATGCTCAATCTTGTTCAGCAAATTCTTGCTCTCCTTGTTGATGAGGACGATAGAACCCGTGTCGGCAATGCCGAAATCGGCTTTCGTGATGAGATATTCGGCGGCTTCTGAATTGTCGGCGCATGTTTCGATAGAAATCTCTTTGATGAGGTTCTTCTGGTTGAGCAGTCCTGCCGGAACTTGCGGCAAATCGAAGCAAACCTTGTTGTAGTTTTTATTAATGAACAGATTCTCAATGGCTTCGCAAAGTTCGTCCTCAGTGTCTATCCATTGTATATCAATGCCGCGGGATGAAATCTGACTTTCAAAAGCCAACAGATATTTTTCCATATCCTCAATATAGGTATGGCGGATAAAGTTGGCTTTCTGCCTGCTAAAACCGATATCTTTGATGCTTTTGTTCATTGTTACAGATTGATTTTGTTGATACGATTGAGATGACGTCCGCCTTCGAATGGGGTGGAGAAGAATGTCTCAATCATTTCAAATGCCGTCTCGGGAGAAATAAAACGGGCTGGCAATACCAAAATGTTGGCGTTATTGTGCTGGCGTGCGAGCGCTGCAATCTCCTTCGACCAGCAAAGGGCGGCTCTAATCCCCTGATGTTTGTTGGCAGTCATGGCCATGCCATTACCGGTGCCGCAAATCAGAATGCCGATGTTGTCGGCCTTCTCGGCCACCGCTTGTGCCACAGGATGTGCGAAATCGGGATAATCTACACTTATAGAGGCGTTTGTGCCCATGTCAACCCATTCATATCCATTGCTAAAATGCTGTTTGATATGTTCTTTTAATTCATATCCGGCATGATCAGAACCAATATAAACTTTCATTATTATGCTTTTTTATTACATATCTGCAAAAATAACAAAATAAACTGATAAACAGATTATTTTTTGCTCGCTTCTTCCAATTTGCGATACCACTCTTCACCATATTTCCGAATGAGTGGCTCTTTGAGGAAACGGAAGACGGGTAGTTTAAGTTGCTCGCCCTTGATGCAAGCCTCTTCGCATACACCCCAGCGGTGATAGTTCAACGCTTCGTACTCCGGTAGTTTCTTAATGCGGATGGGGTATAAATGACATGAAATCGGCTTCGGAAAGTCGATTTCACCGTTGCGGTAGGCCTTTTCGATGGCGCACTTGGCAATACCGTCTTCGTAATAGACAAAAGCGCAGGCTTCGTCGGAGAGGAGAGGAGTGACAAAGGCACCTTCCATGTCATAATCGAAGGTGCCGTCTTTTTCAACTTTCTGTACCCCTTCTTCGGTCATATATTGCCGATAGATGGGGAAGTTATCTTCCATATCGCCGATTTCGTCGGGCTCGATGGGTGCACCCACATCGCCTTCCACACAGCACATACCTTGACAGGCATGCAGGTCGCAGCAGAAATGCTCTTCGAGAAGTTCCTCCGAAACCAGGGTGTTGTCAATAATCAGCATGCCAATTATTTGAGTCTTCTGAACTGGCAGGTGAAGTGACGCATCAGTTCAGCTTCCCAAGTGATTTCCAGACCACGTTTGATGGTGTCGCGGCGATCGTAAACGTTCTTCAAAGCGGCTGCGATGACATCCATGTGGTTGTTGGTGTACACGCGGCGCGGGATGCAGAGGCGTACGAAGTCGTTGCCACCGAAGCGGTTCTCACGGGTTACAGGGTCACGGTCTGCCAAAACGTAGCCGATTTCGCAAGCGCGGATGCCAGCTTCCAAGTAGAGCTCGCAGGTCAGCGTCTGTGCGGGGAACTCTTCTTTGGGGATGTTGGTCAGCACCTTGTCGGCGTCAACGAAGATGGCGTGGCCACCAGCAGGACGTTGGTAAGGAATGCCGTATTCGTCGAGTTTGTCAGCCAGATACTGAACTTGTTTAACGCGGGTCTCAACCATGTCAAACTCAATATTTTCCTTTAAGCCGACAGCCAGAGCGTCCATATCACGGCCGTTCATACCGCCGTAGGTCAGGAAGCCTTCGAAGGGGATGCAGAACAGCTTGGCACCTTCGTACCACTCTTTCTTTCTGGTGGCAATGAAGCCGCCCATGTTAACGAGGCCGTCCTTCTTGGCACTCATCGTCATGCTATCAGCATAGCTGAACATCTCAAGAGCGATTTCGCGGAGGGTCTTGTTGGCATAGCCTTCCTCGCGAGTCTTGATGAAGTAGCAGTTTTCGATGAAACGGGCGCTGTCGATGTTTACGGGCACGCCGTATTTGTGGCACAGCTCGCAGGTCTCGCGGATGTTCTTCATGCTAACGGGCTGTCCACCAACGGTGTTGTTGGTAACGGTCAGAACCATGAAAGGCACATTGCCTTTATTTTCTTTCAGAACTTTTTCCAGCTTTTCGAGGCTTACGTTGCCCTTGAAAGGCACTTCGAGTTGGGTGTCGTAAGCTTCGGGCACGGTCACGTCAATGGCGAAGGCCTTGCGGCTTTCGATGTGTCCCTTGGTGGTGTCGAAGTGGGCGTTGCCAGGAACAACGTTGCCAGGTTTTACGAGATAGCTGAACAGCACGTTCTCAGCGGCACGACCTTGGTGGGTAGGGATAACATATTCGAAACCAGTAAGTTCGGTAATGGTGTCTTTCATGTGATAGAAAGAACGGGCGCCGCCGTAGCTTTCATCGCCCATCATCATGGCGCTCCATTGGCGGTCGCTCATAGCGCCGGTGCCGGAGTCGGTCAGCAGGTCGATGTAAACGTAGTCGCTCTTCAGCATAAAGATGTTCTGGTGGGCTTCTTCAAGCCATTTTTCGCGTTCTTCGCGGGTGGATTTCTTGATGGGTTCTACCATCTTGATTTTCCAAGATTCTGCAAAGGGTAATTCCATAGTGTTTATTTTTATGATTATTAATTATTTTCGTCCAAAAAATCAGTTTTAATCCATACGGATTTTAGCTTAAAAAGTTACATGTTTTAGGTGGTATTTCTCCCTAAGAGCCTTGCATTTCTCGCAACTGCCGCACACTACCGTGTTTGAGTCGGCAATGACGGTCTTGATGACCTTGCCTTCGTTGTCGAATTTTTTCCATTCACCTACGCAGATGCCATGATCATAATGACCGATGTACAAGTAGGCGCCATTGTCTCTGTAAACCTTGTATTCGCCGTCTTCCTTGCCGTCAACGTAGGTGGCTTCGGTCTGAACGCGTCCGTTCTCGTGGTAGGCTTTCCATTCGCCGTGGCGAAGGTCATTCTTGATGTCGCCGGCCACATATTTCTTCTTGCCTGGGCGATAGTGCACTTCGCGAGTCTTTTCGCTGGTGAGGTTTCCGTTGGCGTCAACTTTGTAGTAGTAAACAATCTTGGGCGTACTATCAGGGTTTAGTTCAATCACAGTGCGACCTGGCAGCGTGTCGTCGGGGTCAATTTCGGACTGCTTACCCTTGCGGGTGCACGAAACAGCGAGGATGACAAGCAGGACAAGTCCTATGTTTTTCAGTAAGTTGCTCATTCTATATAAATATTGTATGTTTTGTGCAAATTTACAAACAAAAATGACATGGGCGCAGTATAGCCTATTTTATTTTGCAGGGACTTGTATGTCGATGCTGATATCGTCAACATAGACGGGCTGTTTGCCGCGATGCCAGTAGTAAACTTGGAGCAGGTCTATTTTCTGTCGCGGCTCGGGCGTGAGGTAGTTCATCTCGATTTTGTTCCACTCGTGCGGCGTTAGCGACAGGCCTTCCAAGTCCAAAGCTCTGTATTTGTAGTTGCCACCGTTATGATTGAAGGTGATGACCATCGAACCAGGGTTCTCGTGCATATCGCAAGTAGGATATATCCAGGCAGTTACATGTACCCATGCATATTCGCCAGAGGTGATGTCTTGATATGGAATCTCACAAGCGGGAACGAAGATTTCGACGCTGTCGGCCTGACAAGAATGAAGTCCGCTATGGGCAATGTCGCTGAGATGGTTATATTGGGTGGTGTCTTCAAAGTCGCGCAGAATGGTGGGTAGCTGACGGTAGGTGATGGACGAGTCGAGCACATCGTAGGCGTCGGCTGACCGATGTACCAGCAACAACTTGTCGTTCTGCGGATTATGTTTCGTGGCAAAGAAGTTGGCAAAGTAGGCTTCTCGTGTCATGCGCTCAGGGTCGATGATGCGCTGGTTGTATTGCCACGACTGGAACAGGTTGAACAGGATTAGCACTCCCAACAGGGTGGGTATGCCGTAGCGAATGAGTTTCAGTTTGGCGTCGGTTGCCGCTTGTATCAGGCTGCCGAGGGCGATAGCCATCAGCGGATACGACTGGATGAAAGCACGTTGGCTGAACGAGCCCGCATACCACCAGCATGACCAGCAGGCGACCAGATAGAGGTTGCAGAGGAAGAAGAGGGTGATAGGCCAGGCCATCTCGCGGTGCAACTTGTGTGTGAAGAAAATGCCAACGGTGGCAAGCAGCATGATGGGTGTGTAAAGATACCAGCCTTTCCTAAAACTGAATAGCACTTGCCACAGATACGGCGTCAGAAAGTCCATCCCTTCGCCCGGATTGTTGTAACTGTTGATGAGCCAGTGCCCTGTGGCGAACTTCCAGTAGCGCAGTTGCAGACAGCCGATGCCGATAACGATGACGGCGGCCATCAGCAGTTGCCATTTATGAGCATTCAGAAGTGTAAATTTCTGTTTTAAAGTTTTTTTTGAATAAATGTTGTACAGGAAAGGAATGATAAGGCATATCACATCGGTGGGGCGTGTGATGATAATTAGTCCCGCCGTTATGGCAATGGTCGCCATCCAGCCTGCCGAAGGTTGCTCATGCCATTTAATCGTGGCGTAAATGAGCAGTGTGTAGAGGAAGAACAGAATCAGATGGATGACGGCAGGATTGCAGGCCGCTTGTATGTAGTAATTGGTGCCCAGCAATACGCACAAAAGTGTGAAAGCGGCGATGCGGTCATTGAAAAAGTGGAGCAATATTTTGCGCAGCAAAATCAGTGATACGAGCAGGTAGCAGAGGCAGCCCGCCCAGATGCTGTATTGGTAAAAGACGGAGAAGCCATCGGGCGTGCCGCCCGTAACGAGGGTGAGCAGGTGACCAATGAGAAAGAAGGGCAGGAGTAGGATGGCTTCGCCCGAGGTGTATTTGATGACCCAGAAGCCCGTGTCGGCCAGCCACGCCTGATAAAAACTACCCGAGAGTTGGTATTGGCTGATGAGATCTTGCACCACCTGCACGTCCTTCATTCCCAGGTCGTTGTAGATGAAAATTAACGGCAGGTAGAGGTAATAACCCAACGTGTCCCACGAAAGAATGTTCGTGGGGGAGTATGTGAGGGCTCCAGCAAGGATGGCGATAAAAGACAGTACAAGAACGATACTGGATAATCGCCCTTTGTCTTGTTTCGTCATAGGTTATTTTTTGGAGAAAGATTTGTTGAGTTCTTTCAGCACATCGTTGGTGATGTCTTTGGTGGGATCGCCCAGAACCATTTGAGAGCCATAACCGTATGTGAAGACAAAGGAGGCGTTGCGCACACTGTTGATGCGGCGGATGACGGTGAGCATCGAGTCGAGCATCTGATCGTTAGCGGCACTCTGCTTGGTCATCAAGTCGTTCATCACGCGCTCTTTGTCGGCCATAATCTGCTGATATTCATTCTCCAACTGAGCTTGCGAATTTTGAATCTGCAAGGGAGTCAGTACGCCCGACTGCTGGTTCTGTTGGAAATTGTTCAGTTTGGTCTGGAAAGCCTTCTCTCTGTTGGTGAAAATGGTATTCTGCTTAACCTGCTCGGCTTCCAATTCATCTTTCAGAATCTTGATAAGTTCGTAGTGCTCGTTGATAGAGTCGATGTTGACATACAAAATCTCGCCAGTGCCGGCTTTGCCTTCGGGAACCGAAGGAATGTAGGCTTCGGCTTTAGGCTGGCAGAAATGCAGAATGAAAAGTACGATAATGGCTATAACCATCACGGCATCAAGGATGATGCGTGCGATGAAGCATTTCTTATGTTGGCATTTCTTTTCTGCTTGAACGTTTTCAGTAGCGGGTTGTTGAATGTTGTATTCTTCCATAAAATTTTGTGTTTTAATTAATTACCTACGTCTGACATATATTTGATTCGCATGATTCGGATCTCTTCCTCCGTATATTCATCCTCGCCCAGTTCCTTGAGGGCGTCCTCGATGGAGTCGGATTCGGCTTCGGCGAAATATTCCATGATTTCGGCCTGATGGTACGGCTCAATATTCTCTTCTATATGGTAGTTGATGTCGAGTTTGGTGCCAGAGGCGACAATGTTTTCAATTTCTGTGATGAGCTCATCCATTTCCAGACCTTTGGCAATGGCAATGTCTTCAAAGCTGAGCTTGCGGTCGATACTTTGAATGATGAACACCTTGATGGCCGATTTGTTCACTACCGACTTGACAACGAAGTCTTGAGGTCTTTCTATTTCATTGTCAATGACATACTTCTTGATTAGGTCGATGAAGGGTTGGCCGTACTTTTGGGCCTTGCCGGCGCCGACGCCGCTGATATGCGTCATCTCCTCCATGTTGGTGGGGTACTGGATGCACATATCCTCGAGCGAGGGGTCTTGGAAAATGATGAACGGCGGCAGGTTCTCTCTGACAGAGATGGTTTTGCGCAAATCCTTCAGGAGCGAGAACAAGGTCTTGTCGATAGCATCGCCTTTGCCGGGCATAGCATCTTCCAGAATATCAATGTCTTCGTCCATTGATTCCTCACTGCTTTGCGGCTTGGTAATCATGACCGAGTAAGGATTCTTCAGGTAGCGTTCGCCTTTGGGAGTGATTTTCAGCAGACCGTAGTTTTCGATGTCTTTATAAATGAGCTCTTCGAAGATAGCCACACGGATGACATTGGACCAGAACTTGGCGTCGTACTCCTGTCCTTCGCCAAATTGTTTCAGCATGTTGTGTTTGAACTTGGTGATAGAGGTGGTCTTCTCGCCAGTGATGATGTCAATAATATGGTTATCTTTGAATTGCTGCTTAACGGTTTGGATAACTTCCAGCACCAATTGAATCTGCTCTG
>JAEERB010000234.1 GCA_016285615.1 Bacteroidales bacterium
GAGAAAAACCAGAAGTGAAAAATGAGAGAAAAAACAAAGAAGAGGGTTGTGTTCAATGAAGAACTCCGAACGTATGAGTTGCGGGAGACGAGCACGGGGAAGTATGTTTTCGATGAGGCGGAGAAGCTGTCGATTGCCCGGGAATACCTGGAGAGCGGTCGCCCTGCATCAGAGATTGTATCGAAGTACCACATGAGCGGTCCGGTAGTGCTATATGGGTGGCTCGACAAGTACCTGAATCAAAAAGAATGCTTATCTTTGGAGCCCGAAACGGACAACACGACCGACATGGCAAAGAAGACCAAACAACAGCTCGAGGAGGATCTCAAGAAGGCGAAGGAAGAGAACAAGCGCCTGAAGGAGGCTTTGGAGCTGGAGAAGCTACGCTCACGTGCGTTCGACACGATGATAGACGTGGCGGAGAAGAACTTCAACATCCCGATAAGAAAAAAAGCTGGCACCAAACAGTAGACCTGCTGCGCACGGCGGAGGCCAAGGCATCGTTGGCAACGCTGTGCGGGCTGTTTGGTTACAGCAGGCAGTCGTACTACAAGTACGGCGGGGACGACTTCAGACCGCTGGCCCTGGAGCCGATCCTTGTGGAGCGTGTCAGGCGCTACCGGGAGGGGAACCCCAGGCTGGGAAGCGTGAAGCTGTGGCTGATGCTGAAGCGGCAACTCGACGAGACGGGATGCTTCCCCGGTCGCGACGCCTTCATAGAGATGCTCCGCCGCAACGGTCTGATGGTGAGGATCAGGCGCCGTCACCACTACGTGACCACCGACTCCAACCATAACCTGCGGAAGTACCCCAACCTGGTAAAGGGGTTGGCGGTGACGGAGCCGAACCGTGTATGGGTGAGCGACATCACCTATGTGGAGACGGCAGAAGGCGTGCTCTACCTCTCGCTGGTGACCGACCTCTACTCGCACAAGATCGTCGGCTGGGCCATCGGACCGACACTTGAGAGGGAGTATCCGTTGAAGGCGTTGCGGATGGCATTGGCGACACTGCCCGAAGGGAACGTGCCGACACTCATCCACCACTCTGACCGCGGATGCCAGTACTGCAGCGCGGAATACGTCGGCGCATTGAAGGAAAGGAAGATACAGATCAGCATGACCCAGACCGGCGACCCGTTGGAGAACCCTGTCGCGGAAAGGGCCAACGGCATCCTCAAGACGGAGTGGCTCTACCACATGAAGCCACTTCCAGAGAAACAATGCCCGAGTGCTCTCGGCCGCATCATCACCTTCTACAACGACGAGAGGCCTCACATGAGCATAGGTTATCAGACACCCTCGGAAGCCCACAGACAAAGCGGTGAGCAGAAGAAGTGCTGGAAAAATCCGTGGAATAAGCCGAAAGAAACTGAAAAAACACCTATATTTGACCCGCCAAACGAAAGTCACGACGGTTTACGCCTACGGTGACAGAAAACCCGGCGGGGCATCGAGCCCCGTCGGCTTTTGCCAAACGAAAAGCCACTCTGGTTTGTCCTGCGGTAATGAAAACAGCACGACAACCGTTTTAGGGATAGTGAGGCGAAAGAGCGAGAAAACGTAAACCCATTCGGGGATAAAGGCGACAAACAGAAAAAGGCGTAAACCCGTTTTAGGGATAGGATGAAAACATGTAAACCATATTTAGTTTAACCTTCCCAAACCTGTCAACCTTTTTTAGGGAAAGTCAGTTGGCCGAGTTAATGGGTAAACTTTAGGTAAACAAATATTGATTTGAGTGTTAATCTACCCTGATGTTTTGTTTTTTTTTGAGAAAATTTCTCATTATTTATTATCACAAATAAGAAAATTGTATATATTTGCAAAAATTTTGAGATATGTTAGTAAATTTCACAGTCAAAAACTATCGCTCATTCAAATATGAACGCACCTTCAGCATGGAGGCGAGTTCAATAAAAGAACACAAAGAATCAGTAATCAATAAAGGTAAGTTAAGTATGCTTCCATTGGCCGTATTTTATGGCGCAAATTCTGGGGGCAAGAGTAATTTTATTCAGGCTATCTCTACTATGAGGTACATGATTAGGCGCTCGGTTCAACTTAATGAAGGTGATGAGTTGCCATACGACCCTTTTGCATTGGATGAAATATCGGATTCACAGCCAACGCTGTTTGAAATTCAGTTTATAAAAGGAGAGGCGCTTTATCGCTATGGTTTTGAATACATAAGAAAAGAGATTGTTTCGGAATGGTTGTATGAGAAGCTGTTTGGCGAGAAAGAGTATGAGCTCTTTGTGCGTTCTCACAATCTGATTGTCGTTTCGCCCAAAAGATTCCCAGAAGGAGTGGGCAAAGAAGATTTAACCAATTCAAACCGACTCTTTTTGTCACTTGTTGCCCAACTAAAGGGTGAAAAGTCAAATTCTGTGATGGGGTGGTTTAGACAATGCAATGTGCTTTCTGGAATTGACAGTGAAGGTTATGAAGCTTTTACGCTCAAAATGTTTTTGGAACACTTGAATGGAGCGGATGAGGCTCAGGAGTTTTTCAAAACATTGCAACTGGGCTTTACTCGTTTTTCGGTTAAGAAAGTTGATATTCCTAAAGATGTTTTGGACAGTGCTCCAGAGTCGATAAAATCACAGCTGGAGAAGGATTTGTCAACAGGAAATGTCGTTGAGTCGATAACAACTCATAATGTATATGACGAAAATGGACTTATAGTTGGTGAGCGTAATTTCCATAAGAATCAGATGGAGTCGGAAGGAACCAAGAAGGTGATTGAAATGTCAGGGCCGATTTTTGATACACTCAACGAAGGCAAGACGCTGATTGTGGATGAATTGGATGCCAAACTTCACCCGTTGCTGACGCGGAATATCGTTCTGCTGTTTATGGATCCTGAAAAGAACCAGCATGGAGCGCAGCTTATTTTCGCCACACACGACACCAATTTGTTGGATTTGGAAATAATTCGCCGTGACCAGATTTGGTTTGCCGAAAAAGACAAGGTGGAGGCGACAGACCTTTATTCGCT
>JAEERB010000235.1 GCA_016285615.1 Bacteroidales bacterium
TGGGCATTATTCAAAAATTAATACCCTATCCCGGAGAGAGCAGCGCAATGCCTCATTATGCTATTCCCGATTTTGCGATTACCATTGAAAATGGTGAACTCTGCCTGAATAAGATTAACGATTATCGGCCTCAATTGCGTATTAGCAAAGAATACGAAGATATGTATGCCCATTATCGGAAGAATAAAAATCAGGAGGTTTTAAAATTCATCAACGAAAATATAGAAAAGGCTAAGAGTTTTATCTCTGCGCTTCCTGAACGCGACAGAACGGTGTATATGATTGTGAATGAAATGATGAATATGCAACGCGACTTTTTTTTGTCCGGAGATCGCAAACAGTTGAAACCTATGGTGTTGAAAGATGTGGCTGAAAAAGTGAATATGGATGTCTCCACTATATCACGGGCCACTTCCCGCAGGTATGTTCAAACACCGTTTGGCATTCTTTTGCTTAAAGATATTTTTACTGAAGCTACGAACGAACAAGATGGCGTCTCTTCGGAAGTAATTAAGCAAGAAATAGTGGAATTGATTGAGAAAGAAGATAAAAAAGCACCCCTGACTGATGAAAAATTGGCTGCTTTATTGCTGAAGAAAGGTTATCAGATTTCTCGAAGAACGGTGGCGAAGTATCGGGAGCAATTAGGCATTTCGGCAACTTCTATGCGAAAAGAAAAATAATGAGTACAAATTGGTTAAGTAGGACAGCCCTCTTGATGGGAGAGGAGGGTGTGCAACATCTGCAAAAGATGCATGTGCTGGTGGTGGGTGTCGGCGGTGTCGGGGCTTATGCTGCCGAGCAATTATGCCGTGCGGGAGTGGGCGAAATGACGATAGTGGATGCGGATGTGGTTGAAGACAGCAATCGTAACCGTCAGTTGATAGCCCTCATAAATACCATCGGCGTACCAAAAGTAGAGGTGATGTCGGAAAGATTACGTCATATAAATCCGGAAATCAAACTACATCCTATTCAGGAGTTTATCCGCGACGAACGGACTGTTGAATTGTTGCAAGCAGCACCTTATGATTACGTAGTGGATGCCATTGATTCATTGTCGCCTAAGGTTTTTTTGATATATCATGCATTGCAACAAAATTTACGCCTTGTCTCTGCAATGGGGGCTGGAGGAAAATGGGATCCCACCCAAGTGCAAGTCGCTGATATTAAGAAAACATACCAATGCCGTTTAGCCCATGCAATTCGTAAGCGACTACATAAAATGGGGGTGGATTCAGGTTTTAAAGCTGTTTTTTCACCCGAACCTACAGTCAGAGAATCTGTCGTGATTGATGCCGACCCCACTGTGAATAAACTTTCCACTACGGGCACTATTTCCTATCTTCCGGCGGTATTTGGTTGCGTTGCGGCTTCTGTTGTTATTCGCGATTTGTTGGAAGGTTTTTGCTGATAGCTTTTTATCTTATCTATTTTTTTAAGACGTAAAGGAACAATTTCTGTCTGCTAAACTTCCTGACCTCGTCATTGGGACACCCAAGGATTCATACCGAACAATTTTTCTATGGCTTTGTGGCTTTTTATGATTATGGCTCTTGAGAATAGTTCGTCGTTCTTCCGCGGCAAAGCAAGCGTCAGGTACAACCGACCTATCAGCGTGCCGCAGTTTGCAGTACAGCACTACGTTCGTTTATGTGGGGTTGCTGAGAGTTCATTTCTTCGGAACGGAATTCCATGCCACCGCCAAAATAGGGCCTTGATGAAAAAAACGTTAAAAAAAATGATGGAATAAAGCGTTAAGAAGTTTACACTGTTTGAGCGCATTACAATACAGTGGGTCATCGCTGGTTGCCTGTTATTAAAAACGACTTTGACTAAAAAGAACAGCGCGAGTTTTGTAAACTTTAGCTTTATGAAGTCATTTTTTAGTTTTTTTCAGCACAGCCTTGACTTTTTCTTTTGCTTCTTTTCTTTTGCGTCAAGGCAAAAGGAAAAGAAGATAGAAGAATAACACATCCTCTCCCCTCTCTACACTTCGTTTGAGCAGGGTTACTGAGAGTGCATGCCTTTGGCACGTTTGACGGACATCAATAAAAAAAGGCAGCGCGAATGCGCTGCCTTTAACATCTTAATTAATTATGAATTAGTGTTTTACAACAAATTTAGCTGTAATCACTTTATTTTCAGTAGTGATAACCTTCACGAAGTAAACGCCAGGTGCATAAGTCGTTGTTTCTATGCGATAACTATCTGCATTATCCACACGGTAACTATTGACTAATTGACCATTCATGTTGAATACTTGGATGGTTTGCATATTGGCAGCTTCGATAGTGCAGTATTCATCGGCCGGATTCGGATACAAGCGGTCGATAGTTGCAACGTAATTATTCAAACCTACCGATACTTCAACCGTAACACTGGCATTAGCGATACAAGAACCATTAGAAACGATAACCGTATAAGTAGTTGTTGCTGCTGGAGTTACCGTAATTTCAGGCACACGGTCGCCCGTAGTCCAAGAGTAGTTCCAACCTTCACCTTCGGTTACACTTAAAGTAGTGGATTCACCTTCATGGATATGAGTTTGACCCGTAATTTCAATCACTGGCATTTCGTAAACTACCACATGAAGTACCACCGTACTGTCGCAGCCATACATAGAGGTTAAGGTTACAGAATGATCACCTGTTTCAGTATAGGTTTCACCGGTAAGTGCCCATGTGTATGAACCACAAGCAGACTCATTCAAGGTAGTAGTCACCGAATTGTGGATAGTCAGATCCAAGGTAACGATACTGTCGCAGCCATGTGATGAAGTAAGTGTCCACGTTGGCGTGTTGGTGCTTTGTGTATAAGTTTGACCATCAATCCAAGTAAACGAATCACAAGCTTCTTGAATATCGGTAGTGTAATCCGTGTAGTTGATAGTCAGTTCAAGAACCATAATACTATCGCAACCGGCGGCGGTGGTCAATGCGTATGTAACCTCACGACTTCAACGATAGGTTCTACCATCACCATTG
>JAEERB010000055.1 GCA_016285615.1 Bacteroidales bacterium
GCGAGGCAGTTTGTCGATGGTGGTGTCGGCCACAATGTTTCCATGGTTGATAATGATGACGCGGTCGCAAACGGCCTCCACCTCTTGCATGATATGGGTGGAGAGGAGGACGGTTTTGTTCTTGCCGTATTGCTTAATCAAGTTGCGGATTTCCACTAACTGGTTGGGGTCCAGTCCTGTAGTAGGCTCATCGAGAATCAGCACCTCAGGGTTGTGGATGATGGCTTGGGCGATGCCCACACGCTGTTTATAGCCGCGCGAGAGGGCGCCTATTTTCTTATGCTGTTCCAGTTCCAATCCCGTCATCTTGATGACGCGGTCCACTTCTGCGCCCACATTTTTTAAATGGTGCACACCTGCTATAAACTCCAGAAACTCACGCACATACATGTCGTAATAGAGCGGATTGGCTTCCGACAGATAGCCCACTTTCTTGCGCAGTTCGAGCGAGTCGTTCCAGATGTCGAGTCCGCAAACGGATACGTCGCCGCTGGTAGGAGGGAGGAAGCAGGTAATGATTTTCATCATGGTGGATTTGCCGGCGCCGTTGGGGCCTAAAAAACCGACCACTTCGCCATTTTTGATCTCAAAGCTGACATTGTTGAGGGCGTATTGTTTACCGTAGATTTTGGTTACGTTTTTGACTACTATAGACATGTTTCGTGCAATTGGAACGCAAAGATACAAAACAATTCATAATGCACAATTCACAATGCATAATAAATGTTTAGTGCTTCTACAAGGTTATTGGCAGCGGCTTTTGAGAAACTCCATCAGTTTTTGCATGGCGCGGCCGCGGTGGCTGATGGCGTTTTTCTCCTCGTCGCTCAGTTCGGCAAAGGTGAGGGGAGAGGATAGGGGGCGGAACACAGGGTCGTAGCCGAAGCCGCTGGTGCCTTTACTTTCGGTAATGATTTCACCGTCAACGCGACCTTCGAAAAGATACTCCTGACCGTCTAATATCAAGGCAATGACGGTTTTGAAGCACGCCTCGCGCTGAGTCATGCCTTCCATCTCGCGCAGCACCTTTTGCACATTATCTTGGTAGGTGCAGTGTTCGCCGGCATAGCGGGCCGAATAGACGCCCGGGCGGCCGTCGAGGGCGGCGATTTCGAGGCCTGTGTCATCAGCAAAGCAGTCGGTGTGAAAGCGCTCGAACACGTAGCGGGCTTTCTGCAGCGCGTTGCCCTGCAGCGTGTCGGCGGTTTCGGGAATCTCCTCGTGGAAGTCCAGGTCGGTGAGCCCTACAATATGAAAACAGGCACCTGCGATTGCACGTGCCTCTTCCAGTTTGTGTTTGTTGTGTGTGGCAAATATCAATTTCATACCCAACAAAATAAGAAAAGAGATGACACGCAGCGCGCATCATCCTTTTATGAGGTTATAAGTTGCGATTATTGAGCGTCGCCACTAACTTCAATAGCCTGTTTGCCGCGGTAGTAGCCGCATTCAGGACAAATTCTGTGAGTCAGAATGGTGGCACCGCAGTGGCTGCAGGTAGTCAGCTGGGGAGCGGTGATGAAATCGTGAGATCTTCTCTTGTCTCTTCTTATAGCTGAGTGTCTTCTTTTGGGATTCGGCATGATTATTATGTTTTAAAGTTAATCTAATTTTATGTTTTTCAGAGCTTCCCAGCGAGGATCCGTTTCGGGTTTCTTGTTGGAAAGATCTTCCAGTATTTTTATCATTTCAGGGTTACAGGAGGGCTTACCATCGATGTCGGGATGAATAATCTGCTGAGGCAGAGCCAGCAGGATGGATTCGTAGATGAAGTGGAACAAATCCAGTTCGCTGTCGTTTTCGTTAATCATCCAGATGTCATCGTCCTCGGTGGAAGTCTTCTCTTCGGTGGGCACCAGGTTGACAACCAGATGCTCGTCAAAGTCGAGAGGCAGCTCCACAGGGTCGAGACAACGGTCGCATGGAGCGGTGACTTTTCCGTTGAAATGGAACTTCAGGTCCATCATTTTCTCACTTTTTTCCATTTTAATCTGCACCTTTATCTCCCCGTCCTGTAACTGCGTGAGTTCTGAAATTTCAAAGAACGCTTTGTCGCAAGTCATTGAAAATGTATGATTTCCAATTTCTAAGCCGGCAATTCTCAGTTGATATTCCTTCTTTTTATCCTCAGGTTTCACTTTTGTTTTTTAGGGCTGCAAATATAATGTTTTTTTCATTAATATCATTATTTTCAAAATATTATTTTGATGTATATGCTATGCTTGCGGAATGGAAAACAAAGAACAAAAAAGTTTTTAGCTGTTAGTTTCTAGTTGTTAGCGATTTTTCACTTCTCACTGTTCACTACTCACTTCAACAAATCAACATTTTCATAACTTAATAATTCTTCGTATTTTTGTAATTACCATTTTGAATTTTGAACTTTGAATTCTGAATTTAACATTCCGCCTTATGACACAGATAGTTAACACCATTGTGCATCCTGATTTTCTGTTGCAGAACGCCACTGGGCGCGACCTTTTTCATCGCTATGCCGAAAATATGCCCATCTTCGATTACCATTGCCATCTGCCGGCCGAGGAAATTTACGAAGACCGCAAATTTGCCAATCTGACTCAGATCTGGCTGGCTGGCGACCATTACAAATGGCGCTTGATGCGTGCCAATGGTGTTCCAGAGGATTATATCACGGGCAATGCTTCTGATTATGAGAAGTTTATGAAATGGGCAGAGACCATTCCCGCAGCGCTGCGCAATCCCATCTACCATTGGACGCACCTCGAACTGAAGTTCCCCTTCGGCTGCAAGGAGTTGCTCAATCCTTCGACCGCCGAAAAAATCTATCGGCAGACCGAAGAGCAGTTGCAACAGGATGATTTCAGTGTGCGTGGACTGATGCGGAAATTCAAGGTCAAGACAGCTTGCACCACCGACGACCCTGCCGACTCGCTCGAATTCCACGACAAGATTAAAGAATCAGGTTTTGAAATCACCGTCTCTATGGCTTTCCGTCCTGATAAAGCAATGAATTTTAGCGATGTAGCTAAAATTAACGCCTATATCGACAAGCTGGCGGCTGTGCAGAATGTGGGCATTGCCGATTACCAAACCTATTGCGATGTGCTCTATGCCCGCCATCAGTACTTCCACGACCATGGTTGCCGTCTGTCGGACCACGGCCTTGAGTTCCCGTTCCCCATACAGGTTTATTCGGAAGAACATGTAGCTCAGGTGTTTACAAAAGCGCGTATGGGCAAAGAGCTGACCACTGAAGAGCAAACGCAGATTATGGCCAACTTGCTTTTTAAGTTCGCTTGCTGGAACTACGAGAAGGGTTGGGTACAGCAGTTCCATGTGGGTGCGTTGCGTGGCGTGAACAAACGCAAACTGGCGCAAATCGGCGCCGACTGCGGTGTGGACTCTATTCACGATTTTTCGTACGCCCGCTCGATGGGGCTGTTCCTCAATAGATTGGAAGAGAATGGCACGCTCACCAAAACTGTGCTCTACAACCTCAATCCGCGCGACAATGCTGTACTGGCCACTATGATTGGCAACTTCCAGGATGGAAAGATTGCTGGCAAGATGCAGTATGGCCCCGCTTGGTGGTTCTTGGATAACAAGGACGGCATGGAACAGCAGATGAACATCCTTTCGGCGCAGGGCTTGCTGAGCCGCTTTATCGGCATGACCACCGACTCGCGCAGTTTCCTGTCGTACTCGCGGCACGACTATTTCCGCCGTATCCTTTGCAACCTGTTGGGCAAGGATGTCGAAAGCGGTGAGATTCCTTACGACGAAGAATTATTGAAAAATATGATTGAAGGCATTTGCTATAACAATGCCGCACAGTACTTTACGATGAAGTAACATGGGCGGTGCCTTCGACAGGCTCAGGCACCTGTTAATACGCTGATTTTTGAGGAATTGCGTAACGATAGAATGCACGTCCTACTGTCTCGCCAACGGCTTGTAAAGCGTCTCCAATTAGGCGCAAATGAGTGCCGAAAATGCCATTCCTTTCCTCAACTTGTTTGGAAAACAGGGTTATTCCATTCTGGTCGGTAATGGATACAATGGCTTTAATATGTGTTTTATGTTTGGAAAACAGACAAGTGGTAACTTGTAAAACTTTTACATGCAAGGTGTACGGATATTTTTGCATGGGGGAAATACGGTGAGGTGTGTTTCCTTGGAAGGCCTGTTGGTTGAAAGCGGTCATAAAGCGGTAACTGATGTCTTCGAGGCCTTCTTCCCAACGTGACTCATGTGCTATGAAAATCTCTACTTCTTGTGCATTGATTGTCGCATTGGAGAAATCTATATCGTAGCTAAGAACTTCTTCATTGGCAAATTGCGACAATGCTGACCAACTTTGATACGTATCAACATTTTGGGCTGTTGCATAATTTATTGTAATACAACAAAATACAAGAAGTATTAACCGTTTCATAACTTTATAATTTATGATTTCTTTCTGAAATAGATTTCCATCGGAACCCCTGAGAAGTCCCATTTCTCGCGGATGCGGTTTTCGAGGAACCGCTTGTAGCTGTCGGTGACATATTGCGGCAGGTTGCAGAAGAAGGCGAAGGCGGGGAATGGGGTGGGTAGTTGTGTTACATATTTGATTCTCACCACTTTATCCTTATTGATGGGCGGCGGTGTCTGTTGGATGATGGGCAACAGCTCATCGTTGAGAACCGAAGTGGGGATTTTGCGCTGGCGGTTCTGATATACTTGCACCGCCGATTCAAGCACTTTGTAGATGCGCTGCTTGTTGAGTACGGAGGTGAAAATGATGGGCACATCGGAAAATGGGGCGATGCGGTTTTTCACTAGCTCCTCGTATTGCTTGTGTGTTTTGTTGTCCTTTTCTACCAAATCCCACTTGTTGAGCACCAAGACCACGCCTTTGCGGTTGCGCACGGCCAGGCTGAAGATGTTGATGTCCTGTGCGTCGAAGCCCGTGGAAGCGTCGGCCATAACAATGCAGACGTCGCTGTTTTCGATGGCTCTGATGGAGCGCATGACTGAGTAGAATTCGAGATCTTCCTCCACTTTTTTCTTTTTGCGAAGTCCCGCAGTGTCAACAAGGTAGAAGTCGAAGCCAAAACTGTTGTAGCGGGTGTAGATAGAGTCGCGGGTGGTGCCGGCGATAGGGGTGACGATATGACGTTCGTAGCCAAGGAAAGTGTTGATAATGGACGACTTGCCCACATTGGGCTTGCCGGCGATGGTAATCTTCGGAATGTCGTCCAAATTCTCGTCGGCATCCTTTTTGAAATGTTTCACCACTTCATCGAGCAGGTCGCCGGTGCCGCTGCCCGACACGGCCGAGATGGGGAATATAGTTTCGAGACCGAGCGCATAAAACTCGGTGTAATCCAAGAAGTTGGATGGGCTGTCGATTTTGTTGACCGCAAGGTAGAAGGGCTTCTTCGAGCGGCGCAGCATGTCGGCAATCTCCTCATCCAGAGGCGACAGGCCCTCGCGGCCGTCCACCACGAGCACAATCACGTCCGACTCGTCGATGGCGATGGCGGCCTGCTTGCGAATCTCCTTCTCGAAGATGTCGTCACTGCCCACCACGTAGCCGCCCGTGTCGATGACCGAGAACTCGTAGCCGTTCCATTCCGACTTGCCATAATTGCGGTCGCGGGTCACCCCGGCGGTCGAGTCCACGATGGCCTCTTTGGTCTTGGTCAGGCGGTTAAAAAGGGTCGATTTGCCCACATTGGGTCTGCCGACGAGCGAAAGTATATTTCCCATGACTTTATTGCTTAAAATGGCTAAAAATGGCCGTTAAAGTATATTGGCAAGTTGTTCTTTGATTTTCTCCACTTCGTCTTTCATTTGCACCACGATTTGCTGGATATCGCTGTCGTTGCATTTGGAGCCGATGGTGTTGGTTTCGCGGCCCATTTCCTGCACGATGAAGCCCAGTTTTTTGCCGTTTGACTGGTTTTCGCGCATGGTTTCGAGGAAGTATTGGCAATGTTTTTTCAGGCGCACTTTTTCTTCGGTGATGTCCAGTTTCTCGATGTAGAAAATGAGTTCTTGTTCCAGTCGGTTCGAGTCGAAGCCGCCGGGCACATTGAGGTCGTTGAGGGCGGCGGTGAACTTTTCGCGTAGTCTGTCGATGCGGGGCTGCTCGAAGGGGACGATTTTATCGACAAAGCTGTCGATGAGTCGCACGCGCTTTTCAAGGTCTATAGCCAGGGCGGCGCCTTCGCTGGTACGGTATTGGTTCACTTGGTCGCAAGTGGCGAGCAGGGCGTCGTGCAGTTGCTCCCACAGGTTTTCGCTCAGCATATCGTTGGCCGTCTTCATCACGTCGGGGATGCGGAGCACCTGACAGAAGATGTCACTTTCGACAGGGTTGCCTATCTCTTTCGAGAGGGCGGTCAGTTCGTCGAAGTATGTCTTGGCCAACTGCTTGTCGATGGTCAGTGAGGCCTGTTCGTTTTTCTCGATATAGATGACAACATCGATTTTGCCGCGCTCGAGCTGTTGTGCCACTAATGAGCGGATCTCGTTTTCTTTCTCTTTGAAGATATTGGAGCATTTGGTGCTCAGGTCCAGCTGTTTGCTGTTGAGGGTTCTAATTTCTATTACGACGGATTTGCCTTCGCAAGTAAAGGTGCTCTTGCCGAATCCGGTCATTGATTTTATCATAATCGCCTGAATTATAGTGGTTTTCAAATAGCACAAAAAAGGGTAACACGACGGTTACCCTTTTTTGTAGTAGTTATGGTTGTAATTATCTTACAATCAATTTTTGAGTAGTAGAACCGCTGTTCGACTTAACGTTTACTACATAAACACCGCTCTTCAGGTTAGAAACATTAACCTTCATGTAGTTAATGCCGTTGTAGAGTTGAGTGCTTTCGGTGTAAACAACTTGGCCGAGCAGGTTGCTGATGGTCAGTCTTACTTGTTCGTTCTTTGAAGAAGCAACTTGGATATTTACGCTTTCCATTGCGGGGTTGGGGTAAATTCTCATTTCTGACAATGAGTTGTTAGGAGTGATACCTTGGAAGTTACCCTTGCAAACCTCGCCGATGTTGTTGAAAGTACCCAGTTCGTTGGCATCAATTCTCAACCAGTACATGTAGGATTCGTTGGGAGAAATAGCTACATTGTTTTCCTTGATGCTGCAACCTGCCAGGTAACCGCTCTGCCAGAACATATTCAATTTGCCATCTACGATATCACGAGCCAAAACGGGATAAACGTTTTCAGTTTCAGTGATGATGGTTTCTTGCATTTGGTCAACGGTAGCCGTTGAGTCGAGTGCATTGTAAGCGTCCCAATCAACTTGGAAGAGTTCGGGGAGGTATGACAGCCAGCTGATCTTGGTTTTGTCCCAAGTTTGACCATTGTCATCAGATTTGATACCGAAGACGCCTCTGAATTGATAGTTCTTTTGGCCACCTGCATCGTAGAAAGGATATTCGAGCATGCTGGTATAGATCCAATAAACTTTGCCGTCTTTTACAGCTAATTGAGGCATACTTACCATACCAGTGCCGTATTTGGCAAAGCCAAGGTTTCTGAGGTAGTATAACATGCTGTCGCCAGTCAAATCCATCATGGTCATGATAGTATATTTGTCAAGCAGGTATTGGGGATCAAGAGCAAATAAGGGACTGTCAACTCTTTCGATGGGTTCCATAGTAGAGTTCCAGTAGAGGCATGAGCCAATGCCGGGGAAGTATTTGTATTGACCATCATTAACTTTGTCGTTCATGAAACGGGTGATACCGAATGCTACGTGTACGATACCGTCGTCACCAATAGCGATAGAGCCATTGCCGTCGGTGGTGTAGGGGGTGTCGGTTACCAAAGTGGTTGATTCTTTGTAGTTTTCGATGGGGTTGTCGAAAATAACGTTCTTGGTCCAAGTAGCACCATTGTCGTTGCTGATGCAATAGAACAAGTCGGAGGAGTTGTTGCAGAAGAGAATAGCAACATTGTTGCCGTTAACAGCCATGTTATAGCCGTCGCCGCCGTATTCCAGAATACCAGCGTCTGAACCGGTACCGGGGATGATGGTGGGTTCACCCCATTCTACGGTATTGGTAGATGCATTGTAAGTACCTTTGTAATAAACACCTTGTGCAACGGTTCCATGATATTCGCCATCAGGATCGGTGCAGCAGAAGAGGTGGATGGTATTGCCATTAGCAACCATGGTGGGCCACATCAAAGCGGTGGATGTACCGTCTGTAGTGGTTACTTCAGGACCAACGAGGGTGCTGTAGTTCCATTCGCCCGTACCTTTGGTGGCGCGGGAAGAGATGGTCAGACCTCTTACGCCATTGTGAGAGGCAACGATTTCGGCATTACCTACGGCTACCATAGAAGGCCAGCCATGTTTTGATTGTTCGATGCGGTTGGTGGTGTTGGGACCCCATTTGCTGCCATCGAAGTAGTTGTAACCGGTACCACGGGTGTCTGCATTAGCAGCAGCACCAGTCCAGCATGCGCTGACGGTTCCGTCTTGGTGAGCAATAATTCTTTGGCCGATTGACGAGTTGGATTGGCAATCGTAGAAAGTAGTACCGATGTATTTGGCTTTAGCGGCTTTTAACATCATAGGGGTGTTAATAGCGGGAGCAGTGCCAATTTCATTACCGGTAAGAACGGTCTTTTGTGCCGCATAGTTAGCGGGAACAAAAGTGGTTGCTTGTTGTGCTGAAATGCTTACAATCAGACACATAAGCGAAAGGGTAAAGATTAATTTTTTCATATCAGCTTTTAATTTAAGTGAATATTTTATTTGTTGATTTCAGATTTTTTACCTGTTGCGTAATTGATTTTCAGGGCGTTATTCTTACGTAATTCAGCCTTGATGGTGTTTACGTATCTCATTTGTACGTCCTTGTCAACTTTTAAAGAGAATGTCAGCTTCTGCTTGTCGGCTTCCGAGCGAGATTCCTTTTCCGTACCGATAAAGTCTCTCACGTCGCGAACCAGGTCTTCTTGCTTGATGGTCTGATCGTTCAGCTGAACGGAGATTTTGCCAGGAGGAAGGGTATTCTCGTTTTTGCCGAGGGGAGCTCCGATATAGATGTTGGCAACCAGCGATTTTTTCTCCAGTTTTTGGATCTCGGTGGCCTTAGGAGGCGTGTATTTCACTTTCAGGGTGGCTTCACGCATATTGGTAATCACCATGAAGAAAAACAAGAACATGAAGATAATATCGGACATGGAGCCGGTATTGATTTCCGGAACTTCCTTTTTTTCGCCTTTTCTAAAACGTGCCATAATTATTCTGCTTTACTGTAATCAATTGGAGGAGCTTCTGAGATGTTCATGGGGATGGCCTTCTGGACAGATTTTCTCAATGCGGTGTCAAGAGCGTCGTATTTCTTGCCGAAGTAAGAAACAGACACTTTGTCGCGCAGTTCGTTCACTGCCTTTTCCAGCTCATTCTGTACCTGAACATACATTTCGTAACTTGTACTCTGGTCGTTGGTAAGAGAAATTACGCCCTTCGAAACGGCAAATTCACCAATGTTGTCAATCTCTTTGATTTCCTTTTCGGGGAGGTTTGCCTGATTAGCCGGGTTTTCCAAGAATTCCTTGGCTTTCTCTTTTAGTTGAGAGATGTTCAATTCTTCACCGTTTACCCACAATGCATCGTTAAAGTTCACCAAAACGTTCAAAACGTTACGTTTGTTAATATCGGCTTTGATGTCCTTTGCATTCTCGTCTTTGGGAGGGGGTAATCTTCTCGGAATACCCTGCTCGGTATTGATAGACGAGGTGAGTAAGAAGAAGGTCAGTAGCAGGAAGGAGATGTCTGCCATTGAACCCGTGTTAATTCCTGGTGCTTTTCTTGCCATTTTATTTAGCTTTTTTAACTGCGTTCATAATAATGGTACCGACAATTGCCAGTATCGCTCCGAAAAATACGACATAGAAAGTGAACATACCGCCACCCATCCATTTCAGCTGTTGGCCAGTAACCTGCATCTTGATGGCTGAATCGGTCAGCTCGGGAGAGGAGATGGCATAGCCGATAAGGAAGATAACAACCAAAGCCACCAGTCCGAGCAATCCTTTGTACGATTCCTTGAAATTGCCGGCGATGTTCATGATAGAGAAGAACAACAGCAGACCAATGGTCAGGAAGACAATGATATAAACGAAGATGATAGCGATGTTCAAAGTGGTGGAACCTTTTGAGAACGAGCCCAGGTCATCCTGGAAGTTCTTCAGTTCGGTTTCTTTCTTGCTGGTTGATACGATATCGTTGATGGCGTTAGCTTGAGCCAAGATAGAGTTGGTCACTTTCAGGTTTTCCTTTTGTACCAGGTAGTCGTTCTTGATACCGGCATACTCTTTCTTCAACGATTCGATGTATTTCTCCAGACCTTTGAAATTCTTTACTTTGCCAAAGCCGTTGATATATTTCTCGGCATTGTCGCATTGTGCGAAAAGAACTTTTGAATAATGGTCAAAATCCTGTTGGAAGGCGGGGAAGGTCTCCTCGGTCTGTTCTTCCAGTTGGCAAATATAGGTATAGAGAATGTCCTTTTGGAGTTGAGCGGCTTTCAGTTGGGCGTTCATGGTGTCGGCCTTGGTCTGGTAAGTCGCGATTACTTGGGGAAGAGTTTCAGGGGTTGCGGATTTGAAAGCAGCCAGCATTTCGGGGTTGTTTTCTTTCAGCACGCACACCTCGTCAAACTTGTCGGATTTCTTCTGGTCGAAGCCGACCACGAACCACAAGGTCAAGAGACAGGTGATGATACCTACCGCAAAAATGACTATATTTGTTATTCTTCTCATAATCTTCTAATAATTATTGAGTTATAAACCTAAATTTGGTTTATTTTTTATTTTTGATCAGGATATCCATGAAGGAGATGGTAGCGTCTTCCATATCGTTCACGATAGAGTCGATCTTAGAGAGGATGTAGTTGTAGAATATTTGGAGAATGATAGCGGTGAACAAACCGAATACGGTAGTCAACAAGGCCACTTTCATACCACCGGCAACAATGGTCGGGGAGATATCACCTGCGCGTTCGATATCATCGAATGCCTGAACCATACCGATTACAGTACCAGCGAAACCCAACATGGGGCCCAAAGCCATGAACAAGCCGATCCAGCTGAGGTTGGTCTCCAGTTTGCTCATCTGAACGCCACCGTAAGAAACAACGGCTTTTTCTACTGATTCGAGACCTTCATCGTAGCGGTCCAAACCTTGATAGAACACACCTGCCAAGGGGCCTTTGGTGTCGCGGCAGAGAGCTTTTGCTTTTTCAATACCGCCGGTTTTCAAAGCCTCTTCCAGTTTGCTCAACAGTTTGCCTGAGTTAACACTTGCCATGTTGAGGTAGAAAATTCTTTCGATAACGAATACCAAACCTGCGATCAAGCAGATGAGCACGAATGACATCCACATAGCACCACCCTGGATGAACTTCTCTTTCAAGGTGTAGTGAAGACTCTGTTCGATAACTTCGTTTTCATCTTCAATCAGTTGGGCTGTTTCAGCAGGTTGCTCGGCCTGAACTTGTTCAGTAGTGTCTGCAGGAGCAGCTTTTTGATCTTTCTTCTGTGCAAACGCAGCGTTTGCCATACCGAAGGTAAGGAAACCTATTACGGTAAATAAAGCAATGAGTTTTTTCATAATGAACTTTACTTTTGATTTAAAAAATTGTTTTATTGTTTTCTATTCTAATTTGTTTCATTGTTTTGGCGGAGAGAAAGGGATTCGAACCCTTGAAACGCTTTCGGCGTTTACACACTTTCCAGGCGTGCGCCTTCGACCACTCGGCCATCTCTCCTTGCGCTATTTTTTGAGGGTGCTAAATTACAAAAAATTTTTAACCTGCAGATTATCCCTTTATAAAATTTGTTTTTTTTACGAAAGGGTATCTTATGTTATTGTGTGATAATTGTTTATGTAAAATGTTAGTATTGAAGTGAATAAGAAACTATCGTGTGATTTTTGTCCTTTTTTTTCTGAAAAAGAAGAAAACACCACCCAAAGAGGTGTTGGTGGTCATATTATTATAATGTTGTAGGGAGGAGGGAATTGTTGAAGAGAGGAGTGTTGTAGAAGAGACGCACGGCCGTGCGTCTGTACTTTTTTCTATTTTTTGAATTTGTTCTCTGTTCTTTGTTCTTAATTATACATTATTCATTGTAAATTGTAAATTATACACTATTTTTGCACTCTCAAACTACTTCATTATGGACAAGAAGAAAATCTGGAAAGAAATCCGCCAATGGTTTATGATTACCATAGGACTGGCCCTGTTCACTTTTGCATGGTCGGCATTTCTAATCCCCAACCAAATGACAGGCGGCGGCGTCAGTGGTATGGCTGCGGTTGTCTATTTCGCTACCGGCTTCATTCCTGTTGGACTTACCACCCTCATACTCAATGTTATCCTAGTCGTCATCGCATGGAAAATACTCGGTCCGAAGTTTTGCATCAACACCTTGATATGCACGGGCATTCTGGCGGTATTTTTCAGTATCTGGGAAAGCATCTTCACCCAGCCTCTAGTCAACGACACCTTCATGTGCGCCCTCATTGGCGCCGCTTTGGCTGGCGCAGGCATTGGCATAGCCCTTTCTAATGGCGGCAATACGGGCGGCACCGACATCATAGCTCTCATCATTGGCAAATACCGAAACATCTCCTTTGGCCGCATATCTCTTTACTCCAACATACTTATCGTTGCTTCCTCCTACCTCACCGTCCACTCAATAGAGAAACTGGTTTACAGTATGGTGGTGATGTTTGTCTCAGCCTATATTGTCGATGTGGTTATTGACGGCTACAAGCAGACTTTCCAGTTTTTCGTCTTCTCCTCAAAAAATGAAGAGATTGCCGAACGTATCAACAAGGACTTGCACCGTGGCGCTACTCTGCTCAAAGGCTACGGCTCGTACAGCAAGAACGACAGCGACATCCTGCTCGTCATCGCCCACCGCACCGACCGCGTGAACATCATCCGCATTATAAAAGAAATTGACGACACCGCATTCATCAGTGTCGTCAAAACCAATAGTGTATTCGGAAAAAATTTCGATCGTCTGAAATTATAGCAGGTCGATGCTACGCTTTACAAACTGACTCAACTTCTCTCCCGTCAGAATATTCTGCGACAGCAATGCCAAGTCAATAAGTTGTTGTGTCAGAGCATCCTTCTTCTCCGCATCCTCTTCATTCAAAATTCTGGAAGCCAGCGGGTGGTTGCCATTGACTACGAGGTTGTAGTTCTCGAAATTGCCGTAATATCCCTGCTGCCCTGACAATTTCTCCATATCCTTGAAACGACGCATAAACTCGTTCTGCGTAATCATCACAGGCAGATCGCTCTCGCTCAGACTTTCTACCAACACCGTGTATTTCTCCTTGGCGGGAACATTCTTTTCGAAGATTTCCTTCAAGCTATCACGCTCTTTATCAGAAAGTTTTGAAATTTGAGTTTCCTCTTTTTCAATCAACTTGTCAATAATGTCGGAATCGACACGGGCAAAGCGGCACTTCTCCATCTTCGGCTCCAGCATGTTCACAAAGTGCGTATCGAGAATACCATCCATCAGCAGCACATCATAACCCTTTTCCTTGGCAGCCTGGATGTATAGATGCTGCTCGTCGGTATTTGCGGCGTACAGATATACCAGCACATCGTTCTTGTCCTTCTGCAACGTCTCGATATGTGCCTTGTACTCATCCAGCGTGAAATACTTGCCTTCGGTATTCTTCAGCAACATGAACTTCGACGCACGCTCGTAGAACTTCTCATCGGTGATACAGCCGTACTGGATGAACACCTTGATATCGTCCCACTTCTTCTCAAAATCCTCACGGTTGTTTTTGAACATCTCCTCCAGCTTGTCGGCCACCTTCTTGGTGATGTGCGTAGAGATTTTCTTCACATTGGCATCCGACTGCAGGTACGAACGCGACACATTCAACGGAATGTCGGGCGAATCGATAACGCCATGCAGCAACATCATGAACTCAGGGATGATACCTTCCAGTTGGTCGGTAATAAACACCTGATTACAATAGAGTTGCACTTTATTCTTTTGCAATTCCAAATGGCTCTTCACCTTCGGGAAATAGAGAATACCCGTCAAGTTGAAAGGATAATCCACATTCAAATGAATATGGAACAGCGGCTCCTCGAAAGTGGCAGGATAAAGCTCACGGTAGAACTTCAGATAATCCTCGTCGGTAAGTTCGCTGGGCGACTGCTTCCATAACGGATTGGTATTATTGATGATACGCGGCTTCTCAACCTCTTTTTCCTTCTCCTCACCTTCGGGCTTTTCCCACGTTTTCTCCATACCGCAACGGATGGGCACGGGCAGGAAGCGACAATATTTCTTCAACAAGCCCACAATCTTGTACTCATCCAAAAATTCCTCAGCATCCTCCGCAATGTGAAGGATAATCTCCGTACCGCGATCTTTCTTCTCCACCTCTGTCATCTGATACTCTGTCGAGCCGTCGCATGACCATTTAACCGCTTGAGCACCTTCCTGATACGACTTGGTGATGATTTCAACATTCGAAGCTACCATAAAGGCCGAATAGAAGCCCAAACCGAAGTGACCGATGATGTTGGCAGCGTCGGTGCCTTTGTACTTCTCCAGGAACTCCTCTGCGCTCGAGAAGGCTATCTGGTTGATGTATTTGTCCACCTCTTCGGCTGTCATACCGATACCATGGTCGATAACATGCAACGTCTTGTTCTCCTTGTCCACCTTGACATCGATCGTTATGTCACCCAGTTCTGATTTAGCTTTGCCCTGACGCACCAACACTTTCAGTTTCTGTGTGGCATCCACGGCGTTGGAAATCAGTTCGCGCAAGAAAATATCATGGTCTGAATAGAGGAACTTCTTGATTACCGGAAAGATATTCTCGGTTTTGACATTAATATTACCTGTTTGCATAGTTTATATTTTTATAAAATTATTTTCGTGACACATTATATTAAACAATAATTGTGCCAAGAAATAAGTATGACAGAATGGCAGACAATATGCTAAAGTGCCCTTTCTTCTAAGGGTGTAAAGCCTTCACCAAGAGCTTCGGCCACATCGACGATAGAAATGAACGCCTCGGGGTCGATATGATGCACTTTGGTGACAAGTCCAGGTATCTCCTTGCTGGTCAACGTGGTATAGATAATTTTCTTATCTCTGCCCGAATACATGCCTTCGGCCTTGAGGTAAGTACCACCGCGATGCATGGTATTCAGAATCTCGTCTTTAATCTGCTCGTGCTTATCCGAGATGATGAGCAGCGCCTTGCCCGCCGTGTAGCCGGCAATCACCTTATCGATAACCACGCCTGTGACATAGATGATGAGCCACGAGTAGAGCGGCACGGTCCAGTCGTTGAAGGCAACTAAAGCTACCAATACGATAACCGAGTCAACAATCATCAGGATGGTACCTATCGGAATGTGTTTCACATACTTAGCAATGATAGAAGCGATAATGTCGGTACCGCCCGAAGTGGCACGACTCTTGAAGATAAGGCCAAGGCCGATA